>JAPKDE010000082.1 GCA_028822675.1 Dehalococcoidia bacterium | reverse complement strand
AACTGAAATCTAAGCATTTAGCGATGGATTTCAGAGATTCGCCGTAAGCTGGGAACGCATACCCTTTGGTAGACCACGGCGACAGGTCTTCCAGACGATCAATGACCACTGCTGCCAATTGGGGGTCAACGCCGTAACGCTCCACCATTTTCATCAGATGGGTGCGTTCGTAGTGATGCCAGTGGTAAAAAACCGGGTCTTCTAGTGAGTCGGCCCACCTCAAGAACTCCACCAGGTTCTCGTCTTCCTGACCGAAAGTATCGGCAAAGAACGGAATGTACTTGGCTTCAGAGCCAGGAGTGCGATAGGCCGCGCCAATCAGGTAATTGACCAACTCCAGGCCGTCTACTAAATCGTGTTCTTGAGCACCTTCAAAGTCGAAGAAGACCTCAGTCTTGCCCCGTCGCAACTCTCCCATTTCTTCTCTGCGTACCGGCTTGTTGGCGTGTATCGCCTGGGCTGAAACCACCATTTTTTTGGCAGTGGCATCTCCGATACGCTTGATGCTTACAAGTTCTGTCTCGTTGGCTCTGGCAATGCTCTCAATGGTCCGGTAACCAGCTTCAACCAGGTTGACCCGCACTGAGGCGCCAACTCCAGTTATCAACGAAACATCGCCAGCGGCCACGGCCTGCTTGTCTACGTAGGTTGTCCAGGGCCAGCCAGCAACTCCGTAGCAGAAATCCACAGCTTTACCGGCCACGATCTCTCTGACTTCTTCTAATATTTGGTCCAGGCGGTCATCCACCTCGGCCATCACCACCGGAACAATCTCAAAGTCTCGGTTAACCATCTGGAATTCCGGCGGCTCGTAGCCTTGTATTAACCCCAACACCCGGTTGTACAGCGCCGCCTGCAGTTTCTGTGATTCACGGAGTCTACGAGACGATTTAACCTCGACCACTCTGTAACTGAAATCGCCAAAGACAGAGGGCACACCATCCACTCGTTCCAGCACGTCCGGCCGTCCAGTGAGTCCGTCTGGCCAGGAAACCAAGGGCATGTTTTTAATTAGCCTAGATCCGCTGGCCATCACTTCCAAAGAACGATAGAACCCCTCTTCCTCGTTGGTGAAAACCTCTTGGATCCCGCCGGGGTACATCTTGTCGTTGACTAACGTTTGATGCGAGTTGCCCACGTCAAACAGGTGCTGTTGAAAGTCGGTCATTGCCTCTCTGGCGTCTTGGGGAGCGTGTAAGCCGCACCAGAAAGTGATGGGTGAGTCCATATAGCGCTCAACCCATCCAGCTCTGACCGCTCCACTGCGAGCACCATCGGTGAACCGGAGATAAATTTCTTCGAGGTTCATAAACGCACCGAATAATTTCAAATAGTTATAGGGCTAAATCGGATGCTGAGCTTTTTGTTGTTACAGCGGCGCAGAAAAAACCTGCAATAATTAGTTAACCACCACATTGACTAGCCGACCCGGAACGTAGACCGACTTGACCACCGATTTGCCTTCAAGAAAGCCCTGCATCTTGGGGCTGGCCATGGCTAATTCCTGAGCCGCTGATTCCTCAATGTTGGCCGGAACTTCGACCTTGTCCCGCACCTTGCCGTTTACCTGAAGTACCAGCGTGATTACATCTTCAGCCGCCAGGTCGTCGTCCCACGTTGGGAAGTCCTGTTGGTGAATGCTGTAGGTGTGACCATTCATCTCCCAGAGTTCCTCGGTCATGTGAGGGGCCATCGGAGCCAGCATGAGAAGTAATGCTTTAGTGCAGGAACGCCAGGTCTTGGAATCGACACTGGAGTCAGCCCAAACCTTATTCAAGTGATTGGTCAATTCCATGAGCGACGCGATGGCGGTGTTGAACTTGAACTTGTCCAGGTCGTTATGGCATTTGCGAACGGTCTGATGCAACAGCCGGTTGGTGTCTCGCACCATCTCGTCGTTGGTCGCAGCAGTATCCAGGGAACTGGCATCCCTGGCAACAATATCCCAAACGCGGTTCAACCAGCGCGCAGTACCGTTGATGCCCACATCACTCCAAGGACCACCCTGGTCCCAGGGCCCAATGAACATCAGGAAACAACGCACGGCGTCGGCTCCAAGTGTGCCAACAAAGTCGTCCGGGTTGACGACGTTGCCCTTGCTCTTGCTCATTTTGTCGTGGTCTGCGCCTAAGATTACTCCCTGGTTAAAGAGCCGCAAGAATGGCTCGTCATACTCAACCAAACCCATGTCGTGCATGCTCTTGGTGAAGAAGCGCGAGTAAAGCAGGTGCATCACCGCGTGTTCTGCTCCGCCGGTGTACTGGTCCACTGTCATCCACTTCTGTAACAGCTTGGGATTTGACGGATCATCGGCGTTGTGGGGATCCAGGTAACGCATCATGTACCAGGACGAGTCCATGAACGTGTCCATGGTGTCGGTCTCGCGTCGAGCAGCCGCACCGCACTTGGGACACGTAGTTTTTACAAAATCTTCATTGGCGGCCAAGGGAGATTCACCGGTGGGCGTGAAGTCAGCGTCCTGGGGTAGTAGCACCGGAAGGTCGGCTTCCGGCACTGGCACCACGCCGCAAGAGCCACAGTAGACCATCGGAATCGGTGTGCCCCAATACCGCTGTCTTGATATCAACCAGTCTCGAATGCGGAACGAAACGGTCCTACTGCCCCAACTCTTTTTCTCAAGGTCAATGGCGATGGCCGTTTTGCCCTCTTCATTGGTCATGCCATCGTAAGCGCCGGAGTTGGTCATGAACCCATCGCCGAGATAGGCCTCGCCAAGGTCTTGCCCGTTCCACTCGATGGGTGCAATGACAATTCGAATGGGCAGTTTATATTTCTTGGCAAATATGAAATCACGGGAGTCGTGGGCTGGAACGCCCATCACTGCGCCGGTGCCGTAGGTGGTCAGCACGTAGTCGCCGATATAGACGGGTATGCGCTCACCATTGATCCGGTTTACCGCATAACTGCCGGTGAAGACGCCGGTCTTCTCTTTATCGCTCGCAAGTCGGTCGATTTCCGAGGTCTGACGAGCCTTGCTGATGTATTCATCCACAGCCTGTCGGTTGTCCTCTGTGGTCAGTCCGGTTACCAACGGATGTTCCGGGGCCAGCACAACGAACGTGACACCATAAAGTGTGTCGATACGCGTGGTAAATGTGCGTATCTCTTTCTCATCAAGGCCGACGTCTGAGATATCAAACGATATCTCTACGCCTTCGCTGCGGCCGATCCAGTTCTGCTGCATGGACAGGATCTTGTCTGGCCATTCCTCAAGTCCGGAGAAATCCAACAATCTGTCCGCGTACTCCGTGATCTTGAAGAACCACTGTTCCAAGTCGCGGCGGGTTATCTCTGTGCTACAGCGCTCACAGGCGCCGTTCAAGACCTGTTCGTTGGCCAATACCGTTTGGCAGGAAGGACACCAGACCACCGGAGCCTTGGCGCGGTAGGCGAGACCCTTCTCAAAGAATTTCAGGAAGAACCATTGGTTCCACCTGTAATATTCCGGTTGGCAGGTGATAACCTCACGATCCCAATCGTAAATCGCTCCCAGGGAACGTAACTGGCGGCGCATGTTTTCGATGTTGCTGATGGTCCATTCGTAGGGATGGATGCCACGGCTAATGGCCGCGTTTTCAGCGGGGAGTCCAAAGGCGTCGAAACCGATGGGATGCAGCACGTTATAGCCCTGCATCCGGCGGAACCTGGCGTGGGCATCGGCAGGCGCCATAGCATACCAATGACCTATATGAAGATCGCCCGACGGGTACGGATACATGGTCATTTCGTACCATTTGGGGCGAGGGTCGTCGTCTAAAACTTTGTGCAGGCCGTCTTGTTCCCACCGTGCCTGCCATTTACTATCTATCGCAGCAGGGTCAAAAGCCAATTCTACCTGCCTGGGGCTGCTGGTCATTTACGGTCTCCTAAATAACGAGAACCACTGGTCCACAACGCTGGCAAATCCTAATCTCGGGCCAACGTTTCTCGTGCCAATCATATTAGCATACAAGCTGTTTCAGTCACGAAAACAGGTTACGCAGTTCTGCCTAATTCCCGTTCTTCTGATTTAATTCAATTGAATAGGCCCTTCTGGTTCATTGACACAATGAATCGTCGAATCCTAAAATTCTAGCTACTTCATTAATCCTTCACGCAATCTTCAAGAAAACTGTTTAATTTATCAGCGATTCACGGGTTGGTATTTCAGATTCAGCCGTGGTTGCGCTCGTTTTAGAGTCCTTTCTACTCTCTTTCTCATCGACTTTCTCTTTTAACAGATGCTGATGATTTTTCTCATTCAGGCGGCGGGCGACTGGCCCATAGGCGTTAAGCATGGCTTTTAGGGGCCGACGCAGGCACACCAATAACATCATCAGGCTCAGAAGACGACGGGAACTATCCCCCTCAGTCGAAGAAGTGGAGCCGCCCAAGAGAAACCGGCCCATCTTCGGCACCACCACCATCCTCATAACGGGCTTTGCACTGTTGATCTTGGTTGGTGGGGGTCTGTTATCCCTCCCCATAGCCCACAACGGCTCTGGGTTCACTCCCATTGAAAACGCCTTCTTTACCTCAGTCTCAGCAGTAACGGTGACCGGACACACCGTGGTCGACACCAGCACTTACTGGTCGATATTCGGCCAGGTGATCATTTTCACGTTGATGTTGGTTGGCGGCCTGGGTTTCATGGTCGTAAGCACGTTTATCTTGCTGTTGATTGGACAACGATCAACCCTCCAGGAGCGCATATTGACCCGTGGCTTGATGCGAGACACGGTGGGCGTTGACCAGATGGGCGGTTTACGGCACTTGGGCCGGATGGTGATCGGGGGGGTATTTTTGCTATATCTCGCAGGCGCAGCGGTACTCTTCACCCAGATTCACGACGTAGAAGAATGGCACACGGTGCGTGCCCTTTGGCATTCGATATTCCTTTCGGTATCTTCTGTGAACAACGCCGGGTTCAATATCCTTCCTGAAATGCCCGGAGGAAGCAGCGTAGCCAGATTCTCCTCCAACCCAATATTGCTCATGACCATGACCTTCTTAATGATACTGGGCGGCTTGGGCTGGGTTTTGATGGTGGACGTTTTCCGCAAGCGCCGTATCTCCCGGTTCTCACTGGAAACAAAGATGGTATTGGTTACCAGCATCCTTTTGTGGGTGTTGGGAGCGGGTGTACTCTACCTGGCAGAATTTGCCAACTCTGAAACCATGGGCGGTTTCAGTTGGGCAGACAAAATAATGGGCGCAATATTCCAGTCGGTCAGTGGCCGGACAGCCGGCTTTGCCGTAATGAACTTTGGCGAGGTGAAAGATGTCACCAAGTCTACTTTCTCAGGCCTGATGTTTATCGGCGGCGCGGCTGGTTCGGTGGCTGGTGGTATTAAGCTGGCCACGTTTGCGGTTTTGATGGCTGCCGTTATTTCCTCACTACGAGGACGGCCTCACGCAGAGGCTTTTGGTCGGGAGATTCACCAGTCGCAATTGCACCGCGCTCTCACAGTGGCCGTGCTTGGTCTGTGTCTGATTGTTGTATTCGCCACTGTATTGACCACTCTGGAGCCAGAGATCCCGTTCCTAGATATCATCTTTGATACTGTCTCTGCCTTTGGGACTACCGGTGCATCAACCGGCATAATCCCAGGCATGGGTATGGCATCTAAAATATTGTTCATGGTCTTGATGTTCGTTGGCCGCCTGGGCCCGGTTGCTCTGGCCCTAGCCTTGGCACCCGAAGATGATACAGAAGTGTACCGTTACGCTACTGAAAGCGTTAAAATAGGATGACCCTATTCTTAAGGGCCGATTGGACTAAAACCGTGAAAAAACAAGTTTGCGTAATTGGACTCGGGCGCTTTGGGTCGACACTGTCGCAGGAACTCTTCCAGAGCGGCCACGACGTTCTGGCAATCGACATTGATGAAGCCAAGGTCCAAGAACAAATGGATCGGGCAACTTATGCCGTTCGGGCCGATGCCACCAATGAATCGATCCTTAAAGAACTAGACGTGGCTGAATACGATGTCTGCATTGTCTCTCTGGGCAGTGAGAACATTCAGGCTAGTATTCTGGTCTCTGTGCTTCTAAAGAGCATGGGGGTGCCATTCATCATCGGCCGGGCTGCCAATGAACTCCATGGCTCCACCCTGGAACGGGTCGGTGTGGACCGCGTGGTCTATCCGGAGGCAGAGAGCGCCAGACGCACAGCTCACGTGGGCTTCGACGCCGGCGTTATCGATTACATGCCTATTGTCCCCGATTTTGGTATCTGTAAACTGCGCCCACCGGAAGAAATGATTGGGCACACCCTTGAAGATGCAGGTCTGGCCGGTACGGCGGACCGTCACGGCATATCAGTCTTGGCCATCCGCCGTGGGCGAACATCGTTCCTACACCCGGCCAAAGACGAAGAGATCAAAGCTGGCGATGTGCTAATAGTGGCAGCGACCAACGAGCATCTGGGCAAGATTTCAGAGATTGCCCGCCATCTTGAACCGGCCACAGTTGATGGTCGCCACAATCGCAACGGCAGTTAACCAGGTAATCTCGCCGTCAACGTTTCATGTGACGATTGCGGCTTGACCCAAATGACCTCACTGTCCAAACTGAAACTCGCCTGGAAGAACCACTTTCAGACCACAACCTACGGCCGTAGAACAGACAATCGATCATCTGATTTAGTCGCCGTCTTAGATTCATCAAAATCTTATTGTATTGGGTGGTCTCTACTCGTATAATCTGCCATTGATTATTATTGATAATAAACTGCGGGAACGGACAAACCGCCGTAGTTGAGACTATTTCACCAATTCAGGACGGTGCTCGGCGATGCGATTGGACGCAAAAAGACTTCTGGTTCCGGTTAACGGCAAATCCTACAGCGAACGCACTTTTCGGTGGGCGTGCCAAATGGCACGAGAATCCAAGACAGAACTCCACGCGGTCTACGTAATAGAAGTACCGCTGGAATTGTCGTTGGAATCGGAGATTTCCTCAGATATCAACAAGGGAGAGGAGATCCTGGCCCGAATAGAAGCGATTGCATCTGAAGAGAAATATAAAGGCCTCCAGGCTAGGTTCTTGCGAGCCAGGCAGGCCGGCCCCGCAGTGGTGCTGGAATCAGAAGACCGGTTCATGGACCTATTGGTTGTCGGCGTCCCGTATAACCGCCGGTTTGGCTCCTGTGTACTAGGCACCACCGCCTCTTACATCTTCAACAACGCCTCATGTCAGGTGATGTTCTGGCGGGAGCAGGCCCCGTCTCCCATCTTTCCTAGAGACTAAAGACGAGAGACTAGATTATGCGAGTCTTGATATATGGCTGTAACCGTCTCAGTTCCAGTCTGGTGGGTGATTTTTCCGACCGCGGTAACGAAATCACAGTGCTGAGCCGGGAACGCGATTGTCTGGAAAGTGTTGCCAAATTTCCAGGTGTTAGAGTCGTGCTCACTGCCGAGCCAATGATGCAGGATTACCTGCAAGAAGGCGGCATTGATCACTCCGACGTTTTCCTGGCAATGTCCTTCGATGACCATGAGAATATCCTCGTTGCTCAGATAGCCAAGCACATATTCAATGTGCCCAAGGTCGTTTGCCACCTTGCGAGCCCTCAATTACAGGTCATGTATGCAGCCTTGGGGCTAGACGTGGTAGGCTATTCCTTCGGCCTGCTGCAGGATGTACGCCAGGCCATACAGGGATAACCAAAGGGAACCAAACACCCTAATGTATGTTGTAATTGTCGGCTGCAGTGAATCGGGTTACCACCTATCCAAGGCTTTGATCGCCGGTGGACACGAAGTGGTGGTGATTGAAAAAAGCGTGGCGCGTTTTCAACTACTCAATGAGGAATTGGGCAGCGTTGCCCTGCTGGGTGACGGCACCGATGAAATCACCCTGAAACGGGCCGGAATCTCACGCGCCGATGTCGTTGTAAGCCTCACCGGAGCCGATGCCACCAACTTGGTGGTCTCCCAAATGACCAAACATATGTTCCAGGTGCCCAGAACTATGGCGCTAATCAAAGACCCCAAGAATGAACCCATCTTCCATGAGATTGGCGTGGATGTGGTGGTGAACTCCACGCATCTGGTGCTCGCCAGTCTGGAAGAAGGCGTCCCTGGCCGGCCTTTGGTCCACCTAATGAATCTGAGGGTACCCGGTATGGAGCTGGTCAGTGTTTCAATTCCTGCTGATTCCACTATTATTGGCAAGCGTCTGAGCGAGATTGAATTGCCGCCAAATAGCTTTATATCACTGATGGTAAAGAAGTCCGGCGCCACGTTGCCCACTGGTCGCTCTGTTGTGGAAGCCGAAGACGAATTGGTGGCGGTCACCCCCACCGGCGACGAACAAATCCTCTATGACATCCTAACGGGGGTGTAGGGATGGCTCGTACTATAGGATTCCTCGGGCCATTGGGAACTTATTCGGAAGAAGCTTCTCTGCTCCACGATAAAACTGCAGACAGGCAGTATCCGACGATTACGGGCGTGGGAGAAGCAGTCTCCGCCGGGGAGGTTGATGAGGGAGTTGTTCCCATTGAAAACAGTCTAGAAGGCCCCGTTACTTTCACTCTGGACCTTTTAATCGCCCAGCCTACGCTGTTCATTCGGGGAGAGATAGACCTGCCAATTGAACACTACCTGCTGGCCAAACCTGGAACCGATCCAGCGGAAATTAAGGTCATTTACTCTCATCCTCAAGCTCTGGCACAATGTCGGCAGTACTTGGAGAAAAACTACCCGCAGGCGGAGCAGATGGCATCGCTTAGCACGGTTCTTTGCGTTACAGATTCGTTTGAGAGCAAGGTCCCGGCAGCAGCGATATCCCCACGCCGGGCTTCAGAGTTGTACGACGTAGATATTTTGGATCGCGGTATTCAGGATGTGGCCAACAACGTCACCCGGTTCGCGGTGATCGGGCTATCGGATCATGCCCCCACTGGAGATGACAAGACGTCAATGGCCTTCACCCTCGAGAAGGACTCTCCAGGGTTGCTGCATCGGGTTCTGGGGGAGTTCGCAGACCGCGACATTAACCTGCTGAAGATTGAGTCCAGACCCACCAAACAGTTATTGGGCGAGTATATCTTCCTGTTAGACTGTGTCGGCCACCGGGAGGAGTCTCCCATGAAAGAGGCGTTGGCAGCCCTTTCTGATCCCATCAGCATGTTGCGGGTGCTTGGGTCATACCCTAGGTGGAAATCTCCAAGCTAATCTTTTGGTTGCCCGGAGATTTGACACAAAAAAATCAGCCCCCTCCACTTGCTCTACTAAGAACCCCAAACACCGCACACTACACGTCTTAGCAGGTTAACCAACTGGAGAAGGCTGACTAGGTCAGGCCTTGTACTGTCAGTTCACCCGAAAATGCCCTCCACGGTTGTACTGACACAAAGGCACGAGGCCCACGCACCCAAATTAATTAAAGACTCCTACCTGCTTGGTAGAGGCCTCTACGAAACAACGACTCCGCACTTAAGGTTTTCACCCGCTGGTGCATCAACGCCGATCCCGAAGTTTTTAAGTTGCCAACAATCTGATTGCAATTGACTGGAAGCTTTTTTAGATTGTTTTTATACTTTAACCAATGTTGGTGCTTATGTCAAATCATGCCTAATCATGGTTGAAACAGGGTGGTCAAAGTCCTTGACAACCTCGAAACCTTGGTCATTTTCTAGTTTTATGTAAGTTCCAATTTGATTCATAGATGGCCGTACCCTGGTTCTCAAACACTTTACGTCCTAGGTTTTCGAACTTCTGTAGACCATCCACCGGATAGGCAATTCGCTCTAGGTCTCCCACCACAACATACTTGACGTTATATTTTTGAAGCAATAACAAAGCTTGCTGTTCATCGACCGTTTCGTACATCTCGCGGACGTCTTCAGCGCGGTCTTGAATCGCAAAGGCGTAATCCGTCCGCTGCTGTATCTGGTGCCAAGGCCAGCCGATCACTGTGGGCAGTCCCGTGTAGTTGGCAAAGCGACCGCCCCACCGGTACTGGCTCAGATGGGCCTCCAGAATCACCGGAGAGCCCTGTACATTGTCCTGAATCCATTCAATGGCTTCCTGGTCCCATTTCAGCTCAATGGGCTGGTCCTGCTCCCAGTGCACCGCCGCAGCCAGGTAGGCCGTGCCGTCCAGCGTTGATGGCCCGTCGGTAAATCGGTCAGACACTCTGGCCC
>JAPKDE010000324.1 GCA_028822675.1 Dehalococcoidia bacterium | reverse complement strand
CGTGGACAAGGTGTCGTACTCGTACCACATCATGTACAACGCCTTTAAACGCATCGCCAAAGACTACTCGGAATCCGAGAAGGCCGACATGTTCCACGACGTGGCAACACGGGTCTACCGCATAGAACTCTAAGCTTCAGCACAGGGAAGTTTCTTCCCATTCTGAAACATTGGAAGGGTCTTCGTGCAATACGAAGACCCTTTTTATTGCCTATCTCAGGTTCAAGTACCCACTGATTTCCCAGCTACCAAATTGGTCAGAAGCGCTAGCATCCGTCGTAAAATACACCCAACGAGGCAAGGCGGGACATTGTTTTGACTAGTAACGTACTTCCGGAATCGGACTTCATAGGCCGACAGGAAGAGTTGGTCAAAATGACCAACTCTTTGGATGACGCAATATCCGGCCAAGGGCGGATTGTGATGTTGGCCGGCGAACCGGGCATCGGTAAGACCCGCATCGCCCACGAATTGGTTACCCAGGCCGACGCAAAAGGGACCAAAACCCTTTGGGGTTGGTGTTATGAGCGCCAATGAGCGCCTCCCTACTGGCCTTGGATTCAGGCCATCCGGTCTTACTCAGATAAAACAGACCCTGAATTGCTGCGCCCGTAAAAACAGCAGTCGAAATCCCAACAACCCCGCCAATACCCGCGCCGACCATTAGAGTGGACAGCATGATTGCCAATTCTTTGGGAAACATTTTCCAGAAGAAAGTGGTGAAAGACCCCATCTACCAGGCGCTGCTAGACCGCCACCCGGATATGGATATGCAGACGCTTGCCGACGATCTCCGAGAATTTGCAGCGAACATCGGCGCCAGCAAGAAATCAGAGTAGGTCTTTCAGAGTTAGGTCAGACGCAAAGGGCTGAGGCTTCAGCCCTTGAAAAGCCTCAGTGCGTTCTGCCGGGTAATCAGGTCCTGGTCTGCTTGGTCCAGCCCAATAGTCCCCACGGCATCCATCAGTCCACCACTCATTGCGGCCCAAACCCAGTCAGTACCTAATAACACGTGCTCTGGCCCTGCCATGTCCAATAGGAGCTTTAACGACCGCGGGTTAACCGTCACCGTGTCGTAATAGAGCATGGACATGTAGTCCTCAGGCCCGCCACGCTCCAGTTCAGCCACCTTCTCCATGCCTCTGCGGTAGGCCACATCTACCCGACCAATCAGGAAGGGCAAAGCCCCGCCACCGTGGCAAAGCATCAACTTCAATTTGGGATGCCGGTCCAGCAGCCCGGAGTGAATCAGCTTGGCGGCCAAGATGGTCGTATCCAGGGTTCTCCCCATGCTGAACGCCAGATAGCTGGGGCCCACCTGTGGCCACTTGCTGTGGGACGCTCCGTGGAGCATCACCGGCACATCCAATTCTTCAGCAGCAGCCCAGAACGGTTCCAGTTCCGCGTCGGCCACATCCACGTCGGCCGGGTCACTGGGCAACATGGTGCCCAACATGCCCAGTGTCTTCACTGCGTATTCCAGCTCCCGCGCCGCCTTTTCACCGTCCCGCAGAGGCACCGCAGCGATGGACCGAAAAGCATCGCCGCTGTCTTTGGCCGTCTGTGCCATGTGCTCATTCAGCAACCGCACCCACTCAGCCTCCTTATCCTTGGACAACGTGTACCCCTGAATATCCAACCAAGCGGCCATATATTGAGAGCCAATACCCTGTTCCTGCATCCATTCAGATCGGGTTACAGTATCGGCAAGGCTACCGCCGGCCGCCCGCAAGGTGGGCAGACCGGGAAAGGTCAGCGCGTGTCCGCCGTCGGTCTCTTCCACATCGACGCCAAACGATTTTCCAGATTTGTGTACTTCTTTTAAAAAGCTTGTTGGCGCAATGTGGGCATGGACATCGATAAAACCGGTTGGTGTTTCCTGGGCCATGATCCCTCCAAATGAAACTCGGACTTTTCCTGAATAAGGTACTAGATTTGGACAGATGTTGAGGGGCTGAGGATATATTCACCCATCACCGGAGTCAAGGCTCTCCGGTATATGTATAATAAGCGGAATTTAATCAAAAACATTGATACTGCATATTTGGGAGGACTCTCTAAATGCCCCAACGTAAAGACGGCGGCGATGCCATTCTAGAAGCCCTACGCAAGCTTGACGTAGATTACATAATATCCTCGCCTGGTTCTGAATGGCCGTCCGTGTGGGAGGCGTTGGCCAGGCAGGAGATTAACGAGGAGCCTGGCCCCAAATACATTAACACCTGGCACGAGACTCTGGCGGTGGCCATGGCCCAGGGTTACACGCGGATGACCGGACGAATGCAGGCAGTCTTACTCCACGCCGGCGTTGGCGTACTGC
>JAPKDE010000081.1 GCA_028822675.1 Dehalococcoidia bacterium | reverse complement strand
ACAACCGGGCCTCCCTGTTCTCTCTGGACCCGAATCACGCCAACCACCTGGCCCCTGGCAAGCGGCCCTTCAACACGATCATCCCTGGCATGACTACGATTGGTGATGAGTTGCATTCCTCCTACGGGATGATGGGTGCGTTCATGCAACCCCAGGGCCATCTGCAACTAATCAGCAATATGGTGGACCACGACATGGACCCGCAAAAGGCCATCAACGCTCTGCGGTTCATGGTCGGCAATGACAATGTAATCCTGGAAGAAGGTTTGGACTCGGCCGTGGCCCAAGACCTCAAGTCCCGAGGCCATAATGTGGGAATGATCAACGGGTATAATCGGGTATCCATTGGCGGAGCACAGATTATCCAACGCGACCCGGAGACCGGTGTACTCCGTGGCGGCTCAGAACCCCGCAAAGACGGCTGCGCCGTAGGCTACTAGGCCGCGCAGTGGGCGGCACAGCCGCGTTTCCATATCGAACGACTTCTACTCAGGTTGAATAATTTAGGAGCTAACAGATGACACAGCCGAAACCGGAACCAGGGTTTTACAAGGAATTCTTCAGGGACATTGATGTGGTCCACGGTCTGCAGACCAAGCCCGAAGAACGGGAGTGGCTGTTGTCCACGCCACCAGACGATGTCAAACAGACTGACATAGTGCTCTACCTGGGCTGCAACGTGCTCCGGACCACACATCTGATTCGCACCGTCACAGACATCTTCAAGAAGATAGGCGTTAGCTTTGCGTCTGTTGGTGGCAAGACCTACTGCTGCGGCATTCAGCACTTCCAGCGCGGCGATGAAAAGGCCGCCCGCTCTGTTGCCGCCACCACCGCCTCCAACTTCCAGAAGTTCAGCCCGAAGCAGGTGGTCATGTGGTGCCCGTCCTGCATCTACTTCTACGACGACATCATGGACATGCGCGGCAAGAGTTTCGATTTTAACCACGTGGCCGAGTTCCTGGTAGACAACCTGGACAAGCTGGACTTCAAACCCCAGCCAGAGACCACCGTGGCCCTGCACTACCACACCGGACGCGAGCAGGGTGACGCCGAAGCCCGCAGCGCCCAGCTACTGCTTTCCAAGCTGCCTGGTGTGAATCTGATCGACATTGGCACCAACCTCAATTTTGGCCGCCATTGCACTCCGGCGACGATTGAAAAGATGGAGCCCGGAGCCTGGGAGGACATGTCCAAAGGCTTCGTTGAAAAGGCCATCGAAATGGGCGCCGATACCTACAGCACCCTCTATCACGGCTGCCAGCGCAACATGTGCCGCTATGAAGGCGAATACCCAGTGAAGGTAGAACACTACCTGACTCTGGTGGGCCGTGCCCTGGGGATTGAGCATGAGGACATCCACAAAAAGCACGTTCTCTCGGGTGATGTTGACGCCATCTTGGAAGAGACTAGCCCCTGCGCCATGGCCAACGGCATCTCCCCTGAGGAAGCCCGGCTTTCTATTGAAAAAAACTACGCCAAGAAATAGGCTCGGCGGTACTTCACCATAAAAGAGATTTACGCCAGACGCTAAGCTTGGCGTCAACCCAGCCTCGCACTGAACATCAACTTAGGAGTAGCGATTATGGATTTCGGATTATTTGATACCTGGAACGCCGTCTACGCTGGTGGCAAGTTCCCTTGGGACCCAACCTATGAAGGCGGAAAACTTCTAGAATCGGAAGCCTACACCAAGAACTTTGAACAGGTTGATGCAGTAGAGTCCATGGGCTGGGACTATATCTGGTTCGGCGGAAGCCATTTTTCCAAACAGGCCAGCATGGATCCCCAGGTTCTGATGCTTGCCGCTGTGGTTGCCGCCCGTACCAAGAACATCAAAATTGGATCGTCCATCCACCGCCCGCTAATGAAGTTGCCCGGCGAAGAATTGTCTGAGAAGGCACTACCCCACGAGCGGTACGCCTTCGACAACTTGACGCTGGATGACCCGTTCCAGACGGCAGAACAGATTTCCATCATCGACCAGGTCAGCGAGGGCCGCTTCTATTACGGCGCGGGCGCTCGGTCTCGCGGTTCCGACGAGCGACGGGACTACTTCTTTGAATTCTTAGAGGTAATGAAACAACTCTGGACCGAGGATAGCTTCTCCGGATTTGAGGGTAAGTATTACAACTATCCGGCATTCTACGAGCCGTATCTGTCCATCCCCAAGCCCTACCAGAAGCCCTATCCTCCCATGTTGCTGCCCGTAGACAGCCAGGAGAGCTTTGTCCCAATGGGCAAGCTGGGTTACAAGATAGCCATCGGGGCCGGCAGTTCTACCCACAACATCAGAGGGACCAATGTCCTCAAGGAAGACGTGAAGGCATATCGCCAGGCCTGGTACGATGCTGGACACGCTGGCGAGCCGACCACAGTGGTGCGCATTCCGACCCTGTTGTCCGACACCAAAGAAGAGAACGACCGCCACGTTGAGTCGCTCATGGATTTGGCCAGAAGATACTTCTCTGGCAGGACGGGAATCGGTAGCACCGACGCCGGCGCCGCCAGTCCCGAAACCACCGCAGAGGTAAACCTCTTCGGAACAGGACCAGAGGTTATCGAAAAGATTGAGATGCTTCGGGATTTGTACAGCACGGACGAGATCATGTTTGAGGTCAACTGGACATCTTCCGTCCCTCGTGACGTCGCCATGAAATCGATCAAGATTCTCACTGAAGAAGTCATCCCCCACTTCAAGTAAGCTCTGGGCGTAGAGCGGTTGGTTCGGTAAGTGAATCTCAGCCAAACCAACCGTTCTCAAATAACTCTTAATACCGCTGATTGTCCTCAAACATGCCGCCTCCCCAACCGTTCGTGGTGAGCTAGTCGAACCATGGACGCGGCGCAGTTCATCCTGCTGAGGCAATTCCGGTATTTAGTCTTGACCTATGCGAGCGGATCCTTCGACTAGCTCAGGACGAACGGTAGAAACCACTTCCACACAATCCGAAATTACGCTATTGTCCCCGACAAGCCGTCCAGCGAACCGTTCGTGGTGAGCCCGTCGAACCATGGATGCGGCGCAGTTCATTCCGCTGAGGCAAACGTTAATCCTCCCAGGGCATCTTTTCATCGTCCTTGCGGGAGCGTTTGGGGCCGTCTTCCGCCCCGCTTGGGGTCAACACGGGTTCCGGGCGTTCCGACGTGCTGATGCTGCCGTCGCTGAAGATAACCCCGTCTTCGCAGTAGGCCTCGATACGCCCGCCGCCAAACTGCTGCTGGTAGAGACTGGCGTACAAACCACCCTTAGCCAGCAACGTGTCATGGGGGCCGTGTTCAACGATCCGTCCCTGGTCTACCACGTAGATTACGTCGGCAGCAATGATCGTGGACAGCCGGTGGGCTATCACCATCGTCGTTCGGTCACGCATGAGCGGCTGTAGCGCCGTCTGAACATAACGCTCACTGGTAGTATCCAAGGCTGAAGTTGCCTCATCCAGTATCAGCACCCGTGGTTGATGCAAGATCACCCTGGCGATGGACAACCGCTGCCTCTCGCCGCCCGACAATCTGAAACCCCGCTCACCAACTATCGTGTCATAGCCATCTGGCATGTCCATGATCCGGTCATGGATGAAAGCCGCCTTGGCCGCCGCAATCATCTCGTCCCTGGTGGCTTCCGGTCGTGCGTAGAGCAGGTTGCGCTCCATGGTGTCGTGGAACAGGTAACTGTCCTGGGTCACAAACCCAATGATCGCCGCCAAATCCACCTGCCGTATCTGCCTCACGTCTGTCCCATCGATTGAAACCGACCCTTCAGTCACGTCATACAGCCGGGGTACCAAGTACGCCAAAGTTGTCTTACCGGCGCCGCTCGGTCCCACAAAGGCCGCCAATTGGCCGGGTGGTATATCCAAACTTACACCGTCCAAGGCCCACTGCCGGGAATCGTCTTCCTCAACCTCTTCGGCAGTATCTTCTGTCTCTTCGCCGTAAGACCGGGCGTAATTAACCCGCACCGAGTCAAAGGAAATCCCGCCAGAAACCGTATCAAGATCCAACGACTCGGCATCGGGTGAGTCGACTATGTCCTGCTTCAGGTCCAGGTAGCCGTAGATACGCTCGAATAAAGCCATGGACGACTGCAGTTCGACCGACACCTGTAGCAGTCTGCCCACCGGGAAGTACAGCCGACTCTGCAGAGTGGTAAAGGCAATGATGGTGCCAGCGGATACCACAGGTCCACTGGTGTCCGAAATCAGGTAACCCGCCAGCAGGTAGATGAACGCCGGCGAGATCGACAGAAAGGTCATCACAACGGCAAAGAATGAATGGCCGATCATCTGTTGCCGCACGGCTAAGTCGGACAACTCCTGGTTGTGCCGGTGGAAGTTGGCCATCTCCTGGGTCTGCCGCCCAAATAACTTGGCCAGCATGATTCCCGACACCGACAACGTTTCCTGGGTGATGGCCGTAACCTCAGCCATGGAGCGTTGGTGCTCCGAAGTAACGGCCCGCCGTCGCTTGCCCACAACCCGGGTCAGGGCAAAGAAGAAAGGCACGGTGGCAACAGCAACGATGGTCAGTTGCCAGGACAGGATCAACATGGCCACCAGTGTGCTGAGGAAGATGACGATGTTGGCTACGGTGTCGGTCAGCGTACTGGTAACCACTGACTGAATACCACCCACGTCATTGGAAACCCGCGACTGTATCTCACCGGTGCGGGTGCTGGTGAAAAAGCCTAATGACATGCCCTGTAGATGCGCGTAGACGGCGTCACGCAGATCCCGCATTACGCTCTGACCAACACTGTTGGTCATGTAGGTCTGTATCACGCCCATCACGCCATTGAGAATCGCGATGGCTGACATGATGGCCGCCAGCACCCAGAGCAGGTTCATATCGGGCCCGCCCGCCGGAAACAATGCCGAGTCAAAGACGGTCCTGATGAGCAACGGATTGACGACTCCGATACTAGCAGTTATCAGTATCAAGACCGTTACGGAAACAACCTGGAACCGGTAGGGCCGGAAGAGGCGCACCGTCCTGGGCACAATGGGACTGGACGATTTAGGAAGGCCCAATTGGCTTGCTTTTTTTGCCGGTGGCTCCGGCGTAGCTCCGTGCATCATTAATCCGCCTGATATGAAAAGCGAGCACTAGCGTGCCGCATGGATTTTCAGCTATAGCCCGACAGTTTAAGCGCGGGCCAATTTCATACCCAGTTTACCATTTAGGTGGGTATCATTAAGGAACGTGGTTGGTTGAGAAGACCAAATCCCCCTTGGTCCCCCTTTATGAAAGTGGGAAGCTGCAGGAATAACACGGTTCCCAATCCGAACGAAATCCCCCGATTCCTACCAATCCCTAATAATTGGCAGAACCTCTTTGCCAAACAGTTCGATGTTGGACATAGTGGCTTCGTGGTCCATCTTGGACTCCTGACCGTACATGATCAGGTGTTCCATGCCCAGCTCGCCGTGTAGATACTCCAGTTTCTCAAGGACTGTCTCCGGGGTGCCGCAGACGATGTGGTAATTCTCTTTTAGCTCTTCAAACGTCTGTTGGGCCAGAGGTACAGCATTCCGGCGTCCGGCCACTGCTGTGGCAGCGGCGGAGCGATAGCCCACCGGGTTCATGTACTCCCTCGGCCCCTTAGTCGTCGCGCCCATGCGCCAGAGGAAATGCTTGGCCTGTTCGTCGGCCTTCTCCTGGGTGTCGGCCACGTAGCAGCAGAGCAGGTAGCCAAAGTTATCTTTGGTCGGCGTATTGCCGGCCGCCACAGACGCGGCCCGGTACATGTCGAACAACTCCAGCGTCACGTCCACGGCCGTTAGGAACGCAACGTAGGTGTAGCCATGCGAACCGGCCCACTCGGCAGTCTCAGGACTTGACGTGCCGGGCACCCAGATGGGCGGATGGGGTTTCTGCACCGGAACCATCCAAGGGTTCACCACCCGGTAGTTGTAGTACTTGCCCTCCCAGCGGAAGGGACCGGGAGTGGTCCAGGTTTTAATCAGCAGATCGTGGCATTCTTCAAACCGCTCTCGGTTCTCAGTGGGGTTCATGTTGGTGGAGACGGTCTCCACGCCTGTACCCCGGACCATTCCAGAAATGACCCGGCCACCGGAGATCACGTCGATCATTGCGATCTCTTCTGCCAGACGTGTGGGGTTCTCATGAATGGGCAGGATATTGCCCAGCAGCAGAATCTTGGCCTGCTTGGTGATGCGGGCCAGGATCGATGCCGTCAGGTTGCATGATGCGTTCATGCACGACGGGGTGGTGTGATGCTCGTTAACCATGATGCCGTGATAGCCTAACTCGTCCGCGTACTGTCACTCGTCAAAGTAGCGTTTGAACAGGTCCGTGGCGACGTTCGGGTCAAAATGCTTGTTGGGAAAAGTAAGTCGCAACGAGGGGTACTTTTCCGCCTCTTCCTCAGGGTACTCATGGTAGGGAAATTCGCTGAAATAATAAACCTTCATGGGTGGGTGGTCTCCTATGGGTTGGTTGTTAGTGCGTGGCTAGTTCAGGTTCAGGCCTATGCGCTCAAGGGTTGAATCTCTTCCAAGTCCGTTTCACCTGAGTTTCTCGCCTGGTATAAATCCCAGCGCAACTGAAGAAACAGCCAAAACTCCTCCGAGTTTCCGAAATATTTGGCAAGGCGAAGCGCGGTGCTGGCCGTAATTCCTCGGCGCCCGTTCACAATCTCGTTTACCCGTTGATATGGCACTCGGATTCCATCGGCCAAGTCACGTTGAGTAATATCCATTGGCTCCAAGAATTCCTTCACCAGCATCTCGCCTGGGTGAGTTGGCTCTCGGTCGGTCGGTACTCTAACCATTTTTAATGCTCCAAGTCATGGCAGTAGTTCACGTGTGATAGTCGACGATCTCCACAGTGCCCGCTCCCGAATCAGACCAGGCAAAACAAATTCGGTAGCGTTCGTTAATCCGGATACTGTACTGACCTTCGCGATCGCCCCGTAGGGCCTCCAGTCTGTTTCCGGGTGGCACCATCAGGTCATTCAATGCGACCGCGGAATCTAGCAAATCCAGCTTTCGTGATGCCATGCTCAGCAAGGACCATGGGCAGGTGCGTCTCGATGCAGCAGAAGAGACTCCATTGAACACGTCTTCTGTGCTGTTGTCGGCGAAACCGATTATCACAATAGCATGATAGCCGATATACCATGCTATAACAATTTATCCTTATAGGGACAGCCACGGAGAACCTTAGAATGGCGCCGTCGTATCCAAAAGCCCCCTTTCATCATGGGGGTTGGTGGATTTAGTCCTCCAGGGTCGTTATGTCCCCCGGGTCCAGGCCCAGCTCGTTGGCTTTCAAGAGACGGCGCATGATCTTGCCGGAGCGGGTCTTGGGCAGGACTGGCATGAACTCCAGTTCAGCGGGAACGGCGATGGGGCCTAGCTCGCCGCGAACGTGTAGCTTCAGAGTCTCAACCATGGCATCCGACGGCTCGTGGCCCATACGCAAGGTCACGAAGGCCTTGATGACCTCTCCGCGGAGTTCGTCTGGTATACCGATGACCGCAGCTTCTGCCACGGCGGGATTGGAAACCAGAGCGCTTTCAACCTCAGCGGAGCCGATACGGTGCCCGGCCACGTTTAGGACGTCGTCGGCCCGGCCAACCACCATGTAATAGCCCTCGGCGTCGCGCAGGGCAACGTCGCCGGTCAGGTAAACGCCGGGTATGGTGTTCCAGTCTTTGGCATAGCGTTCAGGGTCGCCGTAAACGGTTCGGTAGAAATGAGGGAATGGATGCGTGATTACCAAGAACCCACCCTTGTCCGGCTCAGTGATGGACACACCTTCACGGTCGACAATATCCAGCGATGCCCCCGGCAGCGGACGGCCCACCCGGCCTGGCTTCACTGGCATCGTGGCGGACGTTCCCAGACAGGGGCCGCCGGTCTCGGTTTGCCACCAGTTATCCACTATGTGGCCCCACTCACCGTTGCCGCAGATGAACTCGTAGGTCCATTTCAGGGCTTCGGGGTTCAGCGGTTCACCAGCACAGGTCAGGAACCGCAGCGATTTCAGGTTGTACTTCAGCGGGTATTCCTCTCCGAAACGCATCAGCATCCGGAGCAGCGTGGGGGCGGTAAAGATTACGTTCACGCCATATTTTTCAATGATCGAGTAGAAGACGCTGGGGTCCGGATAGTCAATGGCCCCTTCTCGGAAGACTGTGGTGGCCCCAGAGACCAAAGGCGCATAGACGATGTAGCTATGGCCAACGACCCAGCCAATGTCCGAGGTACACCAGAAAACGTCGTCGTCTTTAACGTCCCAGAAGGTCTTGAAATGGTAGTAAGTACCCACCATGTAGCCACCGTGGACGTGTTGCACGCCCTTCGGTGTGCCAGTGGTGCCGCTGGTGTAAAGGATGTACAGCGCGTCCTCAGAGTCCATCTCTTCAGCAGGACAATCAATGCTGCTGTCAGCCATCAACTGTTCGAAATCGACATCTTTTCGACTGGGGTTCTCCGGCGGGCCTTTACGACTCCAGACAACAACCTTTTCCACCAGGGCCATATCCTTGACTGTTTCGTCGCAGATGCCCTTCAGGTCAACCTCTTTGCCGCGTCGGTAGCCGACGTCCGCAGTGATAACCACCTTGGCTTGGGCATCCTCGATGCGGCCTCTCAGAGATCCAACGCTGAAGCCGGCGTAAACAACGCTGTGAACCGCGCCGATACGGGCGCAGGCCAGCATGGCGATGGCACCTTCTGGGGACAGAGGCATGTAGATGACCACGCGGTCACCCTTCTTCACGCCCAGAGATTTCAGTCCATTGGCGAACCGGTTGACCGATTGGGCCAAGCGTCCGTAGGTGTAGACCCTCTCTGAGCCGTCTTCACCCAGAAATATGAAAGCGGCCTTATTGTGGTTGCCGTTAATCAGGTGCCGGTCCAGAGCGTTGACCGTGATATTGCACTTGGCGCCCAAGAACCATTTAAAAGTTGGGTAATCCCACTCAAAGACTTTGTCCCAGGGTTTGGACCACTCCAACTCCATAGCCACGTCTTCCCAGAAGGCTTCCGGAGAGTTCACTGACCTCAGGTAGGCGGCGTCATGGTCTTGGAGATAGGCCTGCTGGACCAGGGATGGCGGCGGCAATATTTGACTGGTTTCCTGAAGAAGATGGTCGATTTGTCCTTGCTGAACCATGGTTAGCTCCTCAGCTCACAGCCTTCAGCTGCTAGCTATTTAGACGCGCTCTGGGCGCAGATTCCCTGATTGCTGTCAGCTACTTGAACTTCGGCATTACTTCTTCGGCGAAAAGTTTCATAGACCGCATAACTTTTTCGTGCTCCATGTTGCCGTAGGAGAAGTGCGCGGTGTAATACTGGACATTGTGATTGTCACGCAGGGTTTTGATCGCTTCGACAAGCTTGTCGGGCGTGCCTACTTTAGCCGTGCTCTTCAACCGAGACTCAAATGCTGGCGGCTCTTCAGGCCTGGTCTTGATCCAGTTGTCCAAGTCGGCGTAGATCTCGCTGCCGCCAGTTAGGGTGCGGCGGTAGCCATTGAGGTCGGCCACCCAATCCATGGCCGCACGGGTGTCTTCCTCAGCTGTTTTCTGGTCTTCTCCAACGTAAGTAACGCGGAAGAACGGCATGTTATCCCACTGGGGTTCTATGCCCTTCTCCGCGCACCTGGTGGCATATAGCTCCCGTAGGCCAAGTACATCTTCGTCCGGGGTGTTGGCACTGGTCAACATGGGCAGGCCACGGGACACGGCGTCTTCAATGGTGCCTGGGGTTCTGGATACGGCAAAGTACAGTGGCGGATGGGGCTTCTGGATGGGGTTGGGGGCAATGGTCAGGTCGTCTACCTGGTAGTGCTCACCGTGGTAGGTGAACCCGGGTGTGCTCCAAAGGCCCAATATGATGTCGACTATTTCGTTGAAGCGCTGGGTCCTGGTTGCGTAATCGACTTTGAAGTTGGCGTATTCATAGACTACCTGGCCACGACCGATGCCAAAGTCCAGGCGACCGTCGCTCAGCAGATCCAACATAGCCGTCTCTTCAGCCATGAATACTGGGTCATGGAAGTTCAGTACGCTCACGCCAGTGCCGATGCGTATTTTCTTGGTAACACCGGCCACGTAGGTGGCCAACGGCAGGGCGGAGGGCACTATGCCAAAGCGGGTGAAGTGGTGTTCTGCCAGCCAAACTGACTCGAATCCCAACTCCTCTGCGTACTGAATCTGTTCAATCATTTCATGGTAGAGCCGGCTCTGATGGGACGGGTCATGCTGGGGCCAGGAAGGGAGTACAAACATACCGAATTTCATGGATCGTGGAGGCT
>JAPKDE010000080.1 GCA_028822675.1 Dehalococcoidia bacterium | reverse complement strand
TCGACGCGGTGCCCGAATTTTACCATTACGAAGATACGGGTTGTGAGGTCTCAGCCGCCTGTCTAGATTGCCCGTTGCCCCAGTGTAAATATGACGACCCGGCTTGGTTCCAGCGCAACCGGCGTTTGGCCCGGGATTTCAAGATATGGTCTGCCATTCAGCAGTATGACCTGACGGTTGAAGAGGCTGCAGAGCGTTTTGAAGTCACCGTACGCACCATCTTCCGGATCATGCGCCGCTGCCGTGACGCCGCCGTATTGGACCAAGAAGAACTAGCGGTTTTCGCCGCGGACTAACGTGGGGCGTAGTTATTCTTGTGCTACCTCGTATATGCCGTCATTCCGGCGAAAGCCGGAAACCACTGCGCCAACCATGTGTATACCTGCTGGCAAATAGGCGAAGCGGCACTTTGTACACAGGCGTTACTTCAAACTTGATCCAACGTGTTTGGCAGCACAAAAATGACGTTTCAAACGGGTTCACGCAAAAACACGGAGTTCATAGATTAGTTTGGTACGAAGCGTACGACACCATGTTGACTGCCATAGCCCGAGAGAAGGCTATCAAAGGTTGGAAACGTGCTTGGAAAATAGAATTGATCGAAAAGGCGAACGCGAAATGGCAGAGCCTCTATGAAGAGCTGGGCTGAGTGGATTCCGGCTTTCGCCGGAAAGACGGTCTGGCGTCGCAAATAGATTGATGCAACCAATCTGAACTCCTGCCTTCGCAGGAATGACGAACAACAACACTGGCAGAACTGAGGCACAGGCAATATCAGAACAACACAAAGCCATCCGTCTTTCCTGCTAAGGCAGGAATCCATAATTGCTCGGGGTAATGATGGCTGGTCAACGCAACAAATCTGGATTCCAGCGAAGGCTGGAATGGCGAAGAGAATGAATTACGTAAAAAAGAGGGGCCGCTAAATGCGGCCCCTCTTTTTATTCTTGAACTAAGCGGGAATTTTAGCCTCTGGGTAGACCCAATCCCCGTCCGGCGATGATGTTTCGCTGAACCTCTGAGGTTCCGGCGGCGATGGTGCCGGCGAAGGCGTTCATCCAGTGTTCTTGGACTCGGCCCTTGAGCGGCGCCCACTTGTTATCACGGACCAGCGTCCCGTATTGGCCCAAGATGTCCAATGCGGCATCGGTCACCCGCTGTACGGTCTCGCTACCAAAGACCTTGCTCATGGAAGCTTCTTTAGTGGGTATCAGGTCTTGAGACTGCATGTAGGCCACGTTGTAGGCCATGAGACGGGCAACTTCACAATCAATGTATCGGTCGGCCATCAGTGTGCGTATCCAGGGAATTTCTATCAAGGGCTGTCCGTTGCGCTTGGTCTCGGTAGCAAACTCTTTGACATCGTCCAGCATCCGCCGGGCGGCCGCAGAGTAGTCGATCCCGGAACGTTCAAAGTCCAGTAGTGTGACGGCCACGTACCAGCCGCGGTCCTCGTCGCCAACAACATTGGCCCTAGGCACCCTAACGTCGTCAAAGGTCACCTGGTTGAACTCATGCCCGCCGGCCATGTTGATGATGGGGCGAACGGTCACTCCAGGGCTCTTCATGTCCACCAAGACAAAGCTGATGCCGCGGTGTTTGGGCGCGTCGGGATCAGTCCGAGTCAGCAGCATAATCCAGTCGGCGCGGTGGGCCATGGTGGTCCAGACCTTGCCGCCGTTGATTACTAGGTCATCGCCGTCGCGTACGGCGCGGGTGCTGAGGGAGGCCAGGTCGGAACCTGATTCAGGCTCGCTGTAGCCCTGGCACCATTGAATCTCACCCTTGGCAACAGAAGGAAGGTGGGTCTTTTTCTGTTCTTCAGACCCGTGAATCATCAGAGTAGGCCCAAGCATGCGGACGCCAAAAATGTCGCGTCCTGGGGCCCTCATGTAGGCAATCTCTTCGTTGTAGATGGCAGATTTGACCGGGGATGCATTCTGGCCGCCGTATTCCTCCGGCCAGTGCATGGTCAGCCAACCCTTATCAGCCATCTTTTTACGGACGGTAATATTCAAGTCCCAATCGTCTTCTTCCGGATAACGGCCAGCTCCTTCCCACGTTTCGGGAAGTTCTGCCTTCATGAACGCTCGAAGTTCCGTTCGGAACTGCTCGTCCTCTTCTGTGAACTTGAACTCCACAGCGATTCTCCTACCGGAATCCCTTGTGGGACTCGAATATAAAACTAGGTGGTAGCTTTCGGTTTAGCTTTTAGCTTAACTTCCGACTGCGACGCAGGTGACAGTGCGCACTACGCCAGGCACGGTGTGGATGTGGCCGGTGACCAGATCGCCGACTATGGACATGTCCTCTCCGGATACGACTGCGATGATGTCGTAGGGGCCCGTGACAACGTCCACCGTGGTGATGCCCGGTAGATTGCCCAGGGTGTCGGCCACGTCGCGCGTCTTACCGACGGCAGTTTCAATCAATAGATAGGCTTTGGTCGCCATAATTCCCTCTCTTAGGTCTTGCCAGGTGCGAGGTCTGCCACGCGCCAGGCTCGTCGGGTGCTGGAGGTCATTTTACGGTGCGCCTTCTCAAGGTGTCAATTTAGCCTGAGTGAGAGTAACGCCAGGCAAAACCCGTCTATAATAAATACCTATGCCTGAGAGAATGGAACTATTAAAAACCGGTGCGTCCGAATTGGGCGTTACCCTTTCTGAACATCAACTAGACCAGTTTGAAACCTACTTTCATGAGCTGGAAGACTGGAATAAACGGGCGAATCTGACGGCGATCATCGAGTATGAAGCGGTTCAGGTGAAGCACTTTGTCGACTCTTTGACCGTGTGCCTGACAGCGCGTGAGGTATTAGAGGCATCAGACCAAGTTCCCACCCGCGTCATGGATGTGGGGGCCGGAGCTGGGCTGCCGGGTCTGGCGCTGAAGATAGCTTTTCCGGAGATTGAGTTGGCTCTGGTGGAGTCGGTGGCCAAGAAGACCGCATTCATGCGCCATATAGTAGAGATTCTTAATCTAACGAAGGTTGCCGTCTATACCGGCCGCGCCGAAGAACTGGCACGGGGCCAAGACCTGCGAGACGGGTTTGATCTGGTGGTGGTGCGGGCCTTGGCTAAATTGCCCCTGCTTCTGGAGTTTAGCCTGCCATTCTGCAAGCCCGGCGGTAGCCTGGTGGCCCTGAAACACGGTGGCGACGGAACGGAACAAGACGAGGCTGCCAACGCTCTATCAGAATTAAACGGGTTTATCCAAAGAGTATCGACAGTTCTGATTGAAGGGCTGACTGATGACCGGGTGGTCATATCGGTGAAGAAAACAGGGCCTACGCCAGACCGCTATCCGAGAGAAGTGGGGATTCCGGGTAAGCGTCCTTTATAGGAATATTAACTAACTAGGTATAAAAGAGGCCTCCGAATATCAGAGGCCTCTTTTTAATCGTTTGATGTATTCGGGCTTTAGTTGGCCCAGATTACGTGGGTAAAGAACTTGTTGCCGCCTCCCAGGTCTAACTCAAACAAATCAGGCCGTCCTTTGCCGTCGGTGCTGATGGCCTTGCCCCACTGGCTGACGTCATTTCCGGGAGCGCTACTAGACTTTTTCTTGCCAGCCGGAGGGCCGCCGCCTTTGCTACCACCGTCGTCATCGCCAACGCCGTACATGGCGTCTAGCTGGTCATAATCATGATGGTTAGGTTTTGTGTTGGAAGTTGGGTCGCTGGTGTAATCCATGCAGGTCTTTAAGTTGGTATTGTCGAAATTCTCATCTTGATGAGCTAACCCGAAAATATGTCCAACTTCTTGGCACGTCACCATCTGCCGCCAGTCCTCTGTGTTGTAATAAGTTGTATCGAAGTAAGTATCGTTAAGTTTCACGTAGCCTTTAGTAATTTGCTTACCTTAAGCTTGATTTTTTCATTTTTGGGTTTCCTTCAAACGTGGACTCTTCCAGTGCTTTATTCCATCATGCAATGATGATTCCCATGATTCGTGTGAAGACGGTATGAACCGGAATCCGATGTTGTCTTAGGCATTATGCGCGTCTAGCCATTTTGGCTCAATCCGATTATGGGTTCTTATGTTAATGCACCTGGGCGTTGCGAGGCTTCGCTTTCGACTATATGATTTAAAGGCTATGCTCAGCCTGGGGCGGTAATTCATATCGATATTTCGAGGGGGCTTTTATGTCCGTGATGGTCACCGGCGGCACTGGATTCATTGGCAATCGGATCATCCGAAAACTGTTGGAACGCGATGAAGAGGTTGTCTGTTTTGACCTGGCACCGCCTCGGGCAACGCTGGAGCCGTATCTGGACCGCATCAAGATGTACCGGGGTGACGTGACCCAACTGCCCCATATCTTAGAAGCCATCAATACCCATGGGGTAACCAAAATCATCCACATGGCGGCGCTCCTGCCACCAGACACTGAAGACCGGCACCACTACGCCATGCAGGTGAACATTGGCGGCACCAACAATGTCTTTGAAGCCGCCCGCTGGACCGGTGTGGAACGGGTGGTCTATGCCAGCTCCATCGCTGTTTACGGCGTTCAGGAGACCTTTGGCGACCGGCCCATCAATGAAGACGATCTGAATGATCCCATCAACGTGTACGGCATGACCAAGTCTGTGAACGATTATTCAGCCAAGCAGTACATCAACAAACACGGTCTGGACCTGCGTGCAGTGCGCATCTGCACGGTGTTTGGACACGGCAGAGTCACCGGTGCCACCGGGATGATCGGCGGACTACTGATGTCGCTACCTGCAATTGGGAAGCCAGTTAGCATGCCGTTCCATCAGGACGAGCAGTCTCCAATGATTCATGCCGAAGACGCCGCAGAGATCTTTGTGCGAGTTGCCTTGGCCGAGAAGCTTAACCACTCGATTTACATATCCGGCGGCACAATGTGCTCCATCAAAGACATGGCCGAGATCGTCAAGGAATTCATTCCGGACGCTGACATAACCACCGGCGATCAGGTGGTGCCCCACGTGTACAACCTGGACAACAGCCGGATGCTCGCCGATCTTGGATACGAGATTGCACCCCTGAGGCAGCGGATCCTGGATCACATCAACGATGCCCGCACCGAGGCTGGTCTGGATTCCATCAGCGGTTAATACCGTGATTAATAGGGCAAGAGTTAGTCGTCACGGGGATTGGGTTATAATCGGCCTAATCGAGAGAAACCAGAGCCAAAGTGAGAATATTATGAGTATTGCCATCGGTTACATGCCAGGTGCCTTCGGAGAAGGTGGAGCTGACCACGATTACCTCCGGAAGTTGGTGGAGATTGGCGATAAGTACAATTACGACTCCCTCTGGCTGAGCGACCGGATCGTAGGCGAGAAATTTAGTCTGGAGCCTATGATGGCCTGTTCCATGGTTCTGGCTTACTCAGATCGGCTGAAAGTCGGCACCAGCGTGTTGGCCATGCCCCTGCGCAACCCGGTGGTACTGGCCAAGCAGATTGCAACTCTGGACTACCTGTCCCAAGGGCGGTTCTTCCCAGCGGTGGGTTTGGGACAAGAAGAGCCAGAGGAGTACGAGGCCTGCGGCGTCTCCAAAGAGCGTCGTGGTCCCCGAACTGATGAAGGCATCGCGCTGATGCGCCGACTCTGGGAGGAAGAAAACGTGACCCACGAGGGTGAGTTCTTCAGCTGCCACAACGTTACTGTGACCCCCAAACCCTATCTGCAGCCTTCCACCCCGGTTTGGATTGGCGGACGCTCTCCTGCGGCTGCCAGACGTGTTGGACGGGTCGGTGACGGCTGGCTCGTGTCCAGCGCAACTCCGGAGGAAGTAAAAGAGGGCTGCGGCATCCTGTTTGAGACTGCCAACGAATTCAACCGCGAGATTGAAGACGATCACGTCGGTGTCCTGATGGGTTATTACATCTCCGACGATGTTGCCGACGCTACGGAGAAGGCCGGTCGTTTTGTCACCCGCCATCGGCCAGACGCCCATTTCACGGAGTTCACAGCGGTTGGCCCGGTCGAGAAGGTGGCTGAGTACGTGCAGAGTTACGTCGACGCCGGTGGTTCCAAATTTGTGATGCGGCCCATGTGTCCCGCAGACGAGACCATGGAGCAGCTTCAAATACTGGGAGAGGAATTACTCCCCCAGTTCCCCAAGAACGGGTAGTTTTTAACTCTGGTCCAACCACGTAAACCCGCAGTGGGTTGCGTGGTTATTGTCCCCTGGATTTTCCACACTCTCCGCCCGGCGAGATTAGCCGGAACTAGTCCTGGTACTGTGCTGCCATACGGCGTCGGCGCGACCTCTTGGATAGACGAGGATCTAAGTCTACGGATGATGAGAAACGTCACCGATTCTAGCGGGATATATGGACGATCCAGCAACAATCTATGCAGGTCTGGTCGCCGGCGCGGCGATGACCGCAGTACTCTAAATCGGAATCTTCATGATGCCGAAACTGATGAAGATGTACCTGCTCTACATGCTCGGCAGCATGATGTTTGGGGAAAAGGTCCTGGCTTACATGTCTGGCGCAATGATCCACGCCGGTATGAGCGTGGCCTTTGCCCTGGCCCACGTGGGACTCTACCAAGCGTTCGACTTCGACACCAACCTGGCAGTTTGGGGCCGCGTACTGGGTAATCGCCGGAATGATTATGGGCATGATGCCGGTGATGCACCCGCGAATTAAAGATGGGAGTCTGGAAGCCCCAGGAGCATTTGCCATTAATTATCCAATGGCCACAACCATGGGATTCCTGATGCTGCATTTGATGTTTGGTGTGCTGGTGGGAGTGTTTTACGACGTCTTTGGCGGTGTTTAGCAACTAACCCCAAAACCTAGCAATCACGAAAGGTTTTGAAAAGAAGCACCCCTGCTCGATAGGGATGCTTCTTTTGTTTGGGTGACAACGGCCTGGTTTAGGCTGTTTTTGGTGTCTTTTCGACAGCTTGCTTGGACCGCCGCTGGTTATAATTACGACCGGAACCGGACAAGGCGACGACACACCATAGCTATGAAAACTTCGAAGTTCTATATGTATATCGCGGTGACCTTTTTGGGGTTGCTGGTGCGTTTGCCGGTGGTTTCATCGCGGCCGCTCGCTGTGAGGGAGGGCTGGAATGCCTCGGCGCTGCTATTTTGGGAGTGGGCTTGGGGGCGATTTTGGTGGAGTCGTTAGCGATGTCCCTTGCGGCGCACCGGGCCAACCGCAAGCGGGGCAGTCTACCAATCACCTTTATTACCACCATCGCGTTGGCGGTGCCCATACCGTTCACGCTGCTACTGGCTCCGACCATGGTGCTGGCGGCGCCATTGTTTCTGTTACAGGTCTGGGCCTGCGTGAAGGTGCAACTGGCTACCGGAAAGAGAAAAAAAGTGCCGAGAAAATAAAAACCCCGGTCGTAAGACCGGGGTTTTTATTTTAATTGCTTAGTGTTTACCTGCAGAGTTACCGCGGGGCTTCCCTGGTCTTGCCGGTTTGGGATGGAACAACGGGACTCCAGGTTTCTGTGATCGTCGGCGTCCGTTGGGAGCGCTCGGCGGGCCGCTTCTACCTAAGACTTGACCGGACTTTCTCCGGTTCTCAATCTCAGTGCTGGGAGTTCGTCCCAGAATTTGACCGTTGCCTCTGCCGGTTGGTTGGCTGGGACCGCGACCGTCGGGTGGCGCTGTCCGGTAAGTTCCGCTCACCGGTTGGGTCGACCGGTTCCCGGTGGAATTCCCGGTGGAGCTGCCGCCTCTGGAAGATGAACCGGTTGGTTGCTCGGAACGTCTGCCGTTATAGCCGCTGCCATTCGATGAGTTTCCGTTGGACGGACCCCCGTTGGACGAACTGCCGTTGGATTGCCCACGGTTGGATGAACCGCCGTTGGACGACCCACGGTTGTAGGAACTTCCGTTGGATGAACTCCCGTTAGACGAACTGGCGCTGGATTGCCCACGGTTGTATGAACCGCCGTTGGACGAACTGCTGTTGGACGACCCACGGTTGTAGGAACTTCCGTTGGACGGCCCGCGGTTTGAGGAACTTGCGTTAGACGAACCACCGTTGGACGGCCCACGGCTGTTCGAACTTGCGTTAGACGAACCACCATTGGATGGACCTCGGTTATAGGAGCTTCCGTTGGACGAGCGTCCGTTGCTGGAACCCCCGTCGAATAAATTGCTGTTGGTCGGCCCGTTATTCGAGCTGGCTCTTGCGCCGCCGCCAACTGGTTGGTTGGACCGGTTCTCAGATGGCCCATCAGTCCAGCTGCCTGCCGTTGATGGGTGGTCTTCGCGGCGTCCATATTCAGGGGAGCCGGTTCTCCAGGCGCCGGGCTTACGGGGGTTTTGGCCACTTGGGCGGCGGTCTCTGGTGCTCTGTCCGGAGCGGCCTCCGTTGCTGCGGCCACCGCTGGCGCGAGATAGACCCATTTTGTCTTCACGGAACTGCTCTTCAGGGGTGAAGTTACCGTAGTCGAACCCTTCCAAGCGCCGTCGTTCGATCTTCATGCCCAGTTCCCGTTCCACATGGCGAACCATGGAGGCATCTTCAGCCGCGGCAAAGGTGAAAGCCTCGCCGGTCTGTTCGGCCCTACCCGTGCGTCCGATGCGGTGGGTATAGGTGTCAGTGGTGTTCGGGAAGTCGAAGTTGATTACGTGGGAAACTTGCGGAACGTCGATACCGTGGGCGGCAATGTCAGTGGCCACCATGATGTCGAACTTGCCGTGGCGGAACCCGTCCATAGCCTGGTTTCGGGCATTCTGAGACATGTTGCCCTGTAGTGCGCCGACCCGGAACCTGTTCTTTGCCAGTTCCAAGGCCAGGGTGCGTGCCCGGTGCTTGGTGCGCGTGAATACTAATGCGCGACCAGTGGGGGTCTGCTGCAACAAAGCCAGCAAAAGATCCTTCTTGAGCTTGTCCGGGACCGGATATATGGAGTGGGAGACGGTATCTGCCGGCGCACTGTTGCCGATCTGAATTGTCTCCGGATCTTTCAGAATCTTTACGGCCAGGGCTCGAATCTCCTTGGGCATGGTGGCCGAGAAGAATAAAGTCTGCCGCTTGGGTGGTACGTGGTTCAGAATCCGCTGAACGTCGGGCAGGAACCCCATGTCACACATGGTGTCGGCTTCGTCCAAGACCAATATCTCAACGTTGGTGAGGTCAATGTCCTTGTGGCTGACGTGGTCCAACAATCGGCCAGGGCAGGCGACAACAATCTGTGCGCCGCGGTGAATCTTGTTGATCTGAGGGCCTTTAGCAACGCCACCATAGACAGAGACGGCTTTTATGCGTAGGTGTTTGCCCAGTATGTTGAACGTGTCGTTAATCTGTTCGGCCAGTTCACGGGTTGGGGCAAGTACCAGATAGCGGACTCCCCGTTTGGGGGGAGTGCTGGCGAGGTGGTGCAGGATTGGCAAGACGAACGCGGCAGTCTTGCCGGTGCCTGTTTGGGCCAAACCCAATAGATCGCGCCCTTCTAACGCAACCGGGATGGCCTGTTCTTGAATGGGGGTGGGGGTGTCGTATCCCATGGATATAACACCGGACAACACCTGAGGATGAAGGGAGAATTCTTTGAAACTCACTGAGAGGGTCTACTCCTTGACTGATTACCGAGCCAAGTCACACTCTCAGGCCCATGGTTACGGTCAACAAAATAACGCGGGTTTACCGCGTGTTGCGACCACGAATCCATTGGGAATCTGTTTAGAAACCGTTACGAATTTAGTCGCTGCAAAGGCAAGTATAACAGTTTGTCGCCAAAATGGGCACACCCAATACGTCCGCCAAAGGGAGATTTTGTGAAATTGGCCCTGCTGAGTGCAAGCTTTGAAGGCCATAGAGTGTTAATATCATCTTCGGCAACAACACTCCCCCGGAGGCAAACAATTGGCATATTATATGTTCGTGTCCGTTAAAGAAGAAGACCGAATTGCCATCTTCAGCATGACGCCGAAGACTGGCAAGTTGAAGCATCTGGGTGATGCTGAATTAAAGGGTAGACCCGCTCCCATGGCGATGGACCCAGAGCACAAATACCTGTTTGCCGGACGCCGTAAGGCTGACGACTATGGGATGACCAGTTTCAATATTGATCGCAAGAACGGCGGTCTTACGGCCATCGGCTCCATCCCCTTAAAGGGTGACCCGGTGCATATGTCCACCGATAAAACAGGCAAGTTTCTGCTATCGGCCTATTACTACCAGAAGACTGCTGCCGTACATAGCATTGGTGACGACGGCGCATTGGCAGATCCGCCCGTGGTCTGGCAAGAGACCGACATTGGCGCACATTACATTCAGACCGACCACGCCAATAAATTCGCCTTTGTGCCCCATATCGCCCGGGGTTCAATGGACGGCGCAAACGCCATTTT
>JAPKDE010000079.1 GCA_028822675.1 Dehalococcoidia bacterium | reverse complement strand
CTGAAAGCAGTGGTGGCGCCGTTATCGTCGGCTTTAGTTTCGCCGATATGGTTGGTGTAGCTGCCCAAGGCGACGCTGGATGCGCCTGGCTGTTCAGCCACGGCCTGGCTGATGGCGGCCACAGCAGTACCCACGATTGATAGGGTCAGAAGCCCAATGACGAAGATGGCAGCTAGTTTTGGTCTCATTGCTGTAACACCACGAACGGCGAGGGGATTAGAATGATTTTATACTAGTGGTTTTGGATATGCTAGGTTTGAGTCTAGTTTTCCCGTCTCACATGCTAGAATAAATCCCGTCTACGAACCAATACGCAGCCCACCAAATATCGGGTTTTATTATCGGATTTCCAGATGCAATTTCGTAACCTACCCAGCGTTGATAGTGTCCTTGCCAAACAGGACGTGGCCACCGCTGCCCAATCATTTGACCGTGACTGGGTTGTGGATCTGGTCCGCGAGGCGTTGGATTCAGCAAGAGACCACATTCGGCGGGGCGGCGATTCGCCCAACGCCGATGATGTTGCCCGGTCAGTATGCCAGAGTATTGAAGACACCATGCGGGCGGAGCCCAGGCATGTGATTAACGCCACCGGGGTGGTGATTCACACCAACCTGGGCCGCGCTCCTCTGAGTAAAGCGGCTATTGAAGCAGCCAGCCAGGCTGCGCAGGGATACTCCAATCTGGAACTGGACCTGGCCACCGGAAGGCGCGGCTCTAGACAGGCACAATTGCAGTCTCTGCTGTCCCAGATTACCGGTGCGGAGGCTGCTCTGGCGGTGAACAATAACGCCTCCGCAATGCTCCTGGGCCTTTCAGCCCTGGCCTCGGGTAGAGAAGTGGTGGTGTCCCGGTCAGAGGCAGTTGAAATTGGAGGTGGGTTCCGGGTCCCAGACGTATTGCGACAGAGTGGCAGCACCCTGATTGACGTTGGCACCACGAACCGGACCTACGTCCGCGATTATGACGACGCAGTCACCGAAAACACGGCGGCTTTTTTGAAGGTTCATTCCAGCAACTTCCGAGTGGAGGGTTTCACTGCTGAGGTGGCCACCGCAGACCTGGTGGAGGTTGGCCGGGTCCGTGGCGTTGCGGTGCTTCACGACGTGGGCAGCGGCAGCTTTGTGCTAACCGAGAAGTACGGAATGGCCCATGAGCCGACCCCTCAGTAGATCATCAAAGACGGTGCGGGTCTGTTGTTCTTTTCCGGAGACAAGCTACTTGGCGGGCCGCAGGCCGGGATCATAATCGGCAAGAAAGAACTAGTGGACCAACTAGCCAGGCACCCGTTGGCGCGGGCCGTACGTATAGATAAATTAAGTCTGGCCAGCCTGACGGCCACTCTGGTCCATTACCTCAAAGACGAGGTTGAGCAAGAGATACCAATCTGGCGGATGATTTCCACTCCGGAACCCGCTTTGAAGAAACGAGCCAAGGCCTGGCAATCGGGCCTGGAATGCCCTTCAACCATCGATAAAAGCCGTTCCGCAGTTGGCGGCGGCAGCCTGCCCGGAGAGACCCTCCCGTCTTGGGTGTTGTCCCTAGACTGCGGGGAAACCGGCCCGGTGGAAGTCATGCGGCGGCTGCGGGAAAGCAGCACTCCGGTGATTGCCCGGGTAGAAGAAGACCGGGTTCTGCTAGACCCACGTACCGTCTTGCCGGAAGAGGACGGACAGTTGTTGGACGCTCTGCGCTCCGCCGTAAATAAGTAAATTTTAAAAGATCAAAGAGAATAATAGGAATACTGGATGACCGACTATCTATTGGTTCATGGCGCAGGCCAGGGTGCCTGGAGTTGGGGCGCTGTTTGGGGCTATTTGACCGCTCCGGAGGAACACCCGCCGACGCTACACAAACCCCGCCGCGCCAACCGCGTGCATCCCCTTGATCTGCCGGGCCACGGCGCGGACGCTGGTGGTGACACTGGGGCGGTCAGGCTGGAAGAGTGCGTCCAAGCCATTACCAAGGCTGTGGAGCGGGAGAACCTGAAGGACTTGGTCTTAGTTGGCCACGGGTTCTCGGGAAGTCTGGTGGTTCAAGCTGCCTGCGAAATGGCTGTGCCGCCCAAGCGGGTGGTGCTGGTGGCCGGTATAGTACCGGCGCCCCAACGTCCGCTGCTGAGCGCCTGCTCGTCGCGGACCCGCGCTGCGTTTCGGATGCTTTCCCTGCTCAGCTCAATGTCGCGTCAGGATGTTAGGCTGCCCTCCTACGCCATCAACGAATATCTATGCAATGGCATCGACTCCATGGAAGTGGTGCAGATGATGGGGTTCTTTGGCCCGTTGCCCACCAGAGTGCTGAAATCAAAGCTACCCATGGAGACTTCAGAGTTGCCGTGTCCGGTTACATACGTGGTGCTGACGCAAGACAAAATGATTGCGCCAGACGCTCAGGCCCGCATTGCAGAGCGGTTTGATGGCGTGGAAACCTTTGAGATTGAGTCTTGCCATCAGGTGATGGCCCAACACCCCAAGGAATTGGCCGAGGTGCTCCTCCGCTACGCCTAGGTTTTTGTTCTTTGCCTGTTGGTTTTACCGCCCGTCGTGAGCCCTCTGAGCCATCCGTCTCCGCATCGGCCATGCATTACCCTAGTAATCCTTCGACAAGTTCAGGATGCGCGGGGTGGCAGTGGGTGTGGGCAGAGTCCGTAGCGGGTTAGAGATGGTAGGCGCAGGTTTTTAACCCACCACGCTCCTGCACCGACCAAGAAATCGAAGCTGATATTCTCCGCACCAGTGCAGTTTCGATTTAACAAAATCTGGTTCATCAACCCGCATATCTACCCACTGCCACCCTGTGGTAGCTGGGACGACCAGAGGCCACTGGAATAAAAAAGGGTCCGCCATTGGCGGACCCTTTCTAGTTGCTGAGTTTAGTTGGACGGCTTAGTGATGGTGACCGTGGTCGTCCTCTTCTCCGTGGTGTTCCTCAGAGATCAAAGCCTGAGAGGTCAAGATCATGGAGGCAACACTGCCGGAGTTTTGTAAGGCAGCGCGGGTGACCTTGGTGGGGTCAATGATGCCCTTGGCTACCAGGTCTCCGTAGTCGTTGGTTGAGGCGTCGAAACCGAAGTTCGGATCGCTGTTCTTACGGACTTCATCCAGGACCACTCCAGCTTCACTACCCGAGTTGGTGGCGATAATCCGGATGGGTGTCTCCAGAGCCTTCTTCAGGATGGTCTTACCCACTTCTTCGTTGGCCGGTAGTTTTAGATCATCCAGCGCGCTCATGGCCCTGATGTAGGCCACTCCGCCGCCGGGTACAACGCCCTCTTCAATGGCGGCCCTGGTGGCGGACAGTGCGTCTTCCACCCTGGCTTTGCGCTCTTTCAGTTCTGGCTCGGTAGGTCCGCCAACCTTCACGACAGCAACGCCGCCGGAAAGTTTGGCCAACCGCTCTTGCAGCTTTTCTTTGTCGTATTCGGAGGTCGTCTCTTCGATCTGAACCTTGATCTGTTCGGTGCGACCCTTGATGTCGTTCGATGTACCGCTGCCATCAATGATGGTGGTGCGATCCTTGGTCGATTCAATCCGTCGGGCTTGGCCCAGGTCTTCGATGGTCGTCTGGTCCAATCTGCGTCCGGTCTCTTCAGAGATCACTTGGCCACCGGTGAGTACGGCAATGTCTTCCAACATGGCCTTGCGGCGGTCGCCAAAGCCGGGGGCCTTTAGAGCCAGACAGTTCAGGGTTCCACGCAGTCGGTTGACCACTAGCACTGCCAGGGCTTCGCTGTCGATGTCTTCAGCGATAATGACCAGGTTTTTGTTGACCTGTAGTACCTGCTCCAGCACGGGAACCAACTCTGACGCGGCGGAGATTTTCTTGTCAGTGATCAGGATAAACGGACTTTCAATGACCGCTTCCATTTTTTCCGGGTTGGTGACGAAGTAAGGGCTGATATAGCCTCGGTCGAAGTTCATGCCGTCAACAAACTCGATTTCAGACTCGACGCCCTTGCTCTCTTCCACGGTGACAACACCCTGGGCTCCGACCTTTTCTAGAACGTCGGCCAGCATGTCTCCAATCGCTTTATCGTTGGCTGAGACCGAGGCCACAGAGGCCATCTGGTCACGGCCGGAGATGGAGTTTGAGTTCTTGACAAGTTGAGCCACCACGGCCTCTACGCTCTTGTCGATGCCGCGTTTGATGGCCATGGGATCCGCTCCGGCCACCACGTTTTTGATGCCTTCTTGGACAATAACCTGGGCCAATACTGTGGCGGTGGTTGTTCCGTCGCCGGCGACCTCATTGGTCTTGGCGGCGGCTTCTTTCATCAATTGCGCGCCCATGTTCTCAAAAGACTCGGGCAGGTCAATTTCTTTGGCGATGGTCACACCGTCGTTGGTGATGACGGGTGCCCCCCATTTCTTCTCAAGAACAACGTTTCGGCCCTTGGGACCCAGGGTCAATTTCACGGCGTTGGCGACGGTGTCGATGCCGTGTAGTAGCGCTTGTTGGGCCGCCTCGTCGCGGATTATCTCTTTGGCAGGCATTGCTTACTCCTTAAGTTGGGCGGGGAATCCTCCCCTTTTCTACGAGGGACTGATCCCTCAGTTGGTTTGCTTTGTTGGTTTGGCCTGTTGGTAGGGTCTGTTGGTATGGTGTTTGGAAGTCTTGCTAAGAAAGAATGGCCAAGATGTCGTTGGATCCCATAACCAGGAGCTCTTCATCTTGAACTGCAATCTCTGTTCCGGCGTACTTGGAATAGATTACCGTGTCGCCGGGCTTAACTTCCATGTCGATACGTTTGCCGTTATAGAGAACCCGGCCCGGTCCGGTGGCCACCACCTCGCCTTGCTGTGGGCGCTCTTGGGCGGCATCGGGGAGGAATATACCACTCGCGGTAACGGTTTCTGGTTCACTGGGGCGGACAACAACCCGGTCTGACATGGGACTTAGGTCTGCTGCCGATTTTGCGCTGGTGGTCATAGGGTCTCCTCTAGGGTTTGCCGGATTGGTTTTAGACTTGCGCCGTTCAACCACCGGACTTCTGCATTATCAAGGATAGAACCGCGCCTGCCAACGGTCAAGTTATGAACGCCACCAGCCTCACTTTCGAGGCTGAATTCGGAGTTCACCATGCTAGACTGCGGCCATGTCATTCATCGCCGATCTACACCTGCATTCTCGTTACGCCTACGCGTGCAGCAAGAACCTGACACTGGCAAATATGGCTGAGTGGGCCAAGATCAAAGGGATTGACCTGTTATCCAGCGCAGATTTCACCCACCCCGCTTGGCTGGCAGAACTGGAAGAAAACTTGGCCCCGCATCAAGACGGCTATTTTGAGTTTGGCGGCGTGAAGTTTGTCTTGGGAACCGAGATTAGCTGCGTTTTCAAGCAGGGTGGCCGCTCCCGTCGGGTACATATGCTGGTCTTTGCTCCTAGTTTTGAAGCTGTTCATGGCATCAGGGAGATGCTGGCGGGCCTGAATTCCAAGTTGAACGGCGACGGACGCCCCACGGTTGGCGTTTCCGCCCGAGAACTGACAGCCCGATTATTGGATATCGATGAGGCATGCATGGTTATTCCAGCCCACATCTGGACTCCCTGGTACGGGATGTTGGGTTCCAAATCGGGCTTCGACGCGTTGGACGAATGTTTTGCCGACATGGCCGGACACGTACCGGCTGTGGAAACAGGGCTTTCCAGCGACCCGGAGATGAACTGGGCGGTGCCTGCGCTGGCTGGGAAGACGATTGTGTCTTTCTCTGATGCCCACTCGCTGCCGAATATGGGACGTGAACTCACCATATTTGCAGGCGATGCCCGCTACCCTAATCTGGCGGACGGTCTGAAGAATAACCGGGTGGAGAAAACCCTGGAGTTCTTCCCGGAAGAAGGGAAGTACCACTTGTCTGGCCACCGCAAATGCGGGGTCAGCCAAACGCCCGAAGAAACGGTCGAATTGGGAAACAGGTGCCCGGAATGCGGGCGACCCCTCACCCTGGGGGTTGTGCACCGGATGGAGGAATTGTCCGGAGCTGAAACGCTATCACCCGAAGTTCTAACACCAGAAGGGCTTTCATCAGACGATCTTCCAATAGAAGAGTTGAACCGGCCGTACAGCAAATTGGTGCCGTTGATTGAACTAGTGGCCTATTCCATGGGCAGAGGCCGGGCGGCGAAGTCGGTTGGTTTGGCCTACCAGCGTATCTGCGCTGAACTTGGCGGGGAAGTGAAAATTCTCACCCAGGTAGGGTATGCCGACTTGGAGCGGGTCGGCGGCGAGGATTTGGCCGTTGCGGTTACCAAGGTCAGAGATGGTCAGGTGCTGATAGTTGCTGGCTTTGATGGGCAGTACGGCGTTGTAAAGCCAGCTTAACTTTTAATACCGATCTAATTTATTAAAAGACTAACTGCTGCCGCTGGGAAGACCGGCCCTCTCTGGAACGCTGGGCGGGTGCAAAGCCAGAATTCCAACTTCCATGGTCACGGGGTCATAGGATCCAAGGGCAATTCCCTGGCCTATCTTCAGGTCCTGTGCGCCCAGTTCCCTTCCTTGCTGGGTGATGGCGGTGTTGGAGCTGACCTTCAAGCTAATCAGATCCAGCCAAATGTTGGAAACTGTGACTCGCACCTGACCGTTTAAATCTCCGGTTATGCCCCTGATGACGCCAGTGATTAAACCCGGCTCCGGGGCCTTTAAGCTTAGGAATTCAATCTCCTGCACTTGCCCATTTGAGCTGGTGGGTATTAACACACGGGTGTTGGGACGAACCAAATCACCTAGCCGCACGTCATGGATCGACACACTTAGGCCGTCGCGGCGAATGGATGTATCTGCGTTATGGGTGAAAGAGCGCAATTGCCCGTCTGGCATCCTTATCGTGAGGTTGCCGTTGGTGACCTTGGGGATGAAGCTATGCACCACCCCGCTGATGTTCCCTTCATTGCGCCGCAGAGTGACAGACTCCAGTTCCAACAGACGGTAGGAGCCAGGGTCAAATCGGGCATGCACGTTCCCGCCTTCCATGGATGGGTTCAAATCAATCTGCTGGCCGTTTTTGTAGATGGCCGCCCCGGCCGCCTGTATAGACACCTGTTGTCCGGTCTCCTGGTCCAAGATTGTTATAACAGCAGCGAGGGTGCCGACGTCGGTGAGTATTCCCTGAATTTCCCCTCGGCCTGCCCGGCCCGCCAGTTGGATGGATGACGCCTCAGACAGCGTGTTACCAGCCATCACCGTGACCCTGGTGGCATTGTTTCCTGAGATTCCGTACCGAACCCTGACCCTGGTGGCCAGGTCCAACTGCCCGGACTTGATGCGCTCACCGAAGAGGGCGACCGGAGTTGCGCCAGAAATCTTGATCTTGACTGGCTGCCCGGATTTGGGTTGCACGGTTACGAGTCTGGTTTCGCTTGCGCCGATAGACGTTGCTATTGCCGTCACCAGGCCGGTCACGTCTGCGGCGGGCGCTCCAATGTGATGCTCCGAGAATATCTTTGTATAGACCTCGTTGGCCTCGCTTATTGCTTCTTCAGAACCTTCATAAGGCTGCCCGTTAACCAGCATGGAAATGTTTCGCACGCCATGCTCAGCCAACCGCCACCGAAGGGCTGTGATGTTGGCTGACGCCTCGGGGGCGTTGGCAGATTGGTTTAGGGCCAGCGCGCCATAGATTCGATCGGCCGCATCTAAAGTCCAGTCAACTGCAGTCACGACCAGAGTTCCGGTCGCAAGGTTCTGTTCCAAGACGGCGGTGACCAGTTTGCCGACCGGTGCTGGGTTGAGTTCTTGGGCTACTTCACCAAGCGCGGTGGCCGTGATCTGCCGTCCGGAGTTGTCCATCAGCGTGAGAGTTCGAGATCCCCTGCTGATGATATTACCCGAGCCGACCACAATTCCAGTGAAGTGCCTGGTCCGGGCGGGGCGAGTGAGAACCGCAAAGGCTGACAACGCATGCTCGCCGTCGGTCAACACTGTTACCAAAGTTCCATTCGCCAGGTTGGTTACTAAAGGAGCATCCCATCCGTGGATGCTGACCTCGGTGCTGGCGTCGCTGGTCAGGGTGACCGGACCTGAAGATGTTTTAACTGTGATCTCTGAGGACGTGACCGAGGTGATAATGCCGAACAACGCCGATTTCCCAGTGCCGTCGTAGCGTCGAGCAGTGGTGGGTTCGTTTAGGTAAACCACCGGGCGCACGACACTTTCATACTCCCCGGTAATGGACGTGGCTATAACATTGACCACCAACGGGTTCTGGGCGTTGGAGAGTTCAAGCTCGGTGGAAAAAATGCCTTCTGCATCCGGTAGCACCAAAAGCCCGTTGACGCTGAGCGTGGCATCCGGAGAGGTGATACCGGTCACCGATACACTGTTGGCGTTGGTAATAAGGTTTGTCTCAGGGGAGGTGAGCTTCAGCATGAGGGCTTGAGACTGAGGCTCTAAGTTTTGGACGGTTTTGGGCTTTGGCGTAGGCGTTAGGGTAGGCTCAATCTTGGTCTCACCGCTGCAGGCGACCAAAAGACCAAGGACAACCATTATTAGCGCAATCACCCATCGTTGCCGATGCATATTGATTCCTAAGACCGGCACTAGCCGCCAGTTTAAAGGCGCCAGCAGCCGGTTTAAATAAGAAACAAGAGTCCGGCGTTGCCAGTACTCAACAAGTTTAATGGCAATGAATGGCCATGCCACGACTATGCAACCGACCGATTATGTTAAAATCAGCGTTGCTGGGCTACCACGATACGCGGCAACACCACCCGAACATTGCCACTCAAATATTTCAGGCCCGCGCGGTTGAATTTGCAAGAAACTCTACCTGTCTCAGTCCGTCGACTTCGAGTGGATGACATCGACCAAGTCGTCGCTATTGAAAAAGAAGCGTTTTCACCCCTCTGGGTTAGTTCGTCGTTCAAGCGCGATTTGGACAACAAACGCGCCAACTATCTGGTTGCGTGTTTTGATGAAGACGTATCTTCCGAAGAGATATTGGCTGAGAACCAAACTGACCAAACGATCCCGGAAGAAGAGCAACCGGCGCCCAAACTCTGGTCTCGCATGCTTGGCCGCTTTGGTCTGTCTTCCAACAATAATGACGCAACTATCGACGTGGATGAAGTATTCGACATTGCCGGATACGTCAGCGTTTGGTACCAAGGCGAAGAAGCCCACATAACTGAGATAGCAGTCAAGGAAACACTGCGGGGCCGAGGTGTGGGTGAACTGCTGCTGATTGGCTCCCTCAAGGCGGCCATAGACTACGGCTCAAAGGTGATGACCTTAGAGGCAAGGGTTTCCAACTTCATCGCCCACCGCCTGTACCAGAAATACAGCTTCAAATCGGTTGGCATTCGCAAGGCCTATTACTCAGACAACCGTGAAGACGCGGTGATAATGACCACCAGCCCAATAGACACCTCTGAGTACGACGAATTATTTTACGGCCTGCAAACCACCTATCAAAGTCGCTGGGGACGGATGCTGATTGAGGAATACTAAGGCGGCTGAAGCTCTCTGACGCCCACTGACAGGCCGCTGGGAGCCACGGCCCGATACCAACTGCGGTGCTATTAACATAACGAATCAACCCACGAAAAACCTGAGGGCCATTGGCCGCCTCCCCCGGTGAGCCTGGCAACCATTGATTTCTGATGGGTAACCGCCCCAAATTAAGTTGACCAGCCGCAGTCACGTTGTTAGAATGGCTCGGCGTCACCCAGGCCCATGGGAGTTGGTCCCAACGGTATCCCTGAAAGGGTATCCGCATAAGGGCCAGATTAACGAGATAGGCCAGATTAAAGATTCATGTTGGTAATAGGATTAACGGGCAGCATTGGTACCGGAAAGAGTGAAGCTGCTCGGCAATTGGAGATGCTGGGAGCCTCAATCATCAGCGCAGACCAGGTGGGTCACGAGGCTTACACACCCAACACAGAAGCTTGGGAGCAGGTTGTAGCCGCTTTTGGCGACGATATCCTACAGGGCGACAAAGAGATTGACCGGCGCAAGTTGGGAGCAATCGTTTTCTCAGACTCCAGTCAATTAGACAAACTGAACGCAATCATGCATCCGCGAATGGCGCGGATGGTATCGGATAAAATCGAAGTCCTACGCGGCCAAGGCGTGAAGGTAGTGGTGGTTGAGGCCGCTCTATTGTTTGAGGCTGGATGGGACACCTTAGTGGAAGAGGTGTGGGTCACTGATTCCTCTGAAGATATAGTCGTCGGACGGCTCAAGGAGCGAAACGGGTTGTCCGAAGAAGAGGCCAAGAAACGGATTAATTCTCAGATGGACCGCGCGGAACGCATAGAGCGGTCTGATTTTGTTATTGACAACTCAAGTGACATGGCAGGACTGGAAAGCGCCATTAAAGAGTTGTGGG
>JAPKDE010000078.1 GCA_028822675.1 Dehalococcoidia bacterium | reverse complement strand
GGAAAGCGAATCTCCCCCGCCTTCCATTTGTCCACACGCTCGGCCTTGAGTCCCAACACCTCGGTGTAGAACTTGAGGGATACCTCTACGTCTTTGTTGCGCAGAACAATATGGTCCATCTCCGTAATCTTGACCAACGCCTGGGATTGTTCCGAAGTTTTAATCTCTGTTTCTGTAGCCATGGTTCCCTCCTGCGGCAAATTCGAGTCTGGGAAGTGTGCGACCAGTATACATCCTCAAGTAACGTCAGGACACTGCAAGTTAGCCACTGGTCTTGGTAATCACAACGATGGGGAATACCCGCGTGGTGTGAGTCTGATATCGCTCGTAACCGGCATAGGTCTCCACGAACTTGGGCCACAATCCCTCACGCTCTGAGGGCTCAGCGATTCTTGCGATTCCTTGCCACAGATCTGAACCAATCTGGACGGTGACATTTGAGTTGTACCTGACGTTCAGCAGCCAGTTGGGGGCCTTATGGTTTCCGCCGAACGATGCAATCACCGCCGGATCGCCGTGGTGCATCACGTACAGCAATGCCACGGTCTTAATGCGATTGGAGCGGCGACCCATAATGCCCAATAGCAGGAAGTCGGCATCGCCCCGATGTGACACAAACCGGCCACCGAGCAAGGCGTACAAGAACCGGTGCAGCCGACTGAGAATGGCGGCAATTCTATAGCGACGCTTCATAGATTGGGCCAAACACGCTCCGGAAGTTTGCAGTGGATTTGGATCATCCCTCCAGAGTTGGCAGTCTACCACGCCGCTAGCCACTGCTCTGAACATCGGCAAACTGCTCAAAAACCGTATTATCGGTTATAGTTGTAAGGCTGGCTTGTGTACGTCACCGGCCCGGCATAAAGCTGCAATTAGACTGTGTTCGGGAGTACCTCTCACCCCATGCCTCTGGTATCCACCTCAGATTTGGCCGTGCATTACGGCGTTGAAATTATTTTTTCCGGCATTGACCTAGACATCAATGAACGGGCACGAATCGGCATCGTCGGCCCTAACGGCGGTGGCAAAACGTCTCTTCTACGAGTACTCGTAGGAGAGCAAGACGCCACCCAAGGCCGAGTGGCCAGGATCAACGGCATCAGAGTCGGCTACGTTCCCCAACACCCCCAGATGGAAATTGACGGCACTCTTAGGGAAGAGATTCTCTGTGTCTTTAAAGAAGTCCAGGCGTTGGAGAAAGAACTGGACCAAGCGTCCGCGCAGGCAAGCGCAGCGGGCAGCGATTCTGCAGAGGCCGGCCGTCACTACGCCGACCTGCTAGACAAGTACGATGCCCTGGGCGGATACACCTACGAGCGGTCCGTGGAACGTATGGTTGAGGGCTTGGGACTGAGGCCAGAAACCCTGGACTCGCCCGCGTCATCAGCAAGTGGCGGTGAGCGGACCCGCGCCGCGTTGGCCAAGGCCCTGCTCGGCAACCCGGACCTGCTGGTATTGGACGAACCAACAAACTACCTAGACCTAAAGGGTGTCACCTGGCTGGAGCGCTACCTGACCCACTTTGCTCCGGCCGTTTTGGTAGTCTCCCATGACCGGTATTTCTTGGACGAGATGGCCACCCAGATCTGGGAAATTGACCACGGGCGCATGAACACCTTTCCCGGTAATTTCTCCAAGTACCGCGTCCTCAAAACCGAGCGTGACCTGCGCCAGTTGAAGGAATACGAGGCGCAGCAGGAATTCATCACCAAGGAACAGGCGTTCATCGACAAATACCGCGCCGGCCAGAGGTCACGTGAAGCTAAGGGCCGGGAGACACGCCTGGCCAGGCTGGAACGCATCGTCCGGCCAGACCGAGAGCATTCCATATCTCTGTCGTCCGCCGGTGCCACCCGCACTGGGCAGGTGGTTCTAAGCACCAAGGGACTACGGGTTGGCTATACCGACGACGGCGTGTCCACAGAATTGCTCAAAGTACCGGATTTGCAGCTATCACGAGGCTCTCGCATTGGGCTGATCGGCGATAACGGTACCGGTAAATCCACTTTCATCAAAACCATTTTGGGGGAAGTGCCACCACTGGACGGGTTCGTGGACCTGGGCCAGAGCGTCAAAGTGGGTTACTACAGCCAGGGCCTGGACGACTTGGACGAAGAACAGACTGTGTTGGAATCCTTCCTGCATATTAAGAACATGCCGTTTGAGGATGCTCGATCCTACCTGGCACGATTCCTGTTCCAGGGTCAGGACGTATTTCGAGCAGTTGGCGCTTGTAGCGGTGGTGAGAAGAGTCGCTTGGCCTTGGCCCGGCTACTGATTACCGAACCCAATCTGCTGGTGTTGGACGAGCCGACCACCCACTTTGATATACCCAGCAGAGAGGCCTTGGAACACGTGCTGATGACCTATCCAGGCACGATACTGATGGTGTCTCACGACCGACACCTGGTAGCCCTATTGGCCGAGACTCTGTTGGTCACCGGAGATGGCAAGGTCAATGTCTTTAACGGCACTTTTGCCGAGTGGGTAGCGGCGCAACAGGATTCTGAAACAGTCGCCGTCATAGCCCGCGAAGAAGCGACGGTTAAGCCGGTGGCCAGCCCCAAATCCGTTGCTGCACCGGGTGCGAAACGTCGTAACCCAGCTGCGCCGGTGGTCAACATGGAAAAGATCATCACGGACCTGGAAGAAAAGCTCAAAGACATTGAGACCCAGCTTCAAGAAGCAACGATTGGCCAGCAATTTGAAGACATGACCCGCTTGGGAGAGGAGCATCTCCAGACTCAAACAGAGCTGGAGCGAAAAATAGAGGAATGGGAAGCGTAACGCTCTCAAATTTCTCTAGCAACACCCCGAATAACAACACTCCGATTAAACCGAAAGAGCTCCAATTGTCATGATTGGAGCTCTTTCATCAAGAGTTGGGGTTGTTTTCTTTAACCCCTGAGCGCTGCCTCCGGTTCTCCGGTCAGGTCTTTTATTCGCGGACCAACCTCTTCCTTGAGCAGTTTTAGGCAGTGAGCAGACTTGCTGGCGTTGTCGGGGTCTTGGCTAATGGCCAAGAAAGAGCCGAACCCGCTAACCTCCTCGTATAGGTCCCGTATCTGCTGGGCGCATTCGTCCGGGTCGCCGACGATCCACAGGTTCTCCATCATGTAATCCACGTCCACCACGTCATCGAGCATGTCCGGGTAGATCTTGGAGCCCTGCAGATTGTGCGCGGCCTTCCGGTTTGGGAACTGATGCTGCGAATGGCTCCCTCCCTTCAGAAAAATGAATCAACGACACGCTGTGCCTTGATATTTCCGGCGTTGTTAGTCCAGTTCATTGGCCCCGCCAAAGGAAAAATAGGCCTAAGTCTTGCCTAATAAAATAGTGGTGAAGCTGCTGGAGCAGGGAGATTCAAACGGCGTACCAGGTAGGGGCCAAATGTCACGGATTTGCGGATTTGTGATTCCGAGGCAAAAATAAGCCCCGAATTAACGTCCGGGGCTTATGGGCGTCCAAAACAATCTGTGATGGCTATTAACGAGGTGGCGCTGGGTAATTGCGCAACTCAGCAACCCGTTTGTACTGATCGGGCCAGTCAGCGGCACCGTCTAGTTCGATCTGGGCCTGAATGGGCCAGTACGGGTTCCGCAGCAATTCTCGGGCCAGCAGAATCACATCGGCCTCGCCGGCACACAGAATTTTCTCGGCTTGGGCTGCTTCAGTAATCAGACCGACGGCCCCGGTTGTGACCTCAGCCTCGCTCCGAATGCGTGCTGAGAACTGTACCTGATAGCCAGCGTAGGGCGTCAGTGTTTGAGTGGAAGAATTGCCACCGGAAGAGCAGTCAATCATGTCCACTCCGTCTTCCTTGAGCATCCGGCTGAAATCGACGCACTCATCCACGTCCCAACCGTTCTCCATGTACTCGGTTGCCGAGACCCGAACCAACAATGGCATGGAGTCGGGGATGGCCTTGCGCACGGCTCGGGTTACCTCTAATGGGAAGCGGACCCGGTTCTCCAGAGATCCACCGTATTGGTCGGTGCGCTCGTTGGAGAGTGGTGAAAGGAACTCACAGGCAAGGTAGCCATGAGCCATGTGAAGTTCAATCACTTTCATGCCGGCGTTGACGGCCAGTCGGGCAGAATTGGCAAAGTCATCAGTCACCTGGCCAATGTCTTCCAGAGTCATCTCCCTAGGCACGTCCCAGTCTTCCTGGAAAGCGATGGGGCTTGGCGCAATGTTGTCCCATCCGCCATTGGTCGAGTTTAGCTGAGTACCGCCTTCCCAAGGTTTGGCATGTCCAGCCTTACGACCAGCGTGCGCCAGTTGAATGGCCGGAACGGACCCGTTGGAGACGATAGCATCCACAACCGGACCCATTGCTTCAACGTGGGAATCATTCCAAAGCCCCAAGTCCTGAGGGGAAATTCGTCCGTCCGGGCGAACTGCAGATGCTTCCAGCATGACCAGACCGGCCCCGCCAACGGCGCGGGTGCCATAGTGGACAGTGTGCCAACCGCTACAGCGTCCATCTTCAGTCTCGGATGAGTACTGGCACATTGGCGCTACAAAAACTCGGTTGCGGATCTCTTCGCCCCGGATGGTGATCGGTGAGAAAAGTTTGCTCATGATTCTCCTAGCCTAAATATAAATACCGGGCCGTCATAAACTGCCTCGGCATGGGCGAGGTTGGGCACTTTGGATTATCCACAAAAAAACCTCAGCAACTGCTGAGGAATTCATTAAGGCCGGGAGTCTGGTCAGAGCAACTAGACGAACCACCGGGTTTGGAATGGGAAGGGCAAAAAAATAAGCCCCTATTTCTGGGAACTTGCAGATTATCTTGCCATAAATCACATAGACTTGTCAAGTGTTTGTGCCTGGACTCGCCTAATACATCGATAAACAATGGCATTACTCAGCGGATGAATCACCCGTTTCGCTTATGGCATCTTGGTATTCGGCTGTGGTGTCCAGGTCTCGGAACGATTTCAGCTCGTCAGCCTGGTCCTGGAAATTGTCCTCGCCCAGCTTAACAACACAACACCGTGATGCCAGGGCGTAGATGGAGGTATCACCCACGCTGAGCAACTCCTCAGCGATGGGCAGACAGCTTTTGCTGTAGAAAGCGTGGAGTGTTTGAAGACGGCCATTAATCTCTGGAATGAGAGCATCACAGTCCGTTAAGTTGGTGGCCATACCCTTAATCACCGCGACGCTGAGGAACGGCATGTCGCAGGCGGCAATAAAACACCAGCCGGCGTTGCAGTGGCTCAGTCCGCGCACCACACCAACCAAAGGCCCCTGCAACGGGTGATCATCCTCAAGTATTTCCACACCCAGGTCGGGCAGAGAGGCTTTGTCTCGGGTGACCACAAATACTTGCCGGAAGACCGGTTTCAACGCGGCCACCGCCGCGCCGATCAGTGACGAGTCGCCAAATTATAGGTTGGCTTTTGGCGTGCCCATTCGCCAGCTTTCGCCCCCGGCGAGGACTATGGCATCAAACTGAGATAGTTTTGGCTGGTTACCTGAACTCATCAGAAATCTGAGCCCAGAAGAACCGGTAATCCGGTGTTGGCCGATTCGTAGGCCTTTAGAACCATGGCCAAATCCAGACGGCCCTCCTCTCCAGTCATGGTCGGTTCGGTCTTCTCCCGTATGCTGCGCATGAATTCCGACACCATGGGGTCTATGCCGAGCATTTGGTCATCCAACTGGCGTACCTCCTGGGAATGGCCATAGTCGATCTTCAACCAAGGTCTGCCCATCTCAAAATTGATACGGCCTAGTGTGCCGGAGACACTTACGGTAGGGCGTTCGGAGGCTTGGCCAATACTCCAAGTGTGGTTGATGATGCCCACGACCCCACTTTGCGAGCGGGTGGTTACAACGATGCCGTCCTCCGCATCTAGGCCGGGTTGACCCGCTGGTACCTGGGAGGCGTACAGGCTAGTTGGACGCCCAGCTAAATAAGACAACACGCTCACCTTGTGGATGCCTCCATCTATGAACGTCCCTCCCCCGTTGCGTGACTTGTCGTTACGCCACGAGTTTGGTTTAAAGGGAAATTCTTCATGTATCTGAATGAGCCGAACTTCGCCCAGCGCTCCGGAATCGATGATTCGCTTTGCTTCTTGAACCGCACTCAGAAACCGACAATTCTCAGCAACCATTAAGGCTACTCCGGCTTCTTTGGCGACCGAAATTATCTGATCGGCTTCCTCGACTGTCCTAGCTATGGGCTTTTCCAGCAGTATGTGTTTGTTTGCAGTGGCGGTGAGTCTGGCGTGTTCCAGATGAAGGTCATGGGGGGTGCAGATGTAGACTGCATCTATTCTAGGATCAGCGACCGCGTATTCATAGGAGCTGAAAGCTCCAACGCCGCCAAATTCTTCGGAGTAGGCTGCAGCTCGACTGAGGTCTCTGCTAGCAAAATACAGATCCATCTCATCCCGGGAAGCCGAGAGCGATTCCGCGAATGAATGGGCGAACGAACCACAACCCAAAACGCAAAGCCCGAATTTCAACTGAGTCTCCGCACTGAAAAGAATAATCCAAATCCGTGACGTTTTAGCAATCAGCCCCGGACTCCGGATTATATCGTCATAACGATTGTTGAAGATCCATTACCGCAGACGCGGCTAATCTACGTCAGGTTTCTGGGCACAAAGCTCATGGTGTGTTTGAACTCTGATTCCCCGGTCTTTCTGAGAGTCCCTTTACCCAGTTTGTACCGGTAGCGGTTGTTGATCGGGTCGGCCAATCCTGGAGCAACCGAGTTTACAGCCATGTCCAATCGACCCTATCCAAAGAGGAAATAGGCGCAGGTTACCCCCGGCGGCACTTGGTTCGGAGTCGGGTCCACCCCACAGGCCGCTAGCACTGCTGCCGACCTGCCAAGAGTCGTGAGGGCCAAAAAGTTTCGTCGGGACATACCCGCAGAGCGAGCTTTGTCCCATGGTGAGTTATCTAATTTATCTCGTTCGCTGATGCCCTGGTCTAAGTTCTCGTCAGTCATTTATCTACGTTTACGAGGCTGATCGAGGAATAAAATGGATGATTAAACCCAATAATGAATATCAACCGGGAATTAGCTTAAGAATGCACCTGCACACCGCCTTCTATTTTGTTCTGATATCCGTAAACGAGCCCGGTGACCCAAACAGCCTAGATGTAATAGCCCCTGGTCTCCAGAACAATCTGGGGTAGAGATCGAGTTGCTTGACCCAAGATCAGAATCCCGCCCTTGGAAAGGTCAAACCGGCTGTAATGACACAGGCATGAGCCCAGCATCTTGTGTTCCTTGTTGTAGCGACCTTGGAGCGGGCATCCCATGTGCGAGCAGAGGTAACTGAACGCCACAATGTCGCTGGACGCTCCAACCCCACCGTTGGCGGTGACTCCAAGCTTGACCAGGAAATTGGTCTGCTCTTCCAACGGGTAGCGGAAGTCCACCAATTCGCCTTCATTCAGTTGGGAAACCTGGTCCACCAATACCTCAGGTTAGCTGTCGGTCAGGCGCTGTACCCCTGGTGAAACGTCGGTAACAACGCGACTTGCACCAGCCGGAAACGCCAACAAACCCACCCCGCCGGCTAGGACCGCGGCAGTTTTTAGAAAATCTTTTCTGGACTGAGCTTCTTTCTTCAGAGCCATAATTTACCTCAAATAAGTCGAAATCGATTTAGCAGGAAATATGGACCAATGACATTCTGTTTTAAGAAGATGTTTTAAGATGTTCTGGAAATCATATAAGGCATTGTGAAATAGGTCACTTGGCAAACGGCCTATATATTTGGGGTAACCTGGCCTTCTAGCCAGAAGGGCTCCAGGAATAGTTCTGGACCAGTCGCCTACATCAGATGCCGTTTAGATAAATGTGATTTTAATCGTGGGATTGGAAGAAGACCGGATAATATATACTTTCCATCGGACGTTCACCCCATCCAAAACCTGAAGAATGATATTCGGAGGCCCCATGCAAGAACGAGGGACAAGATTGGAAGGCAAGGTTGCCATCGTGACCGGCGCTGGCGCCACTGGCGAAGGCGAGTTTGTTGGGATCGGCCAGGCTATTTCTTTGCTGTTCACCCGCCAAGGGGCCAAAGTCATATTGGTTGATCGGGATGAGAAGAATGCCCAGACCACACTATCTCAGATAAAAGAAGAAGGCGGCGATGCCTCGATATTCGTGGGTGATGTCACCAATATAGATTCCTGTCAGGAGATGGCAGAAGCAGCAGTGAAGACCTACGGAAAGCTAAACGTCTTGATCAACAACGTAGGCATCAGTGGCCCAGGCTCGGTCACCGACGTTTCCGAAGATTTCTGGGATACTGTGCTCGACGTCAACCTGAAAAGCGTGATGCTGACCAGTAAGTTCGCCATTCCGGAGATGATCAAGGACGGCGGCGGCTCCATAGTTAACTTGTCTTCCATTGTGGGTCTGAGGGCTGGCGGCGGACGGCCCAACCACGCCTATGCGGCCTCCAAAGGCGGAATCTTAGGCCTGAGCAATTCCATGGCCGTCCACTATGGCCGGGACAACATCAGAGTTAACTGTATCGCCCCCGGACACGTCTACAGCCCCATGGTCGCCCGGCACAGCTCTGAAGAGATGCTAAACCTGCGCCGCCGTGCTGGCCCTCTGGGCTTTGACGGCACCGCCTGGGACGTAGCCTACGCAATCTTGTTCCTGGCTTCTGACGAAGCCCGCTGGATATCCGGCGTAACCCTTCCGGTTGACGCCGGACTCCTGGCCGCCACACCTCTAGCCATGTACCCCTATCTGAAGGACCCGGAGTAAATTTTCAGGCTTCCAGAACCTTGTCCAAATCGGCTAGACTGTCAGCCTTAGAACATTACCGACTTGGTGGGAAGTGCCATGTCTGAGATTGGAACCAGGCTTGCAGACAAAGTGGCTATCGTAACTGGTGCTTCAGGAGGCAGCCCGGAATTTTGGGGAATCGGCGAGGCCATCGCGATTCTGTTCGCGCGTCAAGGGGCCAAAGTTTTGCTGGTGAGCCGAGATCCGAAGAAGGTCGAACCGGTGCTGGCCCAGATCAAAGACGACGGAGGCGAAGCTTCGTTCTTCGCAGGCGACGTTTCCAAGAACGAGATTTGCCAGGGGATGGTAGCGGCTGCCGTGGAGTCGTACGGCGAACTGGATATTGTGTAGTGAATAGCGTGGCCAATGCGCCCTATCATCCTACCTCAGTTGTCGACGTGGACGAAGCCCTCTGGGATAGCATCATAGAAGTTAGTCTGAAGAGTGTGATGCCGACCAGCAATCATGCTATCCCGGAGATGATCAAAGCTGGCGGTGGCTCGATCGTCAATATATCTTCTATACAAGGCGTGCAGGCAGGCTTTCGGGCAAGTCACCCATACAGCGCTGCCAAAGCTGGGATGATGGGACTCAGTAAATCCATGGCAGTTCATTACGGCCGGGACAATATCCGTGTTAACTGCGTAGTACTTGGCCAAGTTCACACCCCGCATGCTGCCGCACTAATTTCCGATGAGGCGCGACAGATGCGCCGCCGTTCCGCGCCTCTCGGTACGGAGAGTGATGGCTGGGACGCGGCACGTTGGATTTCCGGCGTCCACCGGGAGGTCGACGCCGGACTCTTAGCTGCCACACCTCTTGCCATGTTCCCACATTTGAAAGACCCGGAATAGTTCCCGGCTTTACTCGGCGCGGAAAATCTCGTTGGCCAGGTCGATTGCTGACCGGGTGAAAGGCAGTCCGCAGTAGAACGTGGCGTGTACGAATACTTCCACAATCTGCTCCTGGCTTAGGCCAATGTTCAGCGCGCCTTTGATGTGGCTGGCCAACTGTGCTTCTCTACCTAGGGCTGCCATTGCCGCCATAGTGCAGATGGAACGGCTGGGCAGGTCTAAGCCTGGCCGTGTCCACGTGGAGCCCCAGTAGTATTCAGTGGTCAGCCGGTTGAACACCTTCTCAGCCTCGGTCACCGGCCCTGGTCCGCCACCTGAGGGTGGGCCCATGTACTCCACACGTTTGTCGATGCCGCGCTCGTTCAACTGGTCGGGTGTCTCAGTCGTGTCAAACACTGTTTGCGGTGTGTAGTCGATGCCCCGTTCCTCAAAGACCTGTTTGGCGATTGCCAAGGCATCCAGGGTGGCTGGCACTCCGCTGTAGAAAGATGAATGCATCAGCACTTCAATAATCTCAATCGGAGTCAGACCCAGGTTAAGAGCGTTGCCCAGATGCCTACGCACCTGATTGTCCCGTTTCAGCACGGTCAGGCACGTTAGGGTGACCATCTCCCGCTGGTGGTCGGTCAGGGCAGGTCCGTGCCAGATGCTGCCAAACAAGAACTCTCCGGCGATGCGCTCCAAGTCCGGGGCCA
>JAPKDE010000077.1 GCA_028822675.1 Dehalococcoidia bacterium | reverse complement strand
TACATCGACAATGACGGCATTGACCTTCATCCCATTGCGATCCATGCCAAGGTCAAGATTCAGGGGGCCGAGATTTTCGTTGACTTTGAAGGCACCTCGCCTCAGGCCAAGGGCTCCATCAATCCTAACTTTGCCTACACCAAATCCAACGTCTATGCCGTGCTGAAGTGCCTGATAGACCCGGCGATCCAGTCCAACAGCGGCTTCTTCCGGCCCTTCAACATCACCGCGCCGGAGGGCTGCTTCGTCCACCCGCAACACCCGGCACCAGTGGCGGCACGTGGCCTGGCCGGGTTCAGAATCTGCCAGACTATCTTCGGCGCAATGGCACAGGCGATGCCGGGCAAGGTCCCAGCGGCCTGGGGCGGAGGCGAGATTGGCGTTAGCTGGGGTGGTTACGACTCCAACCGCAAGGCCTGGGTCTACCTGGAGTTTGCGAACGACGGGCCTCGCGGCGGCGGACCCAATCTGGACGGCGCCGATGGACTGGCTGCTCCCATACTGAACATGGCTAATACACCCATCGAGAGCATTGAGTCGGAGCAGCCGTTGATGGTGGAACGCTACGGGTTCGTGCCCAATACCGGCGGGGCTGGCAAATTCCGGGGCGGACTGGGAATCGAGCGCGAGTTCCGTCTTCTTGCGGAGGACGCAACATTCCAACTGCGCTCTGACCGCTCTGACTTCACACCTTGGGGAGTGCAGGGAGGCAAACCGGGCACGCCCACCGAGAACTATCTAAACCCCGGCACCGGCCAAGAGGAAAAGCTTCCTGGCAAAACCCTTCGGCAATTGAAGAAGGGGGACCTTTACCGGGTAGTGCAAGCAGGGGCCGGCGGCTTTGGCAATCCCTTAGAACGGGACATGTTCGCTGTAGCAGATGACGTTGAACAAGAGAAGCTGTCGGTGGACTACGTGCGCCGAGAGTATGGCGTGGTAATCAACCTTAAAAACTCAGCTCTAGACATACCAGCCACCGAGAAACTGCGAGCAGAGATGCAGGCGGAAAGCGTTTAGCGGAAACCACTGACCCACTCGTCCTGACTGATGCACTTATTGCAGCAACATAGCGATTACCTTGCAGGAGCGTTTATGAGTCAAGATCAAAATAATGCGCCAGGCAAGGTACCTATAAATCAGCCGGAAATGGTAGGAGACAGACTTCGAGGGTAAATTTCGTTAGATATCTCGCGATTCACCCAATGGCCGACCCGCTTCGGCTTGACGACATGTTTCGCTCTTTCGTCTTCTGTTTATTGTTCGAGAAATCCTCGCCAAACGGGATTAAACAAATAAACAATCCCTATGTCCGAGTGCCTTCGCCAACCGGCCGGTTTTCGATAATGAATCAACCCAACTATTCGCATATGCCGGGTTGGCGATGACATGCACCATCCGATGGTATTTCCATCAATCCCGACCTCCCGCATATTGCTAATTCTAGTAAGAATATGAGTATTTTGCCCAATAGCCGTTAATATGGTAACTTGTCGTCGGTCAACTCACCGTGAGCCTGATTCAAATACGATCCATGGGCGATTAGATGACTGAAAAAGACATTGTTCTAGAGGTAAAGGACCTCCATACCTACTTCTTCAACCGCCGGGGGGTCACCAAAGCGGTGGATGGAGTAAGTTTCTCGGTTCGTGAAGGAGAAACCCTTGGCATCGTAGGGGAATCCGGCTGCGGCAAGACGATGACTGCCCTTTCGCTTCTTAGGTTAATTCCAAAGCCTGCCGCGCGAATCGTATCCGGAGAGATCCTTCTAGACGGTGAAGACTTGGTTTCACTCTCTGACAAAGATATGAGACAGGTCCGAGGTCGTAAGATATCGATGATTCTTCAGGACCCACAGACCTCCCTGAACCCGGTGTTCACCATTGGCAACCAATTGATTGAGGCTCTTGGAGCCCATGGCAAAAATGGCCGGAAAGAGATGTTAACCAAAGCTATGGAAGCCCTCAGAAACGTGAGGGTGGCTGCACCTGAACGCCGTCTTGATGACTATCCTCACCAGATGAGTGGAGGCATGAAGCAACGGGTCATCGGAGCAATAGCCGTTTCAGCATCACCCAAGATTATCATCGCCGATGAGCCCACCACAGCCTTGGATGTAACCATCCAACTGCAGTACTTGAGGCTTCTGAAAGATATTCAAGCGGAGACTGGGCTGGCTATTATATTCATCACTCATGATTTTGGGATTGTGGCCCGGATGTGCGACCGAGTAGCGGTAATGTACGCTGGCAGAATCGTAGAACAGGCCGACGTAAGGGACCTGTTCAACAAACCTCACCATCCTTACACACAGGCGCTGATGGACTCGGTCCCCAAGATGGACCGGACCGACCGTCTCCGTGCCATTGACGGTCAACCACCGTTCCTTTGGGACTTGCCAGAAGGTTGTAGGTTTGCTCCTAGGTGCATCAACGCCAGAGAGGTCTGCACCAAAAGCTACCCCGAAATAACCATGCACGAAAATAACCATTCAGTGGCCTGCTTTATGTCGCAGCCTGAGTGGGATAATTAGGCGCAGGGAGGGCATCGTTGGCTGAAGGACTGTTGAGGGCCGAAAACCTTCAGAAATACTTTCCCGTGACCAAGGGTCTAGTCTTTATGAAGACTGTTGGCCAGGTTCGGGCTGTGGACAGTATCGACTTTACCATCAACGCCGGGGAGACCCTGGGATTGGTCGGCGAGTCTGGTTGCGGCAAGACCACTACCTCCAAACTGCTCCTGCGTTTAGAAGAGCCAACTGCGGGCCAGATATTCATGGAAGGCACAGACATCCAGACTTTCTCCGGGCAGAGCCTAAAGGAATACCGGACTCAGGTCCAGGCCGTGTTCCAAGACCCGTGGTCATCCTTAAGCCCCAGAATGAAGATTAAAGACATTGTTTCGGAAGCCTTGGTCGTCAACAAGGACGTCTCTAAAAAAGATGCTTACGACCGCGTTAAAGAAGTGATGGAGCAGGTGGGGTTGGCGCCGGAACAGGCTGAGCTATATCCCCATGAATTCAGCGGCGGCCAGAGACAAAGAGTGGCAGTGGCAAGCGCACTGGCTTCTTCTCCCAAATTGATCATCCTAGATGAGCCCGTATCGGCGTTGGACGTTTCTATCAGGGCGCAGGTTATGAACCTGCTCGTAGACCTCCAGGCCGAGACTGGGGTGTCTTTCATGTTGGTGGCCCACAACTTGGCCACCGTGCGTTACATGGCCCACCAAACGGTTGTCATGTACCTAGGCAAGATAGTGGAACATAGTCCCACTGAGGAACTGTACGACAACCCACTCCACCCCTACACCAAAGCCTTGTTTTCAGCAGCCCTACCAGCCCATCCAGACGATATAGGCGATGAGATCATCCTCACAGGCGAGGTACCTTCTCCGATTAATCCGCCGTCGGGTTGCAATTTCCACCCCAGGTGTCCATTCGCCATGGATCGGTGCTCGGTGGAAGAGCCTGTGATTAAGGACATGGGGGGCGGACACCTACTGTCCTGCCATCTATACGAATAGACGGACGGGCTTCTAAAACCATCGCGTCCGGCCTCTCAGACTGATACCCCCTTCCGCTGGCCGGCGATTCCACGGATGCAGCTCCAAAAACAAAACAGACGCCGCGTGTACACGCGGCGTCTGTTTTAGATTCTACAATCTGAGCGAATAAAGTTCTTCGATATATTTGCGCCTAGATGCTGCGCTGTTTGGGGTCTAGCTTTTCCCTCAACCAATCGCCGCAGAGATTGAACGCCATCACGACCAGCATGATTGCGACACCCGGCGCAGTAGTAACCCACCAGGCAGTGGAGACATACTCTTTCCCTTCTGCCAGCATCCCACCCCAAGCCGGAGTCGGCGGCGGGATGCCAGCGCCAAGGAAGCTCAATGAGGCCTCGACGATAATGACCCAGCCAACCTGCAGCGTAAGCAGAACGATGAGGGTCGGCATCACGTTGGGGAGGAGATGCCGCATCATAATCCGCCAGTCAGAAGCCCCGGAAACCCTGGCCCGCGCGATGAAGTCACGCTGCATCAAACCCAGGACTTCCCCTCTAATGACACGGGCATAGCGAGCCCACAGCACCAGAGATATGGCGATGATCACGTTCATCATGCTGGGACCTAGCACCATTACCAACAAGATAGCAAAAAGTATCAACGGGAAGGCCAAGGTGATATCGGCGAAGCGCATCAGGATGGTGTCTATCTTTCCACCGTAGTACCCGGCCGTAAGCCCGACCAAAGTTCCGAACCCACCGCCGATCGCCAACGCCGCACCAGCGATTATGATGGAGACCCTGGCCCCGTAGATAATCCGGGTTAAGATGTCGCGACCAAGAGGATCTGTCCCCAGCGGACGGGACCAACTGCCTCCCTGCCGGACAACTACCTCTATCCTATCCCCCACTTGCGAACTAGAATCTATCGCCAACGCCTTGGCCAGGGTTATCTTCTTTTCCAGTTCATCTATGGCAACCGTCTCGGAGACGGTTTTCATTACGGTGGTATCACCGACCCAGGCGGGGGGAACAAGACGTTCCGGCAGCTTAACTTGGTACGCATCATGAAACGTGACCAGGTCAGCCAGAAGGGCCGCGAGAACGAACACCACGATGATGGTCAGTGGTATGACCGGTGCCGCCTTAAATGCAGCGAAGATCTTGGGCAAACGGCTGACCTTTACCGGTTGAATCGCAGCGGCATCTATTACATTGGCCATCATCACTGAAGCCTTATTCTCGGATCCAGATATGCGTAGGCTATATCAACCACTAGGCTGCTAAAAATAACTATTGCGGCTGAAATCAAGACAACAGCTTGAACCACAGGGAAGTCCCTGAACACTATGCCCTGGAACAACAACCGTCCCATCCCTGGCCAGGCAAACACCACCTCCACCAGGATTCCCAGTGTGACTAAGATGGCGATGTAAATTCCGCCCAGTGTGATTACGCTGATCAGGGAGTTTCTCAGTGCGTGCTTCCAAACAACTTTGAATTCAGACAGGCCTTTGATTCTGGCCAGCTTGATGTATTCACTGTCCATTGCCTCCAGCAAGCTGGACCGTAGCAGCCTTTGAATAGCCGCAACCGTGAAGAAACCCAAGGCAAAAGCCGGCATAATGTAGTGGTCCAGTCCGCCCATTCCAGAACTGGGCAACCACCCTAACCTAATAGTAAACAATTGGATCATAAGGATCCCCAGCCAAAAAACGGGGACCGCCTGTCCAAGTACCGCAAACCCCGTGGCTAAAGTATCAATCCATGTCCCTTTGTAGACCGCCGACAAAACACCCAATGGCACCGCTATCAGCACCACAATCACCATCGCCGCCCCAACCAACTTAAGGGAGTTGGGAAGTCGGTCTTTGACCTCATCGTATACCGGGGTTTGCGTGCGGAGAGAGTTTCCGAAACTCAACGTGGAATAATCCCGGACAAACAACCCATACTGGACAACCAACGGTTTATCCAGGCCCATGGAATGACGTATCTCTTCCAAGCGCTCCGCACCGGCGTCTGCCGGCAGCATTAGCAGAGCTGGGTCTCCGGTCATGCGGACCATCAGAAATATGATTATTGAGAGTGCGAAAAGGGCTAATAAGGACTCTCCGACGCGTCTGATGATGTACCTTTGCATTCTCTGCCTTGCCCGTTCAGGTTTTGATTCCGAACTTGGGGCTGGGTCGCAGTGCTAAGTTCGGAATCAAGACCACCCTGGGGGGATTACCCCCAGGGTGGTCTTGCAATTTACGGCTGGACCAAGTTGCTGAAACCGTCGTCCCAGACCCTCTTACCCAAGTCCCAGGACTCGATCGTGTCGTTGGTCGCGTAGGATATGTTCATGTTGCAGCAAGTTAGATGCGAGAACTGCGAGTACATGTACTGATACAGTGCGATGCTTGCTGCCTCTACATCTGCTGGAGATACTCCTGCCTCTAATGCTTCAATGAGGCGGTCAATCTCCGGATCATGAGTAGATGTGAACGTTCCTGTCGAGTGGTTCAGGACACGCATCAACCCCACGAAACCCGCCAACGGCCGGTTGGGCGCCGCTAGGTAACCACTACCGTTATCCAGTGTGTGGGCCAGGCGCTCCTGACGGTATGAAGCGTATTCAGTGGGAATAATCTTAACGTTAACACCGATATCGGTCAGATAAGCGGCGATGGCCTCGATGAACCGCGGTCCCTCGGGAACATCAGCCCTGGGGTACGACCGGATAGCTAATTCTTCTCCGTTGTAGTCCGACGCATCCAGTAGTTCCTTCGCTCTTACCGGATCAAACGGCAATGGCGTCAAGGATTTGTCGGTTCCGGGGGCGATGTCCGGCCAAGGATAGACCTTGGCAGGCGTGCATTGCCCAGCGAAGACGAATTCGCATATCTCGTCGCGGTTGATGGCCAGGTTAAAGGCCTCTCTGACATTGATGTCTTTCCAGATTGAATCGTCACGCCATTGTTCGTGGAAATAGAGGCCCATTACGCTGGCCCCTTCCTTGCTGAAGATATTGAGACCATCTTTTCTCAACTGAGGCGCCCGCTCACGCGAGACGGATATGACATCCACCTCGCCAGCCTTGAGGGCTGCGATCCGGGTGCTCTCTTCTGGGATGATGCGCCAGAGGACGGTCTTGAATTTGGACCCCCCGTCTCTCCAATGATCGTCCATTGCTTCCATTTCCATGAAGTCGCCCTTGCGCTGATCCACGAATTTGTAGGGACCACTGCCGATTGGACTCTTGGCGAATTCATCATTGCCTACAGACTCGGTGTAATTCTTGGGTTGAATCAACCCCTCAACACCTTGAATATCCGAAATAAACCAGTTCAAGAACCCCGACGGCTTGGAGGCGTGAATCTGCAATTCGGTTGGAGAAACCACGGTGATTTGGTCTGGATCGGCGATGGCGGCTCGAACGGTGCCTGCATATGAGGCGACCGAATCCTCGCTGCTAGTCAAAGCAATCGAGAATTTGACGTCTTCAGCAGTGAGAGGATCACCGTTATGGAACTTGATGTCATCTCTCAAGGTGAAGGTCCAATCCATGGCGTCGGCAGACATGGACCAATCTATGGCGGCGCCAGTGGTTTTGTCCACTTCGCCCGCGTCATTTGTGCCGGTAAACGCGTCGTAAAGGAAACGCATATAAGCCTTTCCGAAGGCGTATTCCTGCCAAACAGTTGGGGTCTCGTTCCCCATGTCTGTTATGGCTATGGTCAGCTTTTCTTGCCGTTTTACGGATGCTGGTACTGATGCCGCAGGAGCGGAAGTGGCTACCGGCACACTTGTGGCCGATGCCTCGCCGCTAGAATCCTGAGTGACTTCTGACTCTGAAGAAGACCCACAGGCGACTGCCACGACCAACATCAAAGAAGTGAGCGCAGCGATGAGAAACGGAATGCCAAAAAATCTATGCCTGGACATTAACTCCACCTCGTTACCTATGTTCGATTGATTACCCCTCTAACGAGCATCCAAACTGTTGCCAATTTAGACCATGGATGTCGCTAGCATCCCAAGTCCCGACGGAGAGTAAACGACGCGGGAAATTTAGTCAACTGTGTTTGGCCGAATCAAAATGCTAATAATGGTTAATACCGGTTTAAAACGAAGAACCGGCTAATTCTGTAGGCGTTCAACGATAATGAGACACTTTTAAAGGGAGAAAACATGAGGGTGGGGGTGTGTTTGGACTCCCAGTGCAGGGTATAGATCTACCGCACCTAGAAAGGACCCGAAAGTGTCCCAATACAACACCGGTCAAGCCCACGTAGCAAAGATCTCGACCCAAGATACCGGGGAGTACGACCCGGAAGACAAGATCCGCATCGTTCTGGAGGGTCTCCGAAGGGAGGTAACGGTTAGTGACCTCTGTCGGCGGGAGGGGATCAAACCGGGCGTCTTCTATGCCTGGACCAAAGAGATCATGGAAGCAGGTAAAGAGCGTCTCACTCGGGATACGGTCCGAGATGCCATCCGCGAGGAGATCGAACACCTCAAACGGGAGAACTACGATCTGAAACAACTGGTTGCAGATCTTAGTTGTTCAATCTTGCCGATCTACCTTTAGGCATCTCATCCGAATTAAGAACAAACGATTTATTCTAAACATATTATTCGCGATTGCGCTTACTGGAACCCATACCGTAAACCCACTCAATCAAAAACGACGAGTCATCCTTTGGCTATTCTAGTGGGGAGCTGCGGATTTTACTCAACGATGAATCCTTCATACCCATTGGCCGTGACCTCTGCACGCTTAGCCCGCATGGCTGGCGCTGTATCCGGAGCGGTAAGCAATGCCCGTGCCTTCCCAGGAATATTTGCTCCCACAAACCAGGAATTTGCCTGTGTCCGCAAGATATTTGCGCCATCCTCATTGACGTGTTTAACCCAGGCGTCTTCAGCCTCAATGGTAGGCGCGATGCGTTTGAAATCGTTGTCCCGAAGATAACCCATCGTTTCGCCAACCCAATCTATCAGCGGTTCAGAAGCCCTGACAAAGTTCCCCACTGACGCTGCGTTTACTGTAAACAGGTTCGGGAATCCTGCTGAGGTGATCCCCATGTAGGTCCGCGGCCCTGCGGCAAATTTATCCTTCAGCGTCTGACCGTTTTGCCCAGTGATATTCAGATTAATCAGCCCGCCAGTGATCGCATCGAACCCAGTGGCATAGACGATGACGTCTAATTCGTACTCCGCATCTCTGGTCTTAACACCCTTGGGTGTGATTCGCTCAATGGGTACTTCGCTGACGTCGACAAGCAAAACATTGTCTTGGTTATAGACCTCGTAATAACCACTCTCGCAAGGCAGTCGTTTGGAGCCAAACATGTGGTCCTTGGGAACCAACATCTCCGCTATGACCGGATCATGGACGCGCTCGCGAATCTTGTTGCGAACAAACTCGGCGTAGTCTTCATTGGCCTCTCCCGGGACCATCACGTCATGAAAATTGGAGAGCCACTTTTTGAATCCCGGCTCGGCCCATAGCCGTTCATACTGTTCAAGACGTTCCTCTGGAGAAACATCCATGGCCGACCGTTTGTCGAATTCATGCATGAATGAGCCAGGGGTTTCCTTGCAAATCCTGAAAATCTCCGGATAACTGGCTTTAATCTGTTTCTGGGTCTGATCGTCGATCAAACCGTTGCGGAGAGGAGCGCAGTAGTTCGCTGTCCTCTGGAATACTGTCAGGTGGGCAACCTCCTTGGCGATCTCCGTGATAAGTTGCACGCCGCTGGCGCCGGTCCCAATGACTCCAACTCGTTTTCCGGCCAGATCAATTCCTTCTGCGGGCCATCCTCTAGTGTGAGATGTAATCCCTTTGAAGCTGTCGATTCCCTCAAAGTCCGGAACGTAACCGGCAGAAAAACTTCCGACCGACGTGATCAGGTACTGGCCACGGGCTTTGCTCCCGTCCTGTAAGACTATTTCCCAGCAGCTTTCTGCCTCGATAAACGTCGCCGACATAACTCGTGAATTAAACTGTATATCACGCCGCAGGTCGAACTTATCAGCGACATAGTTAAGATAGCGTTCGGTCTCTGGCTGGCTGGAGTAATGTTCTTTCCAGTCCCATTCCTGCAAAAGTTCTTCGGAGAATGAATATCCGTAAGAGTAGCTCTCAGAGTCAAAACGGCAACCTGGATAGCGGTTCCAGTACCAAGTTCCACCCACCCCACTAGCGTCGTCGAATGCACGGACCGAGAACCCTAGTTGGCGCATACGATACAAAGAATATAACCCCGTAACACCAGAGCCGATGACAATAGCATCGAACTTTTCAATCCTATCTTCGCGCTCAGAAAAAGCTGCCGATGTTTCGTTTAGGGAATCAGTCATCTTTCTACTCCTTCAAATCTTTTCGTTGCCCGCTCCTCAGCGACGAGAGGTAACTCTCTTTTATGTGCACCTGATTTTATATTCAAAGCGAATAACCTGCAAGAATGATTATTATAAAATAACCTTGCCACCAGCCGTACTTAAACAGGCAGGCAAGGCTATTCAGCGACGGTCTCTACACGGGCAGGTAGTGAAGTAGTGCTAATAAAACAAACGCCCAGGTTCTTAAGAGCCTGAGGCGTTGATTTTATCTTGGCGAAGACGGCGAAGGGTTGAACTCTGCTGGAACCTAACTGATGCGGGTCCTTCGACTGGCTCAGGACGAGCGAATTTATGACCATTGCCAAGTTGCCACCACCGCCCACCGTCTTTCCAGCAAAGGCTGGAATCCAGGAAGTCTTTTCCAGGTGTTGTTTGACCGTCGTCGGCAATCTGGGTTCCTTCATATCCAGGAATGCCAGGACTGTTGTTCAATCGATAACCATAGAAGATAAAAAGAGC
>JAPKDE010000076.1 GCA_028822675.1 Dehalococcoidia bacterium | reverse complement strand
TGGACACCACCAGGCAGGGGAAAGGCAGCACTGCTAGGTGAGGACGCTACGAGCATAAAAATACCTAGCGGCTACGCTTCTTTATCCCAGATGGCTTCCAGTATTGCGCCTGGGGACATGGGAGTCTCGGCCATGCGGATACCGATCGCCTGGTTAATGGCATTAGCGATGGCTGGCACCGGCGGGATTATTGATACTTCACCGACGCCCCTGACTCCGGTGGGATGGTCAGGGTTGGGTACCTCAACGATTACGGCGTCGATCATGGGCAGATCCAAGGCAGTGGGCATGCGGTAGTCCAGCAGACTGGCGTTCAGCATCCGGCCTTCAGCGTCGGTTACGTATTCTTCGTTCAACGCCCAGCCGATGCCTTGGACGGCCCCACCCTGTATCTGCCCTTCAACGTACAAGGGGTGGACGGCGGTGCCGGGATCCTGCAGGGCCGTGTAGCGAATGATGTTGGTCTTGCCCGTCTCCGGGTCCACTTCAACGTCCACGATATGCACGGCAAACCCTGGGCTTTCCCCGCCCCAAACGCCGCCAGCCCGGCCGACCAACGGCCCGCCGGTGGTGTTCTGCCGCGCAGCGATTTCTTTCAACGTCAGACGAAGCTCCGGGTTGGAGCAGTGGGTAAACACATCATCAGTAATGTCCACTTCTTCAACTGGCACATCCCAGACCAGCGCGGCTCTGGCGGCCAACTGACGTTGCAGGTCGCGTGCGGCTTCAAATGATGCCCAGCCAGTCTTGTAGACCGCGCTGCTACCGGCGCTGATGGCCGTGTAGCCGATCGAGTCTGTGTCGCCAACTGATGGGTGCACATCCTCGGCGGCGATGCCCAATACCTCCGCAACATGCATCGCGACGGCAGTACGGCTACCGGCCAAATCAGAAGAACCTTCTACCAGGCCAACGCTGCCGTCCGCCTGCATGCTGACCACGGCGCTGGCCGGGCCGGTGATGTTGTTGCAGACCGCAGTAGCTATGCCTCTGCCTCGGTTTGGCCCACCCAATGGTGCACTGTAATGCGGGTGGTCTTTCGCAGCTTGCAGTGTCTCCACATAGCCGACTTTCTTATAAGGGATGCCCGTAATCCGGCGGGTGCCGTCTTTGGCGGCGTTCAGCAGCCGGAACTCGATTGGGTCCATCGCAAGCTTGACGGCTAATTCGTCGATCAGAGTCTCACCGGCAAACCCGGCGGGCGGGCCCAGCGGGGCGCGGTAGGGCGCAACCTTGGGTTTGTTGACCACCACGTCATACCCTTCTGCTCTAGCGTTTGGTATGTCATAGGGTGCGAAAATAGTCATGGATGCCAGGTTAACCAAGGCTCCAGGGAAGGCGCCGGACTCGTAGACCAAGTGGGCGTCTGCAGCAGTGATGCGGCCATCTTTGGTGGCCCCGATCTTGGCCCAGATGTACCCACCGGCCGTGGCGCCGGTTCCTTCAAATACCTCAGCGCGGGTCATGGTGATCTTCACTGGATGTCCGGTCTTTTTAGACAACAAGGCCGCCACGGGTTCTACGTAAACCACCAACTTGCCGCCAAAACCACCACCCACTTCCATGGGAACAACCTTGACCTGGGAAACGGGTAGGCCCAGGACCAGGGCGGTGAAATCCCGGATGGCGAAATGGCCTTGGGAACTGCCCCAGACGGTGACCCGTCCGTCGCGGTCCCACCGGGCGGTGGCGCTGTGGGGTTCGATATAACCCTGGTGCACTGGCCTGGTTCGGAACTCTCGTTCCACCACCACGTCAGCATCGTTAAATCCTTGTTCTTGGTTTCCAACTTCAAATACGAAGTGGCTGGCAACGTTGGTCGGGGCGCTCTGATCGTTGTCGTCTTTCAGTCCACCGGCCCGGAAGAATACCCCTTCGGAATGGAACAACCGGTCATGGAGGATCGGCGAGCCGGGTTCCATGGCCTCTTTGCCGTCCAGAACGGGTTTTAGCACCTCGTAATCGACTTCGATGAGTGACAGGGCTTCTTCGGCTATATGGACGCTGGTGGCCGCCACACCGGCAATGGCATGGCCTTTGTAGAGGGTCTTGCCGCTGGCCAGCACGTTGTTGCTCAAGAACCTGGGGTTGAGGGGTGCGCCCTCGGCCACGTCCACCGGTCTGCCGGAGAGTTCTGGTAGGTCTGCTGAGGTCACAACCGATTTCACACCAGGCAGAGCCAGGGCTTTGGTGGCGTCGATGGACTTGATGATGGCGTGGGCGTGGGGACTTCTAAGTATCTTGCCGTGGAGGAGACCGGGCATGTTGATGTCTGCGCCGTACCGGGCCTGGCCAGTGACCTTGTCAGTGGCATCGTGCCGGATGGGGGTGGTGCCAATGACTTTGAATCCGCTGCTGTTATTCGTTGCGTTAGCCGTCATGGCGGGTCTCCTTAAATTTGTGATTTACTCGTAGCGCAGGGCCTCGGCTGGGTAGATTCGGGAGGCCTGGCGCGCCGGCATGTAGGTTGTGGCCAACGAGAACACGTAGGCGATGGCCACGATGATGCCTATCTGAATCCAAGGGATGGCGAAACGGACTGTCTCAACCTCTTCTTGGATGTCTTTCACGATGTTGTAGGAGATGATTGTTCCCAGTCCCACGCCAATAGCCACGCCCATAATCACCACGAATGATGACTCGGTCAGGAAGCTAAGTTGGACCATCCCTCTCCGGTACCCAATGGCCCGCAGCACTCCGATCTGCTGTCGGCGTTCCACCACGGCCCGCAGGCTGACCACTCCCAGTGAGGCGATACCAACCAGCAAGCCCAGGCCCATGAAGCTGGTGAACAGATAGTTGAAGGCTCGGTTGGCGGCGGCGATGTCGTCCACCAAATCCGCCAAAACATCGCTCTCCATACCGTTCTCTCGGAAGGCCGACTCCAAACCTTTGGACAGTGTTTCAACGTCCACACCGTCGGCGGCTTTGAACCGGTAGGTGGTGGTGGGAATCTGGAACGGGATGGCGTTATCCAGCTCTTTACGCGATGCGATAATCCCTCGACCCAGTTCACCAAATGCGTCCGAAAGGCGGTCTGTGACGGCGATGATGGTCAGGGGAATCACGGTGCCGGTCCGTGGATCTCTCACCTCAATGTCGATGGGCTTCATCTCGGTGTCTTCGTAAAAGACGCCCTCCAGTTCAAAGGGTACCTCGTCGTTGCCGAACTGCTCTCGGGACGGGACGATTAGCGAATCCGTCACCACCAGGTTTGAATCCCTCTGGACCGCGGCCCAAACTTCCTCCGGGCTGTCGTAGCCGTCGGCTATCAGCTTCAAGGTGGTACCGGTTTGCTTCAGATATTGGTCATCGGCGGCGCGGATTCCGTAGAAGCTCCAGCGTTGTTCCTCTGCGCCGACCTGGCGAATTTCCACCGGGAATGCGGTATACCCACCAATGGCCGTGATGTCCTGGTTATTCAGGCCGGGCTTCTCATCGATGGACAGACGTATGTCTTCAATGGGGGTGTTGGAGTTGACCGAAGCCTGGATGTCCCAGCCACCGGCCACCCGCTCCGCATCACCAACAGCCGCGCTAAAGGCCTCGGTCAGGATGGACATCACTATCAGCGTAAAGATTACCAGGGCGAACATGGCCAAGGTGAGGCCAGTGCGGAATTTGGCGGCCATCGGATAGGCCACGGCAGTGACCAGCACTGGTCGGAGCCAGCCCAGCGGATTGGTCACAAACGTGAGTAGTTTCAAGAGCAGATCGGCGTTGTACATCACGGTCCAGACGGCTGCTGCCACCATGGCAATGCCCGAGATGAAGAACATCTCAATGCCGCCATCAATCTCGCCAAAAATATCTTCCAGTGAGCGGAACGGAATAACCCAGGACACCAGGGTGACCACGCCCATGAACGTGTAGGCGATGCGGTCACCAACCTCGCGTCTGATTCCGGTCCTGTGGGAGATTGTTCTGATAGTCAGTCCGATACCAACAATGACCAGGGTGTTGCCGATACGGAGCGGAGCGGCCTCGTCAGATTCGATGCCAAGCCAGGAGAGCAGCCCACCGGCAACCACGGTCATCCAGCCGTGGCTCATTGGCACCCAGATTGCCTGAGCAATGGCGGCAATGACACCGATTGGAATCGTGGCGGTAGCCCAGACCGCATTTACTAAAAGGCCAAGCCCCCGGCTGATATTCATGCCAGCCAGATCCCGTAGAGCGTTCGCTAGCAACGCGACGGGTCTAACCACCGCCCAAATTGGCGCTAGCAAACGGACGCGGTAGGGCGTATTTGATTGCTGGACCGGCGGCGGAAGCCCCCTGACTGCCGCAACTATATTCAGCCTGCTAACTCGGTAGGCGGAGATACCAACGGTGCCCAGAGTTATGACCATGCCCAGACAGTAAGCGACCACTGCGCTGCGGGGTTCAAAGTGGGCGAACATGGTGAAGTTTTCCGGTGCTCCACTGCCGCCAGACTGGAAGATGCGGTTGACCATGAAGACGATTATCGAACTGGCACCCAGTCCCATGGCCACGCCAACTGCACCTGAAATCAGCGAGTAGGCGGTTCCTTCGAAAATAAACATTTGTACCAGGTGCCGCTGCTTGGCTCCCACAGCACGGGCCATGCCCATCTCGGAGCGCCTGGCCGCCGCCAACATGACAAAGATCAGGAAGATCAGCAGCACCCCAACCATGATGGAGAACAGACCCATGATAATGAAGATGCTGGTTACGCCGGATCCGGCCTGATTGGCCGCATCCAAGACCTGTTTCTTGATATCCAGCACCCGGAACTCGGCCAGACCGGCGAATAACGTGCTGGCCTCAAGTTCAACCGCAGACAGTTCAGCTTGGTTTACGGCGTTTAGCACTTCTTCTTGGACGTCTTCATCAGCCAACGCGCCGATGAAATCGTCGGAAAGGCCGCTCTCACTCAGGCCGCTGATAATCGCAGCAAGATCAGTGCCCACTTCCACTGAAAGCGTGGGTCTCAAGATCTCCAACTGGTCCAAAATATCTTTGCGGTTTAGCAGCGTCTGCAACTGCCCAGCAATCTCTCGGTCTGTGAACAATACCCGCAGAGCGTCGGTCACTTCGTCGCTGACCTCTGCCCCTTCAAATACGCCACCCAGGTTGGAGACAGCCATGGAGTTAATCTGGCCTTCCCGGCCAAACATTTCTTGGGCCCGGTCCAGCCGCACCAGCAGCGTTGATCCATCTCCGGCCAGGCCGCCGCTGTCCACCACGCCTTGCACCTGGAACTTCACACTGGAGCCGCCCACAAATGTCACCAGCTCATCACCGGGCATGGCGTCCAGTTCTCTGGCAGCTTCTTCGTTGATCAGGGCGTCATTGGGGCCCAGGGTATCTAGCCTGATCTCCCGCCCGTTGGTCAGATGGAACCGGCCAAAACCGTCCAGCGAGTTCGGGTCCACCCCGGTGATCTGCATCTGGCCTTCGCTCAACGATGTCCTGTTATTCACCGTGGGCGCAAATTCGCCAATGCCAGGGGCCAGACCGTCAATAAGGTCAAAATCGACCAACTCCACTTTTAGCTGCTCGTAACGGTCAAGGGAGAAGTAATTGAAGCTGCCAATGGTATCTGACTCATCGGCACGGGCGGAGACGATAATTTGGTCAATCGTCCCTAGGGCGTCGATGGCGTTCTTGCGAATGGAGTAGGTGATGGAATCGCCGGTGCCGAAGGCGGCAGCCATAATCAAAGTGCTAATCATGATGCCGAAGATGATTAGGGCAGTTTGGGACTTGCGGCGTGGGATGTTGCGCAGACCCAGCTTGAGCATGACCCGGTTACGCCACGCCATGACCGCTATCCCGGCTAGGACCGGCAGAAAGATGGCCAAAAGGACAACCATGATGGTGTCCATGGGAACGCCGAACAATTCTTCCATTTTGTCCTTGGGATGGTCTTGGCGCTTTAGATACTGCCTGAAAAATCGAGTGCTGGGCAGTTTTGGCCGTTGTTACTGCCGTTGTTACAATCGAGGTTAGGCCTCGGTGACGTGGCCATTGCCGTCGTCCACAATCGAACCATCCCGCATCCTGACGATACGGTGGGCGCGTGCTCCCACGTCATCAGAGTGGGTAACAAGCACAAAACTCTGGCCGTTCTCCACGTTGAGTTTGCACATCAGGTCCATGATCTCACCGGCGGTTTCACTGTCCAGGTCACCGGTGGGTTCATCAGCCCAAACTATGGACGGCTGGTTGACCAGAGCGCGGGCGATGGTCACGCGTTGGCGTTGCCCACCGGATAATTCACCGGGCAAATGCTGGGCGCGTTCAGTCAATCCAACCAGTTCCAGCAGGTCCATGGAGCGCCTGCGGGCCTCCGACGGGTTAACCCCAGACACCAATAGCGGCAACTCCACATTCTCCACGGCAGACAGCACGGGGAGCAAGTTATAGAGCTGAAAAACAAATCCCATGTTGCGGGCTCGGTAGTCGCTGCGATCGTCGTCTGGCAGATCGTGGAGGACCACCCCATCAATAACCACCTGTCCGGTGTCGATCTCGTCCAAGCCCGAGAGACAGTTCAACATGGTGGTCTTGCCGCAGCCGCTGGGACCCATGATGGCGACCATTTCGCCGCGCTCCACAATCAATTCAACGCCCCTGAGGGCGTTCACTTTAACGGTCCCGATGTCGTAGGTTTTATGTATACCGGTGGCAGTAATTATTGAATCAGGCATTTTTTTGCAGACGAACAAATATAGTGCAACAAACAGTTGCAGCTTACTTAAACAAAGTATATCTGAATACCCGTACGAAGAGCATCCAAAATCAGAAGTGTATTGAGCGTATCAGCTTTGAAGTTGTATGATCTGACTGGCTAGGCCGCGGTGTGAATCCCGGCCTTAATCTGTTCCAGCCACCACCACATACGACTCCAAATCAGCCGACGTTCACTTGATTCCAGGTCCCGGCCAGCAGCCTCACGCACATTGATAACTGCCTGTCCTGCTAGAAAACCCCAAGACCCCGACTCGCCTTGAAGCCAGCCGGCCACCTTGTTTTGGTTGCTCCTCACCACATTCACCAGTATTGGGTCAATTACCTCATTGGTTGCCGAAAATACCACAGCCATAAGATATATCCGAATCTACCGACCAACAGATTAGATAACCCGCGCCCACCCAAAGGTGCGCTCGGTTAATCGATCAGAGGCCGATAGCTATTTTAAATTTAGGTCACCGTTTGTTGCGGTTCATCCACCGCCGACGGGACGAACAATCTCTAGAACGTCGCCGTCTTTTAGCACCAACCCAGAGAAGGCTTCTTTTTTGATCACATCGCCGTTGTAACCAACGGCCACAAATTTCAGATTTAAGCCAAAGGAAACCAAGTAGGTTTCAAGGTCTACCTCGGACTCGATTGGACGAGGTTTTCCGTTTACTGTCAGGTTAATCATATTCTGCTATCCCACACTTGCCTGGTTGCCATTCTGCTTTTCATGGACGCGCCAGGCTTCACAGATTGCTTCTTTTAGCTCAGAGGCGGCTGCTCTAGGGTCTGACGCCGCCAGAACGTTGGTAATTACCGCAACACCAGATGCCCCTGCCTGGATGACCGCTGAGGCATTTTCCGGGGTTATTCCCCCAATGCCAATGAGCGGAAGCTGACACTTGCCTGATATTTCCTGCATCAGACCAGGGCCGGTGGGTGCTTCTCCCGGATGAGACAGGGACGCAAACATGGTGCCAACGATGAGAAAGTTGGCCCCGTAATCTTGCGCTTGGGTCGCCGCCGCCACTGAGTGGACGGACCGGCCAATCAGACCGCTGTTGCCAACAATCTTCCTGGCCGCGGCTACTGGCAGCCCTTCTTCCCCCAATTGTACGCCGTGTGCCCCGGCTATCAGAGCGATGTCGGCGCGGTCATTAATTATTAATTTGGCCCTGCTCCCCACTGATTCCAGCAGAAATCGGGTCAACTCTAGCAATTCGCCGGCGGGAAGGTCTTTTTCCCTAACCTGCACTAGGTCTACTCCCCCCAGAACGGCCTGTGCCACCCGTTGCATCATGTCTTTGGTGTCACCGCCAACCGCAGTGCGATCGGTGACCAGACACAAGCATGGCTGGGGCAATAAACCGGTCACCAAACTAACTCTTGGCCGACGCTGGCTGAGGTACGTCAGCGGTGGGGCTGCTGGCAATAGCTTCCTTACGAACAGCTATTCGGCCAGCTAGATAAGCATTACGGCCTGCCGCCACTCCCTGCTTGAAGGCTTCGCCCATCAGAGCAGGGTCTTCAGCCTGAGCGATGGCGGTGTTCACCAGCACGGCATCTGCTCCCATCTCCAGGGCCTTGGCGGCGTCTGAAGGCACGGCCAATCCGGCATCAACAACCACTGGGATGTTGGCCTGCTCAATGATTATTTTGATCTCTTCCATGGTGTGGATGCCCTGGCCTGAACCGATGGCCGAGCCAAGGGGCATTACCGTTACGCAACCCACTTCCTCCAGGTTCTTGGCCAAGGTTGGGTCGGCGTGGATGTAGGGCAGCACTTTAAACCCGTCTTTCACCAGCAGGCGGGCGGCTTCCAGGGTGGCCGCACCGTCTGGGAATAGGTAGTGGGGGTCAGGGATGACTTCCAGCTTCACGAAATCAGTCTGGCCAACTTCCCGGCCCAGCTTGGCGACGAATAATGCTTCTTCAACCGTGGCGCAACCCGCCGTATTGGGAAGGATCTGATATTTATTCCAGTCGATGAAATCCAACAGCGTTTTGTTGGTAGGGTCATCCAGATCCAGACGGCGAATCGCCACTGTGATCATTTCTGTACCTGACGCCTCAACCGCTGCCACCATTTCTTCCATGGTGCGGTACCGGCCTGTTCCAACAATTAGCCGGGAATTGAATGTTTTTCCACCGATAATTAGCTCGTCGGACATTTCGTCCAATCTCCTTTCGGGAGCGAAAAAAAAAGCCACCAGGTTATTGCCTGGAGGCTGCTTCGTAAGTCTGCTGTTGCGTCTAATCCCTGCGCCAGTATTACCTGGGTCAGGTACAGACGGTCGGCGGCGATTTTGGCCACCCTCTCAGCCTGGCTTACCCAAGCTCCCGCCAGAACGAATCTACCGCTCTGTTATCCCGAAAGAATAGCACCGGCCCAAAAGAGTGTCAACGAATTTCGCGTCGTCGCTACTGCAGCATACGTATACTGTTGCAATCATTAAATGATGTGACAATCGCCACGGTTTGCCGGTTTACATTGATTTGCCATCAATATGAGTCGAAAATTGTTACAACGACCCATCACACCAGGGAATCAGACTGGGTACCCTGCTCATGGGAGACATTATGTTCAAAATCAATTTTGCCGGTTCCAAATTTAAATCGGTCGTTTTAGACCGGCGGAAGGTGGCCTTTGTTTTGGCCACCGCAGTGCTCTTGTCCATCGCCTGTACCACCGTAGTCGACGTGACCCCAACGCCTGTCCAGGAAGCCCAAAGCCAGACAAACGAAAGTGCGGGGCCTACTGACACACTCTCGCCAGCTTCAAAAGACTCCACATCAGTCCCCACCCGCGAACCGACGGGCGGCACGCCGCAGCCAGAAACAGGAACGCCTGAATCAAACACGGGGCGCAGACCTTTGCCCAACAGCGGCGAACTCACGGTCCAAAGAATACCGGACACTCCGGTCCCTACCCAGGCGCAAGTATTGCCCGCCAACACCTTGGGTTTGGTTTTAGCCGTGAGTGGTGGCAGCAGTTCCAGCACTATAAAGACGTTGGTAACCACTCCTGGCACCAACGAGGTCACGGGGACGGCGTTCATAAACCTGGAGAGTTCTTCCAAATCCGTGGTTCTCTTCCGGCCGGACACCGGAGATGCCACGGTGATCGATTCTTATTCATCACCCAGTTACGCTCCTCACTTCAAGCGCCCCTACACGGTGGACGACCGCTTCTACGTCTCCAACAAGTTCACCGACGGTGGCGCGATGACCATCACGGAGTACGGAACCGATGGATTCAACCGCAAATCTGAGTGGGGCACCCAGACCGACGCCCTGGACCCCGGTTACGCTGTGGCCGGTGGCGAGGTTTATTTCAAGACCGGTAGCACCGAACAGTGGTCAATGTCTCGGGGTTTCTACAATGCCCCAGGGGATTACGTTCGCTCGCTGTTCGACTCTAGGTCAGACTCCACTGAAATGACCAGGCCCGAGTTGGGGTTTGCCTTGGTCTCCGGTGGGGACACGCTCTACGGGGCTAAATTACCCTCAGAATCAGACCCCATCACCGGTGTATTTCTAGTTAATCCCAGCACGGGCCAGCCAGCGGATAAGTATCTCACCGCATTTGAAGTGGAAGACTGGGAAACTTACGACTCTTCCAGTTGGCGCAACGTGGTCATCTCAGACGGGATGGCCTATTGGGTGGGTTTTGTGGACA
>JAPKDE010000323.1 GCA_028822675.1 Dehalococcoidia bacterium | reverse complement strand
CAGGGCGAATCAGCACCCGCAAGTCCCTTGGTCAGCATTTCTTGGCCGACATCCGCACCGCCGGACGTATCCTAAACGCAGCAGACCTCTCAGAAGATGACGTGGTTGTGGAGATTGGACCGGGACGCGGAGTTTTGACCAAACGGTTGGTTGACCGTGTCAAACGCGTGATTGCCGTGGAACTAGATTCAGAATTGGCCGCTGCCTTGCCAGGTCGTTTGGAGTTCCCGGACAATCTGACCTGCGTGGAAGCCGACGCTCGTATCGTTGACCTGGGAGAATTGATTGCTCCGGACACCACGTACAAAGTTGTCGCCAACCTCCCCTACTACGCCGCTAACCCGATAGTTCGACGACTGCTGGAATCTGAGCCGAAACCCAGCTTGCTGGTGGTAATGGTCCAACAGGAAGTGGCCAAGAACATGGTGGCCAAACCTGGCGATATGGGTATCTTGTCCGTGGCCACTCAGTTTTACGCCAAGGCCAAGATGGTCTGCTCGGTGCCTCCAAAGTCGTTCCGCCCCCCTCCCAAAGTGACGTCTGCAGTGGTCAGACTGGACGTGCTCCCGAGTACTGCCGCAGAAGTGGCCAGCGAAGAGGGTTTTTTCACCGTTGTGCGAGCTGGGTTCGCCGCCCCAAGAAAGCAGATTCGCAACTCCCTAAGCCAAGGCTTGAAGATAGAACCACCAGCGGGTGGACTCCTTTTGAAACAAGCGGGCATCGACGCCACACGCAGGCCGCAGACCCTTAATATTTCCGAATGGGCTGACATCTATCAGGCCTGGGCCGAATCTTCAGAGTCGCCGGAAGAGGGTAGTTAGCGTTTGGAAATTCCTGCTTACGGCAAGGTGAACCTGACTTTTGAAGTTCTTGACCGCCTGGATGACGGCTACCATTTGGTAACAACGGTCATGCAGACTATTGCCCTAGCCGATAGGCTCCATTTTGAAACGAACGATGAACTTTCGGTTGAATGCGAATACCCGGAACTGGCCGGAGATCAGAACCTGGTCTGGAAAGCCGCCGTGGAGTTGGCCAAGGCCGGAAATATCCAACCCGAGGCCAAGATCACTATTGAGAAGCGCATCCCCGTGGGCATGGGTCTAGGAGGCGGGAGTAGTGACGCCGCCACAGCGCTGTTGGGGCTGAACCGTCTCTGGGGCCTTGGCTTTTCTACAGAAAAACTCGCAACGATCGCGGCCGGTCTTGGATCAGATGTTTCGTTTTTCCTTTGGGGTGGCACGGCGTTGGCACAAGGAAAAGGCGAACAGATATCCCAACTGACGTCTTTACCGCCACTGGCTATGACGTTGGTCTTCCCGTCATTGGTCATACCCAACAAAACCGCCAGCATGTATTCCAGGTTGACCCGTGCCCAGTTCAGCGACGGTGGGGTCACCAGGCAGATGATACAAATCCTAACGTCGGGTCAGTTCGTAAGAGAATCTATGCGGGGGCTAATCTTCAACGCATTCTCTGAAGTTGCGGCCCGTACCTACCCGGAGTTGCTGGAAATGTGCCGGGAGATCGCCGATCAAGGAGGCCCGGTGATGCATCTTTGTGGCGCTGGACCCGCGCTGTTCACGATCCCTTCTAGCGAAGAAGAGCACCAGCAGATAGCAGATGTATTGCAACCACATAGCGCTGGGGTTTACCTTGTAAGCACCGTTCCACCGGAACTCTGCGGAGAAAACTCCATTACGGAGTGACCTGCAGAATCTGTGGCACCAACTTGCTGACGAAAAACCGAACAAATCTGACACGGCAAAGGTTCAATCAATGGGCACCCTGGCCAGCATTTCCATCGGAATAAACCCCAACCTGATCGACTTCTGGAATCTGACTTTGTCATGGCACGGTGTCCTGACATTCGTCGGCGTTGCGGTTGCGGTATGGCTCATCGCCCGCTGGGGTGGCCGTGAGGGGATGATAGTTGATTCCATCTACTCTGTGGCGGTATGGGCCATCATTGGCGGAGTGATTGGTGCCAGGGTTCTGCACGTGATCGATTTCTGGGATGAAGTCTACAGAGATGACTTCTTCAGCGTGTTTTCAGTCTGGTCCGGCGGTATCGCAATCTACGGTGCCATCATCGGCGGATTCATTGGCGGCGCGGTCTACATCATGATCCGCAACTCCGAATGGTTCCTTTCTTTGTGGCGGACAGTATTCCCTTTCATGGGCGAGGCTCACAAGGCGAACCTGCCCGGCATTGGGCGCTTGGCTGACGTATCAGCTCCTGCGGTTTTGATCGGTATGGCGATTGGGCGTTTAGGAGACATCATCAATGGAGAGCATTTCTCCAAAGTTACTGAGCTTCCATGGGGGTTCATCTACACCC
>JAPKDE010000075.1 GCA_028822675.1 Dehalococcoidia bacterium | reverse complement strand
GGCTTCGAACCCAGGGGTTGTGAGTTCGAATCTCGCCGGGCGCACCATTTTTACTCTCAGGCACTGATAAAGCTCTCGGTTAAGGCCGGGAGCTTTTTTCATGGTTGGGCCGGAGAAATCTATAGACTTTATCGGCCGACATTCCCATATACGCGGAACCTGATGCGCTTGGATGTTAGTGACCCGTTGTGGGTGCGGGGTAGTTGAAGAGGGTTAAGTCTCGCTGGTAGACGCTGTTGGGTTGATTCCGGAGACGCTAGCAACAACGGGGGTTGTGTCTGGGGCACCGACCCTCCGCTTCATACGGGTGTGGACGAACAGCGTGGCGCCAATGCCAAGTCCTGCCAGCAATGAAACTATTGCCCGGAATAGCGAACCGGAATTGCTCTTGCCAGTGGCCATGACTATGTCGGTGCCGACGCCCCGCTCTGGATAGCCCTCGGCCACGGTGTAGATTCCGCTTGATTCAATCTGGAAATTCAGCACTGAATAACCGGCTCTACCGCCAATCTAATAACTCTTATTGTCGGTTGGCTGGGTGAGTTCCACACCTACGCCTTCAGAAGAGATCACGGCAATACGAATTCCGGGCACATCGATATCGCGGGAGTACACCTGGCCATTGATCTCGCTCTGGTACTCGTAAAAAAGCGTGTAACTGCCGTTGTCCATTTCAACCTGATAAGAACCAGGCATGACGATGAGAAGGTCCGGGTTGATGTTATTTATCAGGAGAGCCGCGAACCCGGTGATTCCCCCTTCTGCAATCAAAACGCCCAACAAGTAGCGCCATCTACTTGGTAATTTTATCGTTCCCTGTTCCATGGCCGTTCCTTCGCCAAATGTTTGGCTGCAAAATCAGCGGCTAATCAAGCGGAACATGTATTTCGGACGAGGTTATTTCTTTGCTTGGGGATACTGGGATTGAGTCCTCGTCGATTCAACCTGGATGAAAGGCCCAAAAGGGCGATCAATCTGGGTTACTGGATGTCTCAATCGTAGTCTTTATCAGACCGCATTTCTTGTAGCGTCTGGAAAAAACTGAAGTCGATTCAGCTCAGGCAGCAGCGTAATTGGGCTTAAGACGGGGAATTGTTGGAGGCGCACTGAAGAGCCTGTTTAAAAATTGGGTGTCAAAAACCTGTGAGAAAGGAAAGTTAGGCATGTAGTTGGTTGGCAATCAAGACTGCCAGAACCGGGACCATTCCAAGGTTGATGCCTAGAATTGCGTAATAGGCCCAAGGAGTTTTTTCTGCTTTGGGGGAGTTCATCAAAGTTGCCATGAATCCATGCTCTCAGATTCAGACAACTTGGTGCAGTACGTCTGGTGCCACCACCGTGGCCTTTATGGACCATTCAACTAGGCCGGTTCAGCACTCGAACCTTGACCGGACCTAGTGTCTAAGTAGGAGGGGTTCAGTCTGATATGTCAGTGGGGAAGGGGACGACTCCGATACCGTCGATTAGATGTTTGGGCATGAAGTATTCGCGGCTTTCCGGCCCGCCAAACCCTTCGATAAAAGATTGCACGATGCCGTCTGATTCCAGTGCCGCTCGGACGATTTGCTTGTTAAAGTTGCTGATGCTCTCGGAGCCAATGAATTCGTCAACCGGCATCCAGAGACATTCTTGAATCTCTGCCGTCTGCATAGTGATCTCTTTGCTCAAAGGACGCAGCTTGCCGACAAAGTAGATATCTGATTTGCCGTAGCGGTAGCCGTGCCATTGACGGAAACAAGCGATGGACTCAAATACTGCTTTTACGCCAGTCTCCTCAAGTACTTCTCGCTCTACAGCTTGTCCGAGGTGTTCACCGGCCAGCAGCGCTCCACCGGGCAGTTTTAGCGTAGGTTCCCTTCCACCAACACCGTATTTCTCTCGCACCACCAGCAAATCTCTCTCGGGCGTTAACACCACCCCGCCGATCCCGATGTAATGGGAGGCAAATGGTGGGATATGGGAACCATCAACCAGGAGACATGTGAGCTGGATATAGTCGTCGCCCGTATGGTGAAAATCAAATCCCCGGTCAATGGCCTTGGGCAGCAAAGCCGACTGGATCTTGGGTATCTCCAGCCAGATGGTCAGGTACCCATCGGCGGTCCATTGCTCCATGGACGCGGCAAGTCTGGCATCAAATTCCTCTGGGTCGGTGGGCAATCCGGAGGGGACGATCACCATCCCGTTGAAGGGATTGGGTTTGCACTCTAGAATCTCTGCCATCTGAGCCTCGTTTATTTATGAGTGAATACGCCCGGTTAATAAGCCAGTAATCGGTGGGTTTGCAGTCCCTTTCAGGCAGGGGACAGATGCATAGCATACCCCAAAATCATAACTGGAAAACAGTCACTGCGTCCAAATTAAACTGACACTTTAGCGTGGCTTTATGCCCGAAATTTAGCGATTATGTAAACAATCTAGAAATCTGCCGTGTGCTAAAATTTTGCCATGCCTCTCTCACAGTTTCATCCACTGGTCCAAGAGTGGTTCAGAAGCAGGTTTTCAGAGTCGACCGACGCTCAGGTCGAAGGCTGGCCGGCCATTGCGGAAGGTCGCCACACTCTAATTGCGGCTCCCACAGGGTCGGGCAAGACCCTGGCCGCTTTCATGACCTGTATCGACAGCTTGGTTCGACAGGGGCTGGCCGGCGAGATACCGGATTCCACCCAGGTGGTCTACGTATCCCCTCTGAAAGCCCTCTCCAACGACATCCAAAAGAACTTGGCCACACCTCTGGAAGAGATTGCTGTCCTGGCTGAAGCCGCCGGAACGCCATTGCCAGAGATCCGGGCAGGTGTGCGCACCGGGGACACCAAGGCCTACGACCGCGCCAAGATGGCAAAACGCCCGCCCCATATCCTGATCACCACCCCCGAGTCCCTCTACATCCTGCTCACCTCTAGAAGTGGCCGCCAAGGTTTGACCGGGGTCCGAACGCTGATTCTGGACGAGATACACGCGGTGGCCGACGACAAACGTGGATCTCATCTGTCCCTTTCTGTGGAGCGATTGTGCGCCTTGGCCGATAATCCCATCGTCCGCATCGGTCTTTCGGCCACCCAACGACCCATAGAAGAGATTGGGCGGCTCTTGGTAGGTAGCAAATCTATATCTGCCGATAACAAACCTGACTGTCTGATTGTGAACACCGGCCACGCTCGGACCATCGACCTGGCAATTGAGTTGCCGCAGCGGGAGTTGGGCCCCATCGCCTCCCATGAGATGTGGGGCGAGGCACTGGACGATGTGGCCGACTTGGTGCGCGCCCACGAGACCACTCTGGTATTCGTTAACACCCGAAGGCTGGTGGAACGGCTATCCCACCAACTTACAGAGCGACTCGGCGAAGACGCCGTGGTTGCCCATCACGGCAGCCTTTCTCGCACTACCCGCCTGGCCGCCGAGCAGAAACTCAAAGGTGGACAGGTCAAGGTCTGTGTTGCCACGGCATCTCTGGAATTGGGGATCGATATCGGAGTTGTAGACCTGGTCTGCCAGATTGGTTCCCCCAGGTCGATTGGTGTGCTGCTCCAGCGCGTGGGCCGATCTGGTCACCAGGTTGGAGGAACGCCCAAGGGAAGACTTTTCCCGTTGACCCGAGACGAACTTTCCGAATGTATTGCCCTGGCGAGGGCGATCAAACGGGGCAACCTGGACACGCTGGTCATACCGCCCTGGCCAGTGGACGTGCTGGCCCAGCAGATTGTTGCTTCCTGCGCCCAGGAAGAGTGGACTGAGAATGACTTGTATGCCCTGTGCCGCAGCGCATACCCTTACCGCGAGCTGCCCCGAGAGAAATTCGACCATGTGGTGGAAGTCCTCTCTGAAGGTTTCACACTGCGGCAGGGTCGCCGAGGGGCGTTTTTACACCGTGATGGCATCAACCTAAAGGTCAAAGGAAGACGCGGCGCACCTATTGCGGCCATGACCAGCGGCGGGGCAATCCCGGACAACGCTGACTATGACGTGATCCTCGAACCGGAAGAGACATTTGTCGGAACCGTGAACGAAGACTTCGCCATCGAGAGTTTGGCTGGCGATGTGTTCCTATTGGGCAACACTCCTTGGAAGATTCGCCGAGTTGAAAGTGGCAAAGTCCGTGTTGAGGACGCTCAAGGCCAGCCCCCGTCAGTTCCGTTCTGGCTCGGCGAAGCTCCGGGCCGTACCTGGGAACTGTCTCAGGAGGTCTCCGAGTTGCGAGAGGGCATCGACCAACGCCTAGGTGACCACGCTGCTGCCCAGGCCTGGGTGATGGCAGAGTCGGGCGTTGATGAAGAATCCAGCCGGCAGTTGGTCGCCTACCTGGAAGAGGGTAAGCGCGTCCTGGGGGTGGTGCCGTCCAAAACCAAGGTTGTGGCCGAGCGGTTCTTCGACGAGAGCGGCGGCATGCAATTGGTGATACACGCGCCATTTGGGGCCAGGATCAACCGCGCCTGGGGCATGGCCCTACGCAAGAAAATCTGCCGAGCGTTTGATTTTGAACTACAGGCAACCGCAACTGATGATGGTCTGAACTTTGCACTTGGTCCGGGCTTGTCGATGCCGGTGGATGAAGTATTCACTTACGTTAACGAACGGACAATCCAAGACGTGTTGCAACAGGCCATCCTACAGGCGCCGCTGTTTGGCACTCGCTGGCGTTGGAACGCCACCAGAGCTCTGGCGATATTGCGTCACTCCGGTGGGCGGAAAGTGCCTGCGCCCCTGATTCGAATGCGGTCTGAGGACTTGTTAGCGTCGGTTTTTCCGGCCCAGGTGGCTTGTCAGGACAACGCCATGCCCGGCGATATTGAAATTCCCAACCATCCATTGGTTTTCGAGACCATGCGCGATTGTCTAACCGAAGCCATGGACGTTGAGGGCTGCAAGGAGTTGCTGGGCGGCATCACCGACGGCACCATTGAGATATTTGGCCGAGACACAGTCCAGCCTTCTGCATTTTCCCACCAAATTCTGAACGCCATGCCCTACGCCTTCTTGGACGATGCCCCACTGGAAGAACGCCGCGCCAGGGCAGTTTCCCTGAGACGCGCTCTGCCAGAGGACTCGCGAGACTTGAGTTCTTTGGACCCGGCAGCCGTCGTGCAGGAATCGGCTAACGCCTGGCCCCGGATGCAAAACGCTGATGAACTCCACGATGCGCTGCTGATTCTGGGCGTATTGTCAGAGTCAACGGCCCTGGCCAGCGCCTCGCAAGAAGGCATGGGAGCCATCACCCTGTGGTTTGAATCTCTGATGGCAGACGGGCGCGTTTATAGAATGGAATCGGACGGCGTCTGCTACTGGGTGGCTGCCGAGCGCTTATCTCTGCTGCGGCCAGTCTATCCAGAAGCGTCATTCTCACCCGTTCCGCCCGCCCATCTGTTAGAGGCTTCAGGGGAACAAGAGAATGCGCGGGAAGACAACATCTATTGGATTATGCGCGGCTGGGTGGAATGCTCCGGACCGCTGACCGCTACGGAGTTGGTCCGCGCATTAGGGCTGCCCCTTTATAACGTAGTTTATGGATTGGCGAGACTGGAGAACGAAGGTGTTGTCCTGCGGGGCAGTTTCCGGACGGAAGTAGAGGAAGAGGAGTTCTGCGACCGACGCATACTCGCTCGAATTCACCGCGCGACCATTGACACCCTGAGGCGAGAGGTTGAACCGGTATCGCCGGCAGCCTTCATGCGTTTCCTCTTGCGTTGGCAGCACGTTGACCCGGCAGTACGTCTCCAGGGTGAGGGCGGTTTGCTGGCGGCAATCGAGCAGTTACAGGGATTTGAATCGGCATCGGGCGCCATTGAAGACGAGGTTTTACTGTCCCGGGTTTCGGATTACGACCCGGTCATGCTGGACCGACTTTGCCTCGGCGGAGAAGTCCTCTGGGGTCGAGTTTCGTTGAAACCTACCCAGAAAACCACTCAGAAAACCACTTCAAAAACCACCCAAAAACTGAACGAAGAAATGACGCAGTTAAGCCGGTCTTCATTCACCAAATCCACGCCAATAACCATGGTGCTAAGAGACTCGCTGGACTGGATACTGGGCCCAACTGACCCTGATTCAGGGCAACTGACCGGCGCGGCCAAGGAAGTGGTTGAAGTCCTCCAAAACCGGGGAGCATCATTCCTGTCAGACATTGTTACGGCGACACAGCGTCTGCCATCGGATGTGGAAGAAGCGCTCTGGACGCTAGCAGCATCGGGGCGCGTCACTGTAGACGGCGTTGAAGCGTTGCGCCAAAGACTGGGCGGCACGGTGCGTCGGACCCGCAGGAACAACGGGCGCGGTGGCCGGGACAACTCCCGCACCAGCCTGAACCGGCGGCGTGGCTACAGTCGTTGGTCGTTGCTGGAACCATTCGACCCCGTGGACGACCGCAGTGAACCCCTAGCACGGCAACTTCTGGATCGATATGGCGTCATATTCCCGGAACTGCTGGCACGCGACGGCCTGACCTACCGCTGGCGAGACCTGGTGCGAGTGTTGCGAAGTCTGGAAGCCAGGGGAGAGATCAGAGGTGGACGGTTTGTCTCCGGATATATCGGTGAGCAATTCGCTCTGCCGGAAGCCGTAGATCAACTGCGCAAGACCAAGAACTCCGAGCCAGACGGGGTGTTTATATCTGTGTCTGCTTGCGACCCGTTAAACCTGGCAGGAATCACTTCTCCTGGGAGGCGGGTACCGGCGTTGGTACGCAACCGGCTGGTGCTCCGAAACGGCGTACCCATAGCATCGATGGAAAACGGAGTGGTCGTTGAATTGACCAACGTCAGCCCTGAGATAATGGAACAGGCCAAGATCGCCCTTAGCGTGCCGATCTCCCATTCCGGGTATCAAATGGACCGTCCGGATTTGGTGACGGTTTAGCATCTAGTGGTACGGCCAGTTAACGGCCCTTTCGTCAGGCACTACAATTGATAATCAAGGGTGCCTATGCTAACGTTGCTAAGCACTTTCTACGCCTCTCCACCCAGTTAAATCCAGACCAACAAGCCTGGTTTATCGGGCGACAGGATTGGCAATTTCACAAAGGCGGCCCCATTGTCCGAGTTCCGTTTTTCACCCAACCCAAACGAGGCCCATCTGGTCGACTGGCAACCCTGGGGCCCCGCTGCATTTGCCAAAGCCCAAGAAGAAGATAAACCGGTTTTTCTTTCCATCTCTGCAGTGTGGTGCTACTGGTGCCATGTGATGGATGAGACCACTTATACCGATCCTGATGTCCAAGAGATTCTTAGAGAAAACTTTGTAGCTATTCGGGTGGACAATGACCACCGCCCGGACATCAACTCCAGATATAACGTTGGCGGTTGGCCCACCACTGGCTTTCTCACCGGCCACGGCGGCTTAGTAGGCGGCGCAACTTACCTGCCACCCGACCAGTTGATCTCCATGATGGCAGAGCTGATAGACGCCTATAAGAACGACCGCCCCACTCTCTACACCGAAGCCAGAGAATTACTGGGTCGACGCCGTACCCACGCCCGCCGGATAGTCGCCGGCCCCGAACTGGATCTGTTGGTTGTTGATATCGTCTCACGCATCGTCGCTGGGGCCTATGACACCACCAACGGTGGATTTGGCAGTGAACCCAAGTTCCCAAATGCGTCGATAGTGCGCTTTGTAAACCATCTTTACCGCACCAGTGGTGAAGACTTCTATGGCGCGATGCTGATCAAGACCCTGGACAGCATGTCCCAAGGTCAGGTCTTGGATGCTGCCGATGGTGGTTTTTTTAGGCACTGTGCCCAGGCAGATTGGACCCAACCCCAGCACGAGAAATTGCTGGAAGACAATCTAAATTTGATTCGGGAATTCCTCGACTCCAGCATCTTGCTAGAACGCCCTCAGTACCGCGATACGGCAAAGCAGACCATCAATTATTTGATGGAGCAGTTGTACGACTCCACAGTTCCTGGGTTCCTGGGCAGCCAAGGTGCCCATTCTGAATATTTCTCCCTGAGCGCCGACCAGAGGACGTCAGATGGGCGTCCTGAGCCGGATTCATCTTGTTACGTAACCAACAACGCCCTTGCCGTGACCGTATTTTTGGATGCAGCTTGGAAGCTGGGCGATATGGAGCTTCAGAAGACAGCATTGCAGGTACTGGAACGATTGGATGCCATGGCCCAGTCCGACTCTTTCAGCCATGTGTACTCGAGTGATGGACCATCGGATGGACCGGCTTTCTTCACCGATTATGCCTGGCTGCTGACAGCGTTGGTGCAGGCCCACGGCAAAACTGCCAACGAGGCCTATCTGACACGGGCCGTTGAGGTTGCCCAATTGATGGTTGAGACATTCTTCGACCAAGAAGGCGGCGGTTTCTATGACATTGCCGAAGAACCCGAGGCCATCGGCCATTTGGCGATCCGAGAGAAGACACTAGCCGATAATACAGTTGCGGCCGAGGCATTGATCCGCCTGCACCAAGCGACTAGAAATGACGACTACCAACAAATTGCAGAGGCGACTTTAAGCGCCTTTGTTGAAAGCTTCCGTGAGAGTGGCGAGTTTGCAGCCGATTACGGTCTAGCGGTTCATATGCTCAAAAATGACGTGGTAGAAGTGACCATTGAAGGGAAACCGGAAGACCCCGGCTGCCAAGAACTCATGGCCGCAGCCACCCGGCTTCCGCAACCAAATTTAGATATAAAGACAGTGATTGCCGCTGAAGGTGACACGATTGCTCGGGCCCACGTGTGCCTGGATACAGTGTGCTTGCCGCCAGTGGACTCACCCAAAGCACTGGCAGATGCAGTGGCCGGGCTGACCAACCAAGCAGAAAACCCATTTCAAGATATATTCCAAGTCTTCCCTGGCAATTAAACTTGGCAGTTAATCTTGGATCCAATGCCCAGTAGCCGAGTTTTTTGCCTCGGCTGTATCATTACACCAATAAAACTAAGAGTTACTAAAGAGTTAATGGAGGAATTGCGTGCTGCGTAGCGCGAACTGCGGGTCCCTGAGAAGTGAAAATACCGACGATCAAGTTACCTTGGCGGGCTGGATCGGTCGGAGGCGTGACCACGGTGGAATCATATTCCTAGACCTACGAGATCGGTCAGGGATTGTCCAAGTAGTTTTCAATCCTGAGACAGCTGCGGAGGCCACTCGCATTGCTGAGGAACTCCGACCAGAGTGGGTTGTGCAGATCAAAGGCACGGTCAACCGACGGCCGGACGGAAGCGATAACCCAGCCATCGCCACCGGAGAAGTGGAGGTCATGGCCTCCGAAGTAACGGTGCTGAACCGTTCATTGACGCCGCCTTTCTATATTGAAGATGATGCAGAAGCTGATGAAAGTTTGCGTCTGCGTTATCGGTATCTGGACCTGCGCCGCCCGCCCATGCTGCGCAACCTGACCTTGCGGCACAACGTGGTCAAATACATTCGCAATTTCTTGAATGACCGAGATTTCTTAGAGATCGAAACTCCGATTCTCATCAAGAGCACCCCGGAAGGCGCACGCGACTTCTTGGTGCCCAGCCGGATGCAACCGGGAAGTTTCTACGCCCTACCCCAGTCGCCACAACAGATGAAGCAATTGCTCATGGTGGCTGGTGTGGAACGTTATTACCAGATTGCCCGTTGCTTCCGTGACGAAGACCTACGTGCCGACCGTCAGTTGGAGTTCACGCAACTGGACTTGGAAATGAGCTTCGTAGAAGAAGAAGACATCCTAAGTCTGACCGAAGAACTCTATACCGATATGATCGAGTCGGTGTCCCCTGAGAAGAAACTCCGCAAACCGTTCCCCAGAATCAGTCACGCAGAGGCTATGGAACGTTACGCCTCTGACAAGCCAGATTTGCGCTTTGGTCTGGAGATGACCGATGTCTCAGACCTGGCCAAAGAGACCGAATTCAGGGTCTTCCTGTCCACGGTGGACGGGGGTGGCCAGATCAAGGGATTTGTCGTGCCAAGCCAAGCGCAGTTTGTGACCGGACAGGTCAAGGAACTGGAAGACACAGCCAAGGCTGCCGGAGCGGGCGGGTTGGTCTACATTCGCTACCGAGGCACCAGCCCGGTTGGACAGCTTACAAGCGAAGAAATTCTAGAATCGGCCGGACTGCGCATGCCACCGGAATGGCACCAGCGCCTGGCCGACAAGATGGGTGCCGGGCCGGGAGATATGATTCTCCTGATGGCCGGCAAGCAACCCCGGCTTAACACCTGGCTATCAGCCATGCGGACCCATGTCAGCGAATTGCTGGAGTTGACCGACCCCAACGAACTGGCCTTCGCATTTGTCACCAGCTTCCCGCTGTTTGACTGGAACGAGGATGCCAAGCGTTGGGACTCGTCTCACCATCCCTTCACATCGCCGGCCGACGGACAGGAAACTGATCTGGACGGAGATGATCTGGGATCAATCAAGTCCAAGGCTTATGACTTGGTCTGCAACGGTTCTGAGTTGGCCAGCGGTAGCATCCGGATTCATAACCGGGAATTACAGGAGAAGATATTTGGGATACTGGGTCACTCAA
>JAPKDE010000074.1 GCA_028822675.1 Dehalococcoidia bacterium | reverse complement strand
TTGTACATGAACTCCTTGGTGCTTGCTTAGGGTTGTTACCGTACGAGGTTTAAGAGTTGAGCCAGTCCACGTCGCCGGCCATGTTGTCGGGATGCGACTTGGAAGCAAAAACGGTGTAGCGACGGCGCGCTTCACCAATGGTGGTGTCATCGCCGTGGCCAGGGTAGACGTTGGTGCCATCCGGCAGCGCCAACAGCTTGCTGGTAATGCTATTCAGCAGTTGGACAAAGGCCTCCGGACTGCGGGACTTGCCAGGGCCACCGGGGAACAGGGTGTCGCCGGAGAACAGGTGTTTGCCCACCAGAAAACAGGACGCGCCGTCGGTGTGCCCAGGGGTGTTCAGCACCGTTAACTCTTGGTTGCCAAACTTGATGACCTTGCCGTCGGTCAGGTCCAATTCCGCTGGTCGTGGCAGGGCGTGGGCGTCGGCCGGGGATATACCGACTGGGGCGTCCACTTTGGCGGTAATCTCACCGAATCCAGCCAGGTGATCGCCGTGGTTATGGGTGATTATAATTGCCTTGATATTCTCGTCGCTAATCGCGTTGAGAAGTTTCTCAGGCTCCCCGGGAGTGTCGATCAAGATGCATTCGTTGGTCTCAGGACAGGTAATCAGGTAGCCATTGTTCCCCATGGAACTCATACCGGCAACCTTGGTGATTTTCACTTCGCCGTCATAGTGCAGTGCCATATTGCATCTCCCCAGTTGGTTTTTCCAGGTGGTGTCTTTGGTTGGTGTATTCAGGTTCTGATTTTAGCAGAGCGTGCTGCCCAATTGAGATGGGCTTAGTCTCCAGCCGCTGCGACTGCTGGTTCTTTGGTTTTGGTTTTGCTGGTTTTCTTAGTCGCCTTGGCTGGCTTGGCAATTTTTGCCAGTTTTTCCGCCGCAGTTTTGGCTTTCGCCTTGGACGAGTTCGCACCTCGTCCCGACGACGTCAGCAGGTTTTTCAGGTATATGCCGGTGAATGACTTGGGATTGTCTGCCATTTGCTCTGGTGTGCCAGTGGCGATGAGTTCGCCTCCCTTGTCGCCGGCGCCAGGGCCAAGGTCAAGCAACCAGTCTGAGTTCTTGATCACGTCCAGGTTGTGTTCAATCAAGATTACAGTGTTGCCAGTGTCAACCAGCCGGTGCAACACTCCCAGCAGCGCGGCGGTGTCTGAGAAAGACAGCCCGGTGGTGGGTTCGTCCAACAGATAGATGGTCTTGCCGGTGGCCCGTTTTGATAACTCTGTTGCCAGTTTCACCCGTTGGGCTTCGCCTCCGGAAAGTGTGGTGGCAGGCTGACCCAACTTGATGTAGCCCAGGCCCACGTCGCACATCGTCTCCAACTTAGGCTTGATGCGCGGGAAGTTTATGAAAAACTCCAGCGCCTGAGACACGGTCATATCCAGGATTTCAGCGATGTTCTTACCCCGTAGGGTTACTTCCAGTGCTTCTCGGTTATACCTAGCTCCCTGGCAAATCTCGCAGGGGACCGTGACGTCGGGAAGGAATTGCATTTCAATCTGGTTGTAGCCTTCTCCCTGGCAGGCCTCACAGCGGCCGCCCTTGACGTTGAATGAGAACCGGCCCGCCGCATAGCCCCGAACCTTGGCCTCCGGCAAACTGGCAAACAGGTCTCGGATGGGAGTGAAGGCCCCGGTGTAGGTGGCCGGGTTACTCCGCGGCGTCCGTCCGATGGGTGACTGGTCGATATTAACGACCTTATCCACGCCCTCAACACCAACTATATCTCGGTGCTCACCGGGCAGGTCACGCCCCTTGTTGATGACTTGGTTCAGCTTCTTATAAAGAATCTCGTAGACCAAGCTACTCTTGCCAGAACCTGAAACGCCGGTAACGCTGACCAGCCGACCCAGCGGGAAAGTTACGTCTATGTTCTTGAGATTATTCTCTTTAGCGCCTTTGATCTTTATAGACTGCCCGTTCCCTTTGCGCCGTTTCTCGGGATAGGGAACGACCTTGCGGCCACTTAGATAGGCGCCGGTCAGGGAATCTGGATTTGCTTCGATCTCGGCAACGGTGCCGGTGGCAACCACTTCTCCGCCATGCTCTCCGGCTCCGGGGCCAAGGTCGGCTATGAAATCTGCCGCCCGCATCATGGCTTCGTCATGCTCGACAACAATTACGGTGTTGCCCAAGTCTTTTAGGCGCAGCAGGGTGTTGATCAGCCGGTGGTCATCATGGGGGTGCAGCCCCACCGTGGGCTCATCGCAAACGTAGAGCACCCCGGTCAGACCGGAACCGATCTGCGTGGCCAGGCGGACCCGCTGGGCCTCACCGCCGGAAAGGGTCCGGGCTGTGCGGTCCATGGTCACGTAATCCAGGCCAATACCCTCCAGGAAATTGACCCGCCCCTCAATCTCTTTCAAGACTTGGTTGGCAATGGTCTTCTCTCTAGTGGTCAAGACCTGGTTGGTATGGGGGCCGGTAGCGTCCGGGTCGATGTCTCTAATCCATTCCGCTGCCTGGCCAATGTTCTTGGCGCAAACGTCCATGATGCTCAAACCACAGACCTGAACTGCCAGAGCCTCCGGACGCAGACGCTTGCCGTCACAGGATGGGCAAGGACGGGCCGACATATAGCGCTCGATCTGGGTACGCATGTAATCAGACTCGGTCTTTTTGTAACGTCGCTCCAGGTTGGGAATGACACCCTCAAAGTTGGTGTCCCACTCGTAGGTCTGACCGCGGCCAGTGCGGTGCCGCACGGTGACCTTCTTTTCATCATTTCCATAGAGGATCAGGTCAATTTGTTTTTGGCTAAGTTCTTTGACCGGAGTGGTGGATGAGAAGCCGTTGGCTTTGGCCACCGACTCCATCAGGCTGATGTACCAGCTACTGGACGGACCGCCCCTGGTCCACGGAGCGATGGCACCCTGGGACAGCGAAAGCTCTTTATTGGAGATGATCAGGTTGGGGTCTAGACTCAGTTTGAAGCCCAGACCGGTGCAATCGCTGCACGCGCCGTGGGGGCTGTTGAAACTGAATGTTCGAGGCTCGATCTCCGGCAGGCTGGTGTTGCACTTGGTGCAGGCAAATTGTTCGGAGAAGACCAGTGTTTCGCCGCCCTCAATGTGGGCTTCAACCACACCATCACCCTCACGGAGAGCCGTCTCAACAGATTCGGCTACGCGGCTGATTTCTGTTTTCGGCCTGATAATCAGCCGGTCAACAACCAACTCTATGTAATGCCATTTCTTCCGGTCCAGTTCCAGACCGCCCATCTCCTCAAGCATGAGGATGTCGCCGTTGACGCGGACGCGGACAAACCCGGATTGGCGGGCGCTTTCGAAAACGTCTTTATGTTCGCCCTTTTTGCGGCGAATCTTGGGCGCCATCAACGTGATGCGGCTGCCCTCTTCCAGCTTCATGATGGAGTCTACGATCTGGGAGATTGTCTGCCGTTCTACCGGTCGACCGCACTTGGGGCAATGGGGCAGGCCCACTCTGGCGAAGAGTAAACGCAGGTAGTCGTATATCTCTGTGACCGTGCCCACCGTGGAGCGGGGGTTGTGGGAGACGCCTTTCTGGTCAATGGAAATGGCCGGTGAAAGGCCTTCTATGTAGTCAACATCCGGCTTATCCATCCGGCCCAGAAACTGCCGGGCGTAGGCGGAAAGCGACTCTACATAACGGCGTTGACCCTCTGCGTAGATGGTGTCAAAAGCCAGGGAACTCTTGCCGGAACCGGATACTCCAGTAATTACCACCAGCTTGTCGCGCGGGATGGTAATTTCTATATTCTTGAGGTTGTGCTCGCGGGCGCCTTTAACGTGGATAAAATCCTGGGGCATACAACTCCACCACTCACCCAAATATCGACCCACATTGTAACATCGTTATGACAATCTCAGCCCTTTCAGTGAGTTTGCTGGGGTGGTATCATATTTACGCAATATATAGAAAAACGCGCAATTACATGTATTAAGTGTAAAAACAGGCAAGGCAATGACACAACAATATTTGGCCTCCATCCTTTTGCAACGGCGAATACTAGAGGCCATTCCAATTGACCCACCGATAGGTTATTTCCAGTTGCAAGAAAAGACCCAACTTCACAGGTCTGATCTTGATGGTGGGTTATTAGAACTGGAGGCATTGGGCGTGATCACCAAGACGCAAATTTCTGATGTTGCATTCTATTGCAAGGTTTCCAATGCCCCGGAAAAAGAATGGTATTCCGTGACTGAAGCAGCCACCTATCTCTCTGTCTCCAAACGCACGGTCCAGCAATTGATTCATGACGGCGAAATGATCGCTTACCGGGTTGGCCGCGGAGGGCACCACAGGATCCGGCGGACGGACTTGGATTCACCCATGCACCGCAACGACCATTCAGGATTGACAGAGCTATCCGCCGCAGAAGACCCGGTGCTGGCTGAGTTGTGGGATAACGACCAAGATGCTGCTTACGACCAGTTATAGACGCGGAGATATCGTTCTGGTGAATTTCGTGTTTTCGGACAAGACCGCCAGCAAACGTAGGCCGGTGCTGCTCCTTAGTTCCGAACGATACATGGAGGGACGACAGGAAGTGATTGTTGCCGCCATTACCAGCAACACCCGTCGACTGCTGAAAGGTGACCATTTGATGTTCGATTGGGAAGCAGCCGGGCTTTTGTTTCCGTCAGTAACCACTGGAATCGTGAGGACGATCAAACAAAACATGATTGAACGGAAGATGGGGATTGTTTCCCCAAATGACCTGGTTGAGATAGAGTCTAAGTTGTCCCAAATTCTGGAGTTGAAAAAGTAAACAATGAGCCGTGATCTTTTTGGCGTTTCCAAGGCATTTATCGGTGTGGTCCATCTACTGCCCCTGCCCGGTTCCCCACGGTGGGGTGGCAGCATGCGCGAGGTGATTGACCGGGCCGAGGAAGAGGCCAACATCCTGGAGCAGGGTGGTGTGAACGGGATCATCGTTGAGAACTTTGGCGACGTTCCGTTCCGCACCGGCCGGCTAGACCCCGAGACCATCTCCGGAATGACTGTGGCGGTGGAGCGGGTGGAAGAGGTGGTCAACATCCCCGTAGGCATCAATATGCTGCGAAACGACGCCTTGTCTGCCCTGGGAATCGCGGCGGTCACCGGTGCCAAGTTCATCCGTGTAAACGTTCACTACGGTGTGATGGCTGCGGAAGAAGGCCTGATCGAGGGCGAAGCCTACCAGACCATGCGCCACCGCAAAGACCTGGGCGCTGACATTAAGGTTCTGGCTGACGTTTTAGTTAAGCACGCGGTTCCGCTGGGCTCGGTTGACCTTGGGCTGATGTCCCGGGAGACTGCACAGCGAGGCTTGGCTGATGGGCTGATCGTGTCCGGAGCAGCTACCGGTCTGGAAACAGCCAGCTTTGATGTTTCAGTGGTGCGCCGCGCCATGCCAGATGGCGTAGTGCTGGTGGGTAGCGGTGTGACCGAGAAGAATATCTGGCGTGTGATTGAACACTCCGACGGCGCAATTATCGGTACCAGCCTGAAAGAGGGCGGCAACGTCAACAACAAAGTGGACCCGGAGCGGGTTCGCCGCATGGCAGAGATTTTCGACACGCTGCCTTAGGGAACAATCCCTAAGGCAGTTATTTTGCGGATTTCCGCTTTATTTCCACTCCGGCTTCTTTTTCCAATAGCCGGGCCACGCCTGGCATGTCCAACTCGGCATACCCAGCTTCAGCGGCCTGGGTGAATAGCTTGTAGGCTACGTCACCAGCCGGAGTTGGGGTGTCGATGCTCCGGGCCAGTTCCTGTATCAGACCCAGGTCTTTCAAGATGGTCTTCACCGGCGCACGGGCATCCTCGTAGGTCTGATCCAGCATCACCGGTGCGTTCCGGTCAAGCATAAAACTCTGCCCCCAGCCCGAGCTGACCAACTCATAGACCAACGCTGGATCAGCCCCAGACTTGACGCCCATGAGCATGGCTTCGGCTGCGGCCAATGTGTGGACGCCCACCAGCAATTGGTTCACCAGCTTGACCGTGGTGCCGGTCCCCGTAGGACCGGTATGCCTAACGGTGCCACCCATGGCGTCGAAGACACTGGATGCAGCATCAAACGCCTCTTTGGGCCCGCCAGCCATGATTACCAAGGTTGCATTCTCAGCGCGCTCCGTGCCGCCACTGATGGGAGCGTCTAGAAACATCGCCCCTTTTGCCTCGGCCGCTTCTGCACACGCCTTGGACGTGTTGATTCCAACCGTGCTGTGATCCACGATCACCTGTCCGGGCCGGGCGTTGGCTATGACCCCGTCGGGGCCCAGCAACACTGCTTCAGCGGTGGCGATGTCCGGCAGGCAGGCCAAGATAATGTCGCACTGTTGTGTTATCTCGGCGGTGGAGCCGGCAGAGGTTGCCCCAGCGGCAGCGATTTGAAGCACCTTGGGCTGGCTGCGATTGTGGACGGTCAGGTCGAATCCCGCCTTCAGCAGGTTGTAGCTCATGGGCAGGCCCATGCGGCCCAGGCCGATGAACCCTATCTTGTTGGTCATTGTTTTCCTCTGAAGACTCGTAGTCTTAACTTAGGCCATTAATTCTTCGATCAGCTTGTTGATGTCGTCGGGCCGCTCGGCCATTGGGAAGTGGCCAGCCTGCTCCAGCTTGATGTACTTGGATCCGGGCACTGCCTCGTGTATCTCCAGTTCGTACTCGTCGGGCTTGCCGGGGTCGTCCAGCCCTCGCACCAACACCAGCGGCGCTTTTAATTCAGCGATGCGGTCCTGCACGTCAAAATTATCGATGGTCACCAGGTCGTTGTATTGGGATATGGGGCCGACTATCCGGTGGCACTCGATTAGCTGTTCGCGCAAGCTTGATTCGATGAACATCATCGAGTGGCGCATAGCGTCCAGCCACTCCTCGTGGACCTTCTCATCCTTTGCCGCGTTCAAGCGAAATTCCAAACTGCCTGGTGCCCGTACTTTGGGCCGCATGGCGATGGTCATCAACAGCAAACCAGCAACCTCGTCTGGGTAGTCCAGCGCGTATTGAAGGGCCACACAGGCTCCCAGGGTAAACCCGGAGAGTACCAGGTCAGACGTGTGGCCTTGTTGGTGCAGGTAACCGTGCAGCCACTCGGTATATTCCTCTACGGTGTCCATCGAGTCGCCGTCGGGGTGTCCGGGTAGGTCTGGCGTAAGGCAGTTGGGGAAATGTTCTTTCTGGTACCTATAACCTGCCGAGCAACTGCCGGCGCCAGGTCCGTGGATGAAAACTAGTTGGGACATTGGTATCTCTCCCCTGAATTATCTTTTTGCCTGATGGCCGGGCTGACTAGATTATTGGCCAACGGGGTGGAAATGAAAGGCCAATTCGGGCCAGCATATCCTCGCCGATGCCCTGGACTTTTTGGATCAACGCCCACTCGTCAACGAACAGTGGTTTGTGGTCTTCCACCACGATCTTTCCATCCACCATCACCATATGGACGCTGCGACCATCGGCATTGTAGACCAGGTTGTTCACCGGATTAAACAGGGTCTGCCATTCCACATTCCGGGTGTCATACAGCACCAAGTCGGCCTTCTTGCCAACTTCTAGCGAGCCAACCTCGGCAGCCAAACCCAGCGCTTCTGCTCCTTGAATAGTCGCCATCTCAAGGGCTGTTTCAGCGGGAATGGCCTTGGAGTCCTGACGGGCGTCTTTGTACAGCACCGCAATCAGGTACATGGCGCGGTTGGTCTCCACTAAGTTGGAGTTATTCCCGGCGTCGGTCGCCAGTCCCACTGCCATTCCCGCATCCAGCATCTCTGGCAGCAGCCCGGTGTGGGTCATGCCGGCCCCGCCTTTTACGGCAGCGGTGGGCACAACAACCGCTCTGGTTCCGGTGCGGGCCAGCACTTCAATCTCGCTTTCGTCCTGACCCAGCATGTGGGCTAGCGTTAGGTTGTCACCCAAGATGCCCAGCTTTTCCAGGTACTGGGTTGGTCGCATCCCGGATTCTTTGACGCTGGAATCCACATAGTTTTGACCATTGTTGTAGTGCAGAGTCATCCCCGTGCCGTACTGGTCGGCCAAGCGTTTGCACGCGAGCAGCAGTTCATCGGTGCACATACTTGGGGCAAAGGGCATCGCCCAAGCGCTGACGCGGCCGTCCAACTGCCCATCAAATTTCTTGATGGTGGATTCAACGGTCTCAATGGCATCAGCCGTAGTGGAAACCGGCAATCCCAGCGGCCCGGGTTTGTCAGTTACGTGAGTGCCGGTGATGATTCGGCAACCGGCCTGTTTGTAGGCGTCCAGGCATCGGTCGATGTATTTCGTGCTGCCGGGGTCCATAAAAGTGGTGGTGCCGTTCTTCAAAAGTTCAGTGATCGCCAGGAGGCTGGTGTGGTATTCCTCCTCTTCAGTCATGATTGCCTGAAGTTTGAACACGTTGGGCAGGTAAGCCGAGCCCAGGTCGTCGGGGAAGATTCCCCTGGTGGCGTGGGCGTAGCTGATGTGCATGTGCCCGTTGACAAAACCCGGCGTAACCACCATGTCAGTGGCATCGACCACGCGGTCGGCCTCGACCTGGGCTAGTTCATCAGCCTTGCCCACCTGGAGGATGCGGTGGCCTTGGACTACCACGGAACCATTGGCGATAATCCGCCGCTGAGGATCCATGGTGATGATGAAGCGGGCATTTTCAAATTTTACTGTAGCGTCTGACATTATCTTCCCCCATCGGCAGTCTTAATCGTTGGATTATCCGGAATTGGAACCTTGAGATGGAGTATTATACCGTGCGCAACTAAGGGCCAAACCCAGGCGTACCAACGCTCTTCTTGACGGGGTTCCATGAACAAAACCGATTTACCATTTCTCAGCATTTTGGAACTGTCCAATCTGATGGCCAGAAAAGAGGTTTCACCTGTAGAGGCGACTGAGGCGTATCTGGAGCGTATCGAGTCCATAGACAGCCGTCTCCACGCCTACGTGACCGTCACCGCCGAAGAAGCGCTGCAAACAGCCAAATCGGCAGAGCAGGAGATTCTCCAAGGTAATCACCGAGGGCCAATGCACGGTGTGCCCATTGCTGTGAAAGACCAGATACAGACGGCGGGAATCTTGACCACGGGCGGCTCTCCGGTCTTCAACAATAATATTCCGACCGAAGATGCCACGGTGATTACCAACCTGAAAGCTGCCGGGGCCGTGTTGCTGGGCAAACTAAACATGACCGAGTTCGCCACCACTGCGCTATCGCATCAGTTTGATCCGCCACGCAACCCCTGGGACTTGGATCGATCAACCGGCGGCTCCAGCAGTGGCTCAGGGGCGGCCACAGCGGCGTTTCTCTGCGGGTCCGCATTGGGCGAGGACACCGGTGGTTCGGTGCGTTTACCGGCCGCGTGGTGCGGCCTGGCGGGCCTCCGTCCCACTTATGGTAGGGTCAGTCGCTACGGAGTGATGCCCGGTGTTCGCTCCATGGACACCGTCGGCCCGATGGCGAGGACGGTTGCTGACTGCGCCATGACCCTGGCAAGCATTGCCGGTCGAGACCCCAAAGACAAGATGAGCAGCACTGAGCCGGTGCCCGACTACCAAGCCGCTCTGACCGGAGAAATTAAGGGTCTTAAGATTGGAATCATTAAAGAGATGCTCTATGCCGATGTCGTGGAAGAGGAAATACGACAGTCGGTTTTGGACGCCGTTGCCACGCTGAAAGACTTGGGCGCTCAGGTAGAGGAGTTGTCCATCCCCTTGACCGCCAACGCTGGAGCCATCAACGGAGCTATCAGAGTAGAAGCTCCAATCACCCACGGGGAACTACTCAGGAATCGGCCCAGTGAGCTTGCCCACGACAATCGCATCGGTTATCTGGTCGGTGCCATCATGCCGGCGTCGGCCTACTACAAAGGATTGCGACTCAGGTCTCTCTTGCGTGACCAGGTATTAGAGGCCTTTGGCAGCGTGGATATTCTGTTGACGCCAAGTAACGGTGTCGCCGCCCAACTGCTGGAACCCGACCCGGTGATCGACAGCAAGGCAAAGGTCAGCCGGACGCCCTGGTTATTGGCCACCACCTTTAGCCTGGCCAACGTCCCCGCCCTGAGCGTCCCCTGTGGCTTTACCGCTACTGGTCTGCCCATCGGCCTGCAATTGGCGGGGCGACCCTTTGATGAAAGTACCGTATTCCGTGTCGGGCATTCTTACGAACAGGCTACTGATTGGCATACCCGCAAGCCCAATATCTAGAAACCTGCAAATAGCTCCCGATACTCTTGTCGCAACAGATTGCCCTTTTTCTGACGATGTGAGAAATTAGCTTGGTGTTAAGTAATTTCGATGTAAAAGCATCGCTGCATGGTCTTGTAATCATCCGCGATGAACGGTTGCCCGTACGGCGTATTCCCCTCCGGAAAAAGCCTCTGCAACGCTACCTACTCCCCTACCGAGGTTTGCTGGGCCTCATTCTGATTGGAATAGCCTGGCCTCTTTCACAACAGACCAGCCAGAATCTCTTCTTCCCCTTGTGGATTGGCTTCATCTTCTTGGTGGACGGTGTGGTTCTTCGTAGAACTGGAACCTCACTCATGGTCCGCAGCCCAAAGGTCATGCTGCTGATGTTCGCCCTGC
>JAPKDE010000322.1 GCA_028822675.1 Dehalococcoidia bacterium | reverse complement strand
TTGCTTTCAAAAAACTTGATGAATGAATCCCTGATCTGGTCGCCGTTCATGGGTTTCCCTTTATATGCTTATTTATCGATTGGTTTCCCAGGTTTCTGGAAAAAATCTAGCTGAATTTCCTGGAGACCCAAACCCGAATAAACCTGTGGTGCCATCGAAAAACGGAGGTCAAAGTTACGGAATTCGCTCTCTTTTGGGGTTGAATTGAATTGTATTTGACCAGGCATTGGAGGTCAACGGTTATGGGTGCTGCCAGCGGGATTTTTTGAGTGCTATAAAGCCCTCTAAAATTGGTGTTACGTTGCCATAATCTCGCTTGACCAGGCCAATTTTGGCCCGTAGAATTCAATTGGTGGACATGAATTTTCGGTCCCCAAACGTGTTCACTGTCGATCAGGTAGGAGGTGTAGATGGACTCCAGCATTATCGGCAAGATTGAAAAGGCGAAACAGTACGCAGAGCAAAAAGACCGGGTGAACATCACCAGCTTCGCAGCCACTTTTAAGGGCAACCACGACAATTACGATGTCCAATTTTCAGACGGTGCCTGGCGATGCGAATGCCGTTTCTTCGCCACTAGAGAAATTTGCAGCCACACCATGGCCATGCAGCGTATCTTGGATCAAATGTTGACCCCTCAGCACCAACCAGCCTCCGCTATTTAAAAGCGACAGGCAAAAGCGCAATCTAAGCAAGACAGGCCAACGACTCAAACATTCGTAAAAAGCGAAACCCACAACCCACCAGACGGGTTGAGACTGAAAACTGTCCAGGCAAAAAAAGACCCCCATAAAATCTGGGGGTCTTTTTTTGCTTGGCACCCGCTGGAACCGCTGTTAGTATTTGGCCGGTAATCAACTAGCCCAAATAAGCCAGAGCATTTCGTTAGACGGCAAATCCCACAGGTCAACCTGAGGACGTGTTGCAACCATCGACTCCAAATGACGGTTCGACCGAGACTGCCGAACCGATTGAGCCTGCTGAGCAAACCGGGCCGAGCGAGGAGCGCACCGGGTTCGGAATTCCGCCCGCGCTCCGTTATCCCGCCTACCGTGCCTATTGGTTCGGTCTGCTGGCATCTGTCAGCGGCTTCCAGATGTTTCGTGTTGGGCAAGGCTGGCTGATCTACGAGATTACTGGCTCTCCCTGGTCCTTGGGCCTGGTGGGGGCGGCCAACGCCATCCCGGCCATCTTCTTCAACCTATTTGGCGGCGTCTTTGCCGACCGATTGGACAAACGTCGGCTGATCATTGCCACCCAATTGACCACCGGCAGCCTCATCTTCTTGTTGGCCACGCTGACCTTGCTGGGCTGGGTGGAAACTTGGCATGTTCTGGCTATCGCGCTGCTGGCCGGAGGTGTTGAGGCTTTTGATAACCCGGCCAGACAGGCGCTGTATCCTCACCTGATAGACCGCAAGGTCATGATGAGTGCGGTGGCAATGAACTCCGTCATCTGGCAGGGCACGCGGATTATCGCCCCTGGAATTGCCGGAATCCTCATTGACCTGATCAACACTGAATCCGCCATGTATATAGCTGGATCCGGATTTGTCGTGTTGGCAGTAGTGATGGCCCGTCTCGAGATTCCGCCAATTCCGAGAGGAGCGCTGGGCAATCCAATTCAAGACATCAAAGAAGGCCTGCAATTCATCCGGGTCAATTCCATATTCTCGTTCCTGATCGGGATGACCTTCTTCAACAGTTTCTTCGGCATGGCCTACGTTATGTTGATGCCGATCTTTGCGGTGGACATATTGGAGGTTGGGGCCAAGGGTCAGGGTATTTTGCTGGGCATGACCGGGGCCGGTGCATTGGTGAACACACTTTGGATGGGCGCTAGAGGCAGTGTGCCCAACCGGGGATGGGCAATCATTGGCGGCGCGGTGTTGTTTGGACTGGCGGTCGCGGCCTTTGCTTTAACGTCGGAGTACGTGGGCTCTTTGGAGTTGGCCATGGCCCTGATGTTCATCATGGGCATCTGCAACTCGGTTTACATGATTTCCATCCAGAGTTCCTTGCAAATCATGGTCCCGGATCGGATGAGGGGACGGGTCATGGGGTTCTATGGAATGACCTGGAGCATCATGCCCCTTGGCGGTATGCAGGCCAGCGTGTTGACCAGCATATTCACCGCCCCCATCGCCATTGCAGTCGGCGGTCTAGCAGTCGCTTTATTTGCCCTGGGTTCGGGCGCGGCGAACAGCACGGTTCGCAATCTGAGCAGCCACCTAACGCCGATTGTAGATGAGGTCACAGAGCCGGAAATCCCCACGCCAACCACTTAGCCAAACCGATTAATTCAAAGAATTCCAGCCCTCGTCCAGTCAAGAAATATGCGGGTCTAGATGGGCCTACCGCTTTTCCGATAAAGGCCGTTGACAGCGGTGAGTG
>JAPKDE010000073.1 GCA_028822675.1 Dehalococcoidia bacterium | reverse complement strand
GTTCCAGGCCGCTAATCGGGATGGGCAGTACGACGTCATGTGCACGGTCAAGGGCGGCGGTTTGTCCGGCCAGGCTGGTGCCACCGGCTCTGGGTAGCACCGGCACACCTGTCTCATTCGCCACCTGAATCACGGCCAGGACATCTTCCACATTGCGAGGGATGACCACGCCCACCGGCTCCATCTGATAGATGCTGGCATCGGTGCTGTAGAGGACTCTGGTGAATGGGTCAAACTTGACCTCGCCGGAGACCCTACGTTTCAGCGCGCTCTCAATATCGTCTCGTTCTGATGCGTGGACCCTTGCCGCTGCCGTGGTGACCATTTGGTTACTCCGTTGTCGTAGCCCCGATTTGAATCAGGGCTTATTACGGTCAGCTTAGCTCAATCGTGATTGGGCTTCAACCGGAAGAGGGCCGGGTCACGAAATTTGTCGGCGATTGGCTACGGATGTAAACTTAGTCCCGTGCCTTTCAGTATTGGCACATCCAAGACGAAATTCCGCGTCGAGCGATGCAGATGACGCCGGCAAACAACCCCTCCGTGGGCAGGGATATCAGCCGTTTCGTCGAATTGATGGACCCGCAGGGTGCGATGTTCTTTATATTCAAGCCTGCGGCTTAGATAGACAAAAGCAAGATTAACTACTGGGAGCCTCATTTGAAGATCGGTTACTCGCTATCCAACAACCAGGGTATGGAAGACGTTCAGGGTGTCATTGACCTTGCGGTCAGGGCCGAAGAACTGGGATTCGACTCCGTGTGGGCTAGCGAGCACGTGTTCAACGTCAGCTACGTCTACGAACGCATCGGCTCCAAGCCCTACTACGAACCGTTGACGGTGCTGACCTACGTGGCAGCCATGACTTCCACCATTGGTCTGGGCACCAGCGTTTTAGTGCTCCCCTATCACAACCCCATCCGCCTAGCCAAAGTCGCCTCCACCCTGGACGTTTTGTCCGGTGGCCGGTTGATGCTGGGAGTTGGCGTCGGCGTGATCGAGGAAGAACTCGAGGCTATGGGCAGCCCTTACGCGGAGCGGGGTGCCATCAGCGATGAGATGCTGGATGTCATGATTGAGCTGTGGACCAAGGAAGACCCCGTCTTTGACGGCAAGTACACCCAGTTTTCGGGAATGAAGTTCACGCCCAAGCCAGTCCAGAAGCCGTATATACCGATCATCATTGGTGGCACCAGCAGAGCCGCCATCCGACGCGCCGCCCGTGTTGGCACTGTCTGGCACCCAACCGCCCTGGCACCCGAGGCTTTGGCGGAGGGTATGGAATATCTAAAAGAGCAGGCGGTCAAAGCCGGGCGTGACCCGTCGGAGATCGGCGTGTCAGTCAGCGCGGCCATAGGCGACACTCACAACCACAACCGGTATTCACTGGGTGAAGAACCAGAAGAGATTATCGAACGCTCTCTGAAATACGCAGAAATGGGCCTGGAACGCCTGGTCGTTTCACCAAACACCCGAGACCAAGACCAACTTAGGCCCATCATGGAGATGCTGGCAGAAGTTGTCCTACCCGCAGTCCAAAGCTAAACGCTGACGCTGTCAGCTAACAGATAAATTAAGGAGCCCTGATGACTACGCACTCGTCCGATGAAGTAAAAGCCCTGCAAGAATCGGCCCTGGAGCATCTCTGGGTCTATCTACGGGAACCGGCCGATATGGCTGAAAAGGGAGACCCGGCCATTTTTGTCAGTGGCGAGGGCGTACACGTAACCGACGCCAACGGCAAGACGTCTATTGATGGCATGTCGGGTTTGTGGCTGAAGAATGTGGGCTACGGCCGAAAAGAGATTGCCGACGCCGCCTACGAGCAGATGCTGAAGCTGACCTACATGCCCCTCGGGACAACTACCGAACCGACCATCAGATTGGCCGAAAAGATATCCCAGATTGCGCCGGGAGATATGACTCGCTCTTTCTTCACCAGCGGCGGCTCTGAGGCTATTGAGACTGCCCTAAAACTCTCCCGCGCCTATTTCAAACGAGTTGGGGAACCCAACCGGACAAAGTTTATCAGCCGCAAGGGTTCATACCACGGCGCAACTATGGGCGCGATGGCTCTGGGCGGCTCTCATCTCTACCCGAAATTAGACTACGAACCGTTCATGCCCGGCGTGTTCCACGTCCCCCAGCCACTACCCTACCGCTGTGAATATGGCGGCAAGACCCCTGAGGAATGCGCTGAACTCTGCGTCAATGCCGTGGAGGAGATGATCAAGTTCCAAGACCCGGAGACCATTGCCGCCGTGTTCGCAGAGCCCATCTCCAGCCCTCTAGGTTGTGTGGTCCCAGGCGACAACTACTGGCCCAGGCTACGGGAGATTTGCGACAAGTATGGGGTACTGCTGATCGCCGACGAAGTTATCACGGGGTTTGGCCGCACCGGCAAGATGTTTGCCACGGAGCATTGGGGCGTGGTTCCCGACATGATGACAGTGGCGAAGGGTCTGACCAGCGGCTACATTCCCATGGGCGGCTGCATTACCCGGGGCGAGATTTCCGACGCCTTTATCGGCAGCCCCAAGGCGTCTTTCAAGCACGTAATTACCTTTGGCGGACACCCAGTGGCCGCCGCCGCTGCCCTCAAGAACATTGAGATCATGGAGAACGAGGGCATGGTTGAAAATGCCGCCACCATGGGCACCTACCTACTAGACGGCCTAAAAGAGATGAAAGAGAAGTACCAGATGATTGGCGATGTCCGTGGTCTGGGGTTGTTCTGCGGTGTGGAGATTGTGGCTGACCGCGAAACCAAAGAGTACTTCCCACCTGAGGCCGACCTGGCCAACCGAATCACTTCTGGCTTCGCAGAGAACGGCCTGTTATTAAGAGGCGGTGACCGCATGAACGTCGCGCCACCCCTCTGCATCACAAGAGGCGAAGTAGATGACCTACTTGGAATCATGGACAAGGTCTTCGACCAAGTGAACAAAGACGTTATGGCGTAGAAACATTTAGGCCTTGGGGGGGTTCTCTCATGAAAGTTATCGTTTTGGGAGCCGGAGGGTTGGGGTCAATCATAGCCGGTCACCTTTCCCAAGCTGGGGAAGATGTCACTCTGGTTGCCAGAGGGGATAGAGCCAAGTTCCTGGTAAAGAATGGCATCACGATTACCGGCGTAGCTGACTTCAACACACCGTGCACCATCAGTACGGAGCCAAAGGAGATCACCCACGCTGATGTCTTGATGGTGGCCGTCAAGACTTATCACTTGGAAGAAGCCCTTGCCAGCGTGGCGCACATCAAATTTTCCAGTGTCCTATCCGTTCAGAACGGGGTTCAATCTGATGAGAGCCTGGCATCGGTTTTTGGTCAGTCCAATACCGTGGGCTCATCCCCCGCTTTCAGCGGCGAAGTCCAGGCCAATGGTGATGTGCAGTTCACTGTGAATGGCGGTTTCGCGATCGGGGAATTGCCGACCGGGGTTTCTGACCGAGTCCAAGCCCTGGTCTCAATGCTCCAGGGTTCAGGGATAAATTCTGAGGCCGCGCCCAACATACGGTCGTTGCAATGGTCAAAATTCGCTGCGTGGGCCGCCGGCATGCCGTTGGCGGTGACGATGAGGCTGGAATCCCACAAATTCTTCTCAGACCCAGATTGCGCCCTTATCTTCGCACGAATCCTGCGCGAGGTCGGGAATATCGCCGCCGAAAAGAGTATTCCACTCGTGGACCGAGGACCGTTTCTAGTTGAGGCCATACTCAGCGGACCGGAAGAAGAAGCCGTGTCCGTGTTACGGGAGATGGGCATTCAATTTGCCAAGAATGCCCCGAACCACCGGTGGTCATCTCTCCTAGACCTAGAGCGGGGACGTAAGCTCGAGATCGATGAAACGCTGGGCTACGCGGTCGCTGAGGCCAAGAAACTGGGCGTTCCCGTTCCGACGCTGGAAGTTTGTTATAGCATCGTTAGCGGAATAAACCGGAACATCTGAACACGGAACCCCGCCGGACACCTGAACCAAATTTACCTACTCGATGATGGTCCAGTTATCCGCGTCGGAGTGGACGATCATGTCATTCATCTGCCCCATCCATCCTCCGAAAAAGTCCGCTGCTTCTGGTATCCCCATCACCGTAGCGAGGTCGGCATCGATGTCGCCCACGTTTTCCAACACCCACTCAACCATGACACGGTCTGAACGCCCGCTGTAGTAGTCAGTGTAGATCCGAGTCTCCCAAGCTATACCGTAGTTGCTCATCTGTTCGATAGCCGACTTAAAATGTTCAACCAACGGTGCTGCTTGACCGGGTTTGGCTTGGAAAATCCTTTGGTGCAAGATAGCCATGGTTCCTTCCACTGTGTTTTTGATTTTCTAGATATTGAACTCGCAACTAAGCCTTGGCCGGTAGGTATTTCTGGTACCAGGCCAGAGTCTCGTCCATAACCTGAGTGAATGCCGGTTCGGCGTAGACTTCATAGTGGCCGACGCCTTTCAGGACGACCAGCTTCTTAGGCTCGCCAGCGTTGGCGTAGAGTTGTTCCGACTCCTCAGGCGGCACCAGACGGTCATCGACGCTGGTGATGAACAGGATGGGCCTGGGCGAGATGTGGCCCACGACCCACTCCGGGTTAAAGCCAATGGTGTCATCCACGTATTCCACGGGGATGGTATTAACTGCGGCAGGATTGAGCTTGCGGGCGGCAGCGGCTAGGTCGGCCGACTGGCGGTCTGGCAGCAGTATGTCTGCCCGCTCCACCATCTCGGACTTTCCAGTTAGCACTCGCTGTTCACGGTCCGCCTTGGAGTGATCCAGCAGGTCGAACCATTCGTCCATGCGGCGCACACGGCTCATCCAACGTGCGCCGTGGCCGATACCAACCACGCTGACAATGACCTTGGCCCGTTCATCCACCGCGCCTACCCAGGACACAGTGGCCCCGCCGTAACTGGTGCCGTAGATGCCGATCCGGTCTTCATCCACCTCAGGTTGGAGGCCCAGGTAGGTCATAGCCGCCTGAACATCGGCCACCCGACTGTAGGGGGCCAGGCGGTTGGGGGCAACGCCCTCGCTCTCGCCCCAGCCCTTGTAGTCAAAGGTCATAACCACGTAACCGGCTTCGTTCAACACCCGTGCGTTGTCGGGCAGATACAGGTCTTTCACTCCTGTGTAGCCATGACAAAGCAGAATTCCTGACCGGGTTTCATCGGCGGCCAGCCCGTCGGGAACATAAACGTCCCCCTGTAATTTGAATCCCTCGCTGTAGAACTCTATGGCGCGTTTCATTTATTAATTCCTAAATCAAAAATGCGACTAAAAAATGTGTTGGTGGTTATTCGTCGACGTCGAGACCCGCAGACTGGAAGTCAGCATTGGTCAGGTCGGCAAAACGAGCGGGCAAGAACAGTTCGATGGAAGTCGGCACCCGCTTGCAGCCGCCCTGGATGTATTCGGTCACGGCCTGGGCGGTGGCGGGGGCCAGGTGAATCCCTTTGGTGGTGTGTCCGGTGGCTAGCACCACGCCCTCTTTTCCGGGAACCGGGCCGATGATTGGCACACGGTCTGGGCTAAGGGGCCTGGAACCGGCCAATTGCTCCACCAATTCTGCGTTCTCCAAATCTGGGAACACGTCGATCGCACGTTGCATGATCTCCAGTCGAGCTGTTTCGGTGGTCACGCGGTCCATGTCTTCGCCCTGGTAGAGCTGGTCTTGGTCGTAGTCGCGTCCGCCGGTGCTGCCCACACTCAGGAAGCCGTCCAGGCGGCTGATCATGTGGCCGCGCTTGGGAGAACTGATTAACACTTGCAATGGGTCGCCAGCGTATTTCAAGAGAACTCGTTCACCCTTGAGCGCGCCAACGGGAATCGGGTATTCGAGGTCTTTCTGGAATTCGGGACTCCACAGACCGGCGGAAACCACCACTGTGTCGCAGAGCACGTCTTCGCCGTCGGTGTGGACTCCGGTGATGCGGTTACCTTCAGAAATCAGGCCGGTGACCTTGCGGTTGATGGTCTGGGTGCCCAGCTTCTCGGCTGCTGCGCCCAGGGCCAGATTCAGACGGTAGCTGTCCAACTGGGCTGATTCGTCTTCATAGACCGCGCCGATCAGCGACTGGGTCAGCCGTGGTTCCAGCTCGTGAACCTCGGCGGCGGTGATCCAGTGCATGGCAACATGCTCTTGCTGCCAGACCATCATCTCTTTGATCAGCTTTTCTTCGCTTTCTTCCAGGGCTAGTCTTAGCGAGGGTCGCCGCTGGTAGAGCAGGTCCATACCGGTGGCTGATTCAAGTTCTTCCACCAGTCCGGGGAAGGCGTTGTAGCTATCCAGGCCGAACTGGAAGGATGCGCCGGGGGTGAATTCAGTGCCCAGGAGGCTGATGAATCCGGTGGCGTGGGCGGTGGAGCCGCTGCCAAATGATTCACGCTCTAAAAGGGCTACTTTGATTCCTTCTTTAGCCAGGTAATAGGCGATGGAGCACCCAATCACGCCCGCGCCAATGACAACAACGTCAAATTTCTCTGCCATAGCAATTAGTCTCCATGTTGGGGATGGCTGAAATTATGCGAGGGTCGTCCATGGCTGTCAACATTCGGCGAGTGCCAGTTGATGCAGAGGGACGACTGCTTGAGGCGGAACGGGGGTTGAAAAGGGAATTTAGGCGGCGACGGGTTCGCGTTCGAGAGTGTCTATCGAGACACCGGTGAGGCGGGCGCTCAGATCCCAGAGGGCGGCGGCCTGTTCTTCATCGTAGCTGCTCTTGGAGGAATGCACCGACCGCTTTTTGACCATGTATTTTCCGGTGAGTCCGAGCATGTCGGGAGATGAAGCGGCGTAGATCGATGTGGAAGCGCCGTCTTCAACGCTAATACCCCGCACGCCAAGAAGGAAATTACAGAAGCGGCCTAAGAGTCCGTTGTTGGTCAAAAAGCTGGTTGCCACCAGTCCTGGGTGCAGTGCGTTGACCGTTATCCCGGTGCCGCTGACTCGTCTTGCCAGTTCGTAGGTGAACAGCACATTACAGAGCTTGGACCGGGAGTAGGCGCGCCAGCCAAAGTACCGATGGGGAGCGTGAATATCACGCATGTTGAGGCGGGCTTCTTTGTGGGCGGAGGATGACACGTTAATGATGCGGGCTGGGGCTGAGTCCTTCATCACTTCCAACAGCAGGTTTGTGATCAGGAAATAGGACAGGTGGTTCAGGGCAAAGGTTTTTTCAATGCCGTCAACGCTTTTTTCCCGTCCCAGGTAGATTGCCCCGGCATTGTTCACGAGAACGTCCAACCGCTGGTGCCGTTCTTTGAAGGCTTTGGCTAGGCAGCGAATCTGGTCTTGAGAGGAAAGGTCAGCCACCAGGAATTCCACCGACGGATTGCCAGTCGCCTCTCGGATGTCGATGGCCGTTACGGCGCACTTGGCAGGGTTACGGCCGACGATTACTACGTTAGCTCCCATGTGGGCCAATTCAAGGGCAGTAACGCGACCGATTCCCGAGGTTGCGCCGGTGACCAGGCACGTTTTTCCGGCCATCGCCTGAGACCTGCAAGATAATTTAACGGTCAACTGCGCCTCCAGACCCTTTGTACGTCTGTTTATCCTATAATCGTCTCGAAAATCGTACCCTAAAACAATCACTTAACCTAGTGCTGTTTGGCTCAACCTAATGGCCCAAACAGGCCAGCGCTTTTTGTTAGGTCTTTTAATCTGGCAGCGCTATTTGGGAACGAGTTTGGCCCCTAAAATTGCTTACCCCAGGCCCAGGTAGTAATCTGATGCTCGGTAAAGCCGGGCACACTAATTGTTTTCCTGAACTGCCATCTGGAACCGACACCGGGGCAGCCCAAAGAAATCAGCCGGAGAGATTTGATGGATTTCGAACTTAAAGCCTTAACTGAACCCGGAAAAAAGATGGTTGAGATGGCCGAGAAGCACTCTGCGGATTTCGCTGTGAATGCACTCGAACACGACCGCAACGGGACTTTTCCCATTGAGAACTTTGCCGCCATGAAAAAGAGTGGTTTCGCCGCCGCCGCAGTGCCCACAGAATTTGGCGGCCTGGGCGTTACTTCAGTCCATGATTGTGTCGTGGCTGTAAGTAGGCTGGGTCGGGGCGATGCGTCAACACCGTTGGCCTACACCATGCACCTATCCAGGACTCTGGGTACCGCACGGGCCTACCGGGCTGCCATCGCCTCCGGTAACGAAGTGAGACAAAAGCGGTCTGAAGACATGCTTAAGAAGATTGGCGTTGGCGAACTTTTTATCACAGTTGCCAACTCGGAACCGGGCGCAGACGTCAGGACGTCAAAGACCCTGGCCACCAAGACCGAAGGCGGCTGGTTGTTTAACGGCAGCAAGACTTTTGCCACCGGCTCTCCCGCCGCCGACGTTTTGGCCATCCGGGCTAGGTTTGTCAACGACGCCGGCGAAGAGCGGATGGGAGCGACCATCGCCCCTGTCGACCGGCCCGGTGTTGAGATAAAAAACAACTGGGACGGACTGGGGATGCGCGCGTCCGGCAGCCACGATGTGGTCTTCACTGACTACTTCGTCAGCGATGCCGAGTTTGACGACATTGGCGTATACGGCAAGTTCAACGCCCAATTCTTGGCTTTGGGCACGTCCTCCAGCATGGGTCTTTCGTCTATTTTCATGGGGATCGCGGAAACGGCCCATGAGCTTGCGGTGTCCAGGATTAAAGGTCGGCCCGGCGGTCTAGATTACCCCATGAACCAAGTGACAGTTGCCGAAAATGAGATTGACCTGGCCGCCGCACGAGGAATACTGAGTCGCGGCGCCATCTACTACGATGAGTTCTACCAGACCGGAGCCGACGTACCAGTTGGTGTGATCGATAACTCCGATGAAATGGCGTTCAAGATGATTAAGAACGGCGCTTGCACCAAAAAGTTCGTCATGGAGACCGCAGCGAATATCGTTGACCGTGCAGTCACCCTGTATGGCGGTGGCGCATACGTCGGCAACAGCCTGATGGCCAAGTTGTACCGCGACGTTCGAGCCGGTCAGTTCATGCAACCCTGGGCACGAAATCAAGCAATCGAACTGATTGGACAGGTGGCTTTGGGTCTGGACCCAAACGCAGATTAAGGGCGAGAAATAATGGCTAATAACAAGATTACTTTTGGCGTGAATCTGTCCGTGGACAACTATTGGGACGTACCCGAGTTCGCCCGCCGAGCCGAAGAAATGGGCTACGGCCGGGTCACCATGGGCGAGCACATCATGGACGGCAACCCGCCCCGGCCCACAGTGCTGAACCTACCGGCCATGGCGGCCGCTGCTGGTGCAACCAGGAACATACGCGTCATGACCGGCATCGTCGTTGCTCCCCTGTACCACCCGGTGACGTTGGCAAAGATGGTGGCCAGCGTAGACCAGGTATCGGGAGGCCGATTAGACTTTGGGATTGGCATCAGTGGACAGCGCGGCACCAAGATTGAGTTCGACGCCGTTGGAGTTGATATCCATACCAGGGGCAAGCGCACCAACGAGATGATTGACGTAATGAAACGTCTTTGGACCGAAGAGCACGTCTCTCACCACGGCGATTTCTTCGATTTCGATGATGTGACCCTACTGCCCTTCCCCGCCCAAAAACCGTATCCACCCATCTGGGTGTCCGGGCGCAGCGACGCGGCCATGCGCAGGGCCGGTGAGATGGGTGACGGCTGGTATCCCTACCTGTTCACCGTGCGCCGCATCAAATCCAGCAACGAGATGGTCCGCCAGTATGCCGCCGAAGCGGGGCGAGACCTGACCAACTACAACTGGGGTCTGAACCAGCCAACGGCCATCTCTGCAGACGGTGATAAGGCCATGGCTCTAGCGGTTTCCAACGTGGGAGAAAGATACGTCACTCCGGATCGAAGCGCGGAGAGCATCGCCAAAGCCGTGTGCATCGCCGGTACCGCGGAAGACTGCATCAAGGCCGTGGAAGAGCGAATTGACGCCGGTGTGGAACACATAAACCTGGGCTTCTTAGCCTCGGAAGTAGACGACTTCTACCGTCAGATGGAGATGTTCGCCGCCCACGTGATGCCCCAATTCCAGGGTTAGCACTCGGCTAAAACCCTCGAGACGACCAACCGATACAGGAGCGGAATAATGCCGGATTCCATTTCTCTGAAGATTGATAGCAATATCGCCGTCGCCATGCGGGACGGCGTGACCCTGTACGCCGACATTTATAGGCCGGATAACGACGGCCCATTCCCAACGATCTTGCAACGGACGCCCTACGACAAGTCCACCAGCCTGACCAACACCATGCTGGATCCCATCAGGGCGGCCAAAGCCGGGTTCGCCGTGGTCATCCAAGACACTCGAGGCCGACACGCCTCAGAGGGGGAGTTTTACGCCTTCCGCGATGACATTAATGACGGGTATGACACGGTGGAATGGGCGGCTTCCCAAACCTGGTCAACCGGAAAAGTAGGCATGTACGGCGCATCCTACGTCGGTGCTACCCAGTGGCTGGCGGCGATATCGCGACCACCCCATCTAGTGACCATTGCCCCCACCGTCACAGCTTCAAACTACCACGACGGCTGGACGTATCAGGGCGGCGCATTTGAACTTGGGTTCAACATGTCTTGGACTCTGCTCCAACTGACCTTAGCCAATTTCAAGAACATCTCCGGAGTGCAAAACGTGCCTAGAGAACGGCGCGGCAAGCTGATCCATGACGTGGACAACATGACGGAGGGATTCGAGTTCCTGCCCACCAAAGACTACCCCGGCC
>JAPKDE010000321.1 GCA_028822675.1 Dehalococcoidia bacterium | reverse complement strand
CATCTCTTGGTCCGGCGCGTCTTCAAAATCAAATCCGGGGGAGATCATTGATCCTTCAATCCCCATATCATTGACCATCCGGAACATTTCGTTCAGGTCGCCAACATCGCTGGTCCGGAACACCGTCGAGTTGGTGCAGACTCGGTAGCCACGATCCAGGGCTGATTGCACTGCGTCCACTGCCTTTTTGAAAACGCCCTTGCGGTCTACAGACTCGTCGTGCTTCTCTTCCATGCCGTCCAGATGGACCACCCAACACAGGTACTTGGACGGGGGAATCTTGTCCATGACTCGGTCTAGCAGGAGTCCATTGGTGCAGCAATAGATGAAATATTTCTCTTCGATCAATTTATTTATGATCTCATCTATCCGAGGGTGGATCGTCGGCTCTCCGCCGGCGATGGACACTATGGGAGCGCCAGACTCCCTGACTGCGGCCAGAGCTTCTTCCACGGGCATCATCTTGTCCAACACCGGTTTGTATTCCCGGATGCGTCCACAACCGATACAGGCCAGGTTGCACATCTCCAGCGGCTCAAGCATGGTCACTAAGGGAAATTTCTTCCTACCCTTGAGCTTATTCTTCAGGAGGTAGCCAGCCAGCCTAGCTGAGAGCTCCAACGGTCGTTTGGCGCGTTTCTTGCCTTTGTTCTGAGCCGACGCTTCATTCTGATTTTCGTTCTGAGTTTCTTTTGTAATAGCCATATCGTAAAACCTCAGCGGTCAATGAATTCCAATTGGACTAAATCGGACTCACTTTGGAGTCCGTTCAAGAGTTACTAAATTAGTATTCCCTACGGGCTAGGAAGTCTACCAGTTCTTCGGCTTCCGCCTGAGCCCACCCGGGCAGAGAGATCGGCTTCAGCGCTTCCAAGGCCCTGGATGCTGCGGCCTCAGTCACGCGTTGGGAGTGTTCCTGGGAGCCAACTTCGTCCAGCACGGCCAATACACGCTGAACATCGTCCTCTTCCAATTCTTCCTGTCCGTAGATGCGGAGCAGGTCGCCCATGGCCCGTCCGGAGGCCCGCTCTAAGGCAAAGACAACTGGGTAAGACTTCTTGCGACGGCGGATATCATTGCCGGTTGCCTTGCCCAGTGTGGCCTCGTCTCCCCAGATGCCCAAATAATCGTCCCTGATCTGAAAAGCCTGGCCCAGATGATTGCCAAACTCGGCAAATGCGTCAACGGTGGCCTTGTCTTCTGTGGCCAATATCGCTCCAATCTGAAGTGCAGACCGGATCAAAGCCCCGGTCTTGCAGGCAATCATAAAGAGGTACTCATCCGCTTTAATGTCGGTCCGTGACTCAAAATCCAGGTCCATGCACTGACCTTGAATCATCTCTAGGTAACTTTCAGTCAGGATGTCAGAAACGCGAATAGCGGTGGCTGGGGACACTTGTTGGCTGGCCACATCCAAAAGGGCCAAATCGCCGGTGCATTGCATGGCGTTGCCAGACCACATAGCTTTCGGAATGCCCCAAAGGTGCCAAACGGTGGGTTGGTGTCGCCGTTCCACGTCCTGGTCTTGGATATCGTCGTGGATCAACGAGAAGTTATGGATCAATTCCAGCGCTGCGGCGGCCGGTAGGGCTTTGGCATAGTCGCTGGCCAGGGCTTCGCAAGCAAATAGGCATAGGGTAGGTCGGAGGGCCTTACCCTGGGTTAGTGAGGTGTCCATTGGGTCGCCCTGCTGATCAACCCACCCAAGATGATAGCGGAATAGGCGGTAGGCCTCAGAATTGTCGGCCACAGGGACAACCCTATTGAGCTCTTGCTCAACTGAGTTTTTGTATCTGGAGAACATCCCTGGGAGTTTGGTCCCTGAGGTTGAACTCGCCTTTGATTGCTCGTTGTTTTGGGCCATACTCTGCACGTTAAAAAAGTGTGTTGCGAGGAGAAGACAAGATGCGCCAACCACACTCGCGACCGGATAATACTGGCACCTGCTAATAGTGATGGAAATGCTAGCAAAGCATTTTGAAGGGTGTCAAGAAAATTCGGATTAGAGTTGGCTGGTCCCCACGCCTGTGACTTGGCAAACCCGCTCAATTTGCGTTTTCTAATTCTTTTCTGTGCGATGTTGCTTTTTCCTATATTACGCTTTTGTGACTGGCTGCTGACTGTGCGTGGTGGACAGGAATTGGTATAATAATCGGGCTGGTCTGGGACTGTGTTTTAGTAGCCGAACAAGCGGCCAAAATTCGAGCGAATTTAGTGGTCCAACGAGGCCATTTCCAGAAAACTTGGCTGTATTTGCGGTTCCGGGCGATTGAAATTAGCGGAAATTACCGCATATCGTACAGGCACAAATTAGCTTCAGCAAAACCATGCTGACTGCTATTTGACACTTATGCCAGATTAGTTTATATTTCTTCCTTGTAATGAATGTTACATAAGGGGT
>JAPKDE010000072.1 GCA_028822675.1 Dehalococcoidia bacterium | reverse complement strand
TGATTGCGGACTACAACAAAGACACCAACCGCAAGAACGTGGACATGGCCGTGGTTGACGATGCCGGCAACTTGCTGGCCTACGCCCGCATGGACCGCTGCCTCAGGCCCACCTTCGCCCTCCGTAAGGCCTATACCGCCGCGATTCGTGGAATGGACACCCTGGCATTCTCCGAAGCTTTAGTTGCCCAAGGTCGGTCTATTGAAGCCTTTGGCGACCCCCAACTGATTGCGATCCCAGGCGGGGTTGTCGTCCTAAAAAATGGAGCGGTGGTCGGCGCAATTGGCGTTGGCGGTCTGCCCAGCGGAATCGACGACCAGTCGATAGCCCAGGCAGGTCTGGCCGCGCTTAGTCTTTAAGCCCTGAAAATTGTAATGCCGGCCACTTCTAGGCGTGGCCGGCGTCATCCTAGGAGATCAACCATGGCGATTGAACGAAGCAACCCGTCCACCCTTGCTGACATGTCCGGCTACAGCCACGTCGTCAAAGATGGCACCACGGTCTACGTGGCTGGTCAGCTATCCCGCAACAGCGCCGGAGAGACCATCGGCGAGGGCGATTTTGAAGCTCAGGCCGTGCAGGCGTTCAAGAACGTCCAAGCGGCTTTGGAGTCGGCCGGCAGCAACATGAGTTCCATCTTGAAGATGAACGTCTTCATGACCCATCGTGAGGACATCCCAACCTACAGAGAGATCAAGACCAGGTTCATACCGGATGACGCTCTGCCGGTGAGCACGTTGATCTTGTGTTCCGGCTTGGCCGACCCGGTATTCCGCATCGAGGTCGAAGTTATCGGGCGGGTGCCTGAATAGAGGCGCTAAGGTTATGAAGCAACTGATTTCTTAAGATTGAGGGGTAAAGACCATGGCTCCCACGGAAACTTTGGACTACCGCGTTAGCACGGTTGACCACGACATTATCTGCGCGCCAGACACCATCACCGGCATGGCCGCGTCATTGGAAAACTTGGGTGTTTCCCGGGCTCTGGTGGTTTGCGGTCCGACCATATTGAAGCATTCCAACGTGGTGCAGCGGGTCCAGGAAGCGCTGGGAGACCGGTGTATCGGTCTATTCTCCGGCGTGGTGCCCCACTCTCCGGTGGAGATGTTGGAAGAGGCAGCGGCCATTGCCCGGGAATTACAGCCGGATGTCCTGGTGGCAGTTGGCGGCGGCAGCACCAGTGACACCTGCAAGGGCATTGCCGTATTGCTGGCCGAGGGAGGGGAGGTAGCGGACTACGAGATTAGATTTGAGCCTCCGAACAAGATTTTTGTCCCAGATACGCCCCACAAGAAAATCTTCATCATAGCGGTGGCGACGACGCTGGGAGCCGCTGAGTTGAGCCGTGGCGGCGGCGGTTTCACCAGTAAAGCGCTGGGTCGCAAGATACTGATCTCCGGCAAGGGAACCACCCCCAGGATAATCATCATCGACGGCCAAGCGCTGGCCACCACACCGCTCAGCATCCAGCTATCCACCGGTATTGGCCAATTCCGTATCGCAGTCGAAAGCTTGTATTCCAAAGACCATCAGCCCATTGGTGACGCGTTGGCCTTGCACACCATCAAGATGATGATGGAACACCTCCCCCAGTGCGTTGACCAGAATATCGACAGTCTGCTGCAGGCAAAGTCGGCTTCCTGCATGATTATGCTGGCCCGCCCCGGATTGGGTCTGAATACGGCCATGGCCCACAACATTGGCGGCTTGTACGATGTGCCCCACGGTGAGGCCAACTCCATAATCCTGCCTTATACCATGCGTTTTAACCTGGACGCCTCCGCAGACCGACAGGTCTTGATTGCCCAGGCCATGGGCATCGATACGTTAAACATGACCGATGAAGAAGCTGGCTTGGCCGCCGCAGACGGTGTGTCCCAACTCTGCCAGAAGCTGGGCTTGCCAATGCGGCTTCGTGACGTTGGAGTGCCTGAAGAAGGGCTGGAATTGATCGCCGCCGCCACGTTGCACGACCGAGGCTTAGCCACCAACCCAAAGCAGATCACCGACGCCGGGCCGATCATGTCTGTGTTGCGGGATGCCTGGTAGATGACGGCAGAAGCTTAGACAGCCCAATCGGTGTGGGCTAAAATAGCCTGCGCTACCCATTGAACAAACCGTATTAAACCAAACATAACCCAAAGGAAACTATCAATGAACGTTAACGAAGCCGTCGCTCGTATCTTGAAGCTCGAAGGTGTCGAGTGGATATCCTGTTTTCCGTCTAACAACCTGATTGAATCAGCAGCGATGGAAGGCATCCGCACCGTCATGTTCCGGCACGAGCGGGGGGCCATCATGGCCGCAGACGGCTTCAGTCGCATGAGCGACCGGGAGAAGTTTGGCGTGGTCATCACCCAGGGCGGTCCCGGCTCTGAAAACTCCATGGGCGGCATTGCCCAAGCGTTTGGCGATAATATCCCCATCCTCTACTTTGCCGGCGGCCCAGCCCTTAACCAGTATGCGGTGCGGCCCAACTTCTCCCCTGTGCGCACCTACCAGTCGGTCTCCAAATACGGCGAGGTGATCGTCCAGGCTGACCAAGTCGCAAGTACCATGCGCCGGGCTTTCCACAACCTGCGGAACGGACGCCCCGGCCCAGTCTTAATCGAGATTCCATCGGACGTTGCCAACCAAGAAGTCGATGAAGGCTCGCTGAATTACCTGTCTCCCAAACGGGCTCCCCAGTCTCCCGCCGCATCAGACATCAAAGACGCGGTTAAACTGCTGCTCAACGCCAAGAAACCGGTGATCTGGTCTGGCATGGGCGTGCTCATGTCCAAGGCTTCTGAAGAACTTAGGGAACTGGCAGAACTGACCGAGATTCCGGTCTATAGCACCATGCCGGGTAAGTCGTCTTTTGACGACCGACATCCCCTGGCTTTGGGCGCTGGCAGCAGCGCAACGTCGCTGCCCGCCCGCACCTGGGTCCAAGAGTCAGACGTTTTGTTCGCGGTTGGTTCCAGCATGACCCGCACCGGCTACGGCCAACCAATACCTAACGGCAAGGTCATCATCCACAACACGGAAAGCATTGAAGACCTGAACAAAGACTTCTCAGTGGATGTTGGCATCCCCGGTGATGCCAAGCTAACCCTGCTGGCAATGATTGAGGAAGTGAAATCTCAGATTGGCGAAGCCGGTCGCCGGGATCAGACGGCCGTGGCCACAGAGATTGCCAAGTTGAAGGCCCAGTGGATGGCTGATTGGACGGACATCCTGAATTCCGACGAAACGCCGATCAACACCTACCGGGTGATTGGCGAACTGGAGCGCAACCTGGACAAAGAGAACAGCATTGTCACCCACGACGCTGGTGCGCCCAGAGACACGATCATGCCGTTCTACACGTCCACTGTGCCCCACAGCTACATTGGTTGGGGCAAGACCACCCACTTGGGCTACGGCATCCCTCTGATGATCGGAGCCAAGCTGGCCAACCCCGATAAGTTCTGCTTGAACTTCATGGGTGACGGCGCATTTGGTATGTCTGGGCTAGACATTGAGACATCAGTCCGGGAGGGAGCGCCCATCACCACCGTGGTGCTGAACAACGGCGGCATGGCCACCTATCCAGGCGGCTACCCCGTTGCCAACGAGTTGTATGGCACCACCAGGATGACCGGCGACTACGCCAAGCTGGCCGAGGGCATGGGCGCAGTGGGAATCACAGTGACCCAGCCGGGCGAAGTAGCCAACGCAATCAAGCAGGCCATGAAACTAAATGCAGAAGGCAAAACGGTACTGCTGGACATCCATACTAACTTGGAAGCCCGCCGGTCTAATTTTGCCTAGATTAGGCTAACTTGAGGCGCTTGAGGCGTCAGACAGTTGTTTGGCGTAGCGAGCCAATGACGCTTTGACGCCGGTCAAGGCCGGGATGGAGGAGCCCTGCATCTCAAGTATCCCGCAGTAGGCTGACATATCATTCATCCGTTCAACGAAGAGTTTCCAGGCAGATACCTGATGCGGCGCGGCCGTGCCGTCTCGGGTGAACCGGAAGCTTGGTCTGGCATTCATCCAAGGATTGCTTTCGCCAGCCGGCAGCAGAGTCAGAACCTCACCCAGAGGCCCGATAACGTCGGTCATCAGGTCAATGGAGATACTCGCCAGCAGGCCTATTTGTGCCTCTGATTCCTCGGTGTGCATCATAAATCTGCTGATTATCTGCATAACGAGTTCGTAGAAGCCGTCGAACAGGTTGCTGATAGGAACGCTTAGCCGGTCCTCCAGCAAGTTGACGCTTGATAGGTTACCCACGTCTTGGGGCAATATGGAGTACGGGTTGCTGACCACCGGGCGACCCGGCACAAAACTTGGGTCCTCTTTCAGCATTTGGTCGTACTGCTCACCCATGGCTTTGAATCGGCCATAGTGGGAGTCCTCATTGTCGCCGCTGGCGCCTTCACCCTGCTCAACTATGCTTTCAATTGCCACTACCGCAGAGGCAAGATTGGTAACTGGTTTTAGACCTGGCAGTCCAAAGAAGGAGTGGGCCAGCAGTTTCGGCAGCGAGTCAATTCTCAAACCCTCACTGAAGACTGACGGCCCGGTTAACTAAATAGACTTAAGGTGGTTAAACCCCGGCCGGTGTCCCTTCTGTCGTGAATGAGTGGCGTGTGGCTTCCACTCCGTCCCAAAAGCCCCACCAGGCGTCCAACGCCGATTGTAGCGCGGCTTCCACACTTGACTCCTGGTCTGGTGCGGTGCTGGTCGCCAAATCATGAGCCTCCCTGGCTGAATGTTCTTCGTCCATGGTGCTGTGGACTTCAAAGAACTTTACGGCCTGGTCGCTATCGATACCGTAGAACTCCTTGAGTCCTCTGGTCTTCTCCAAGGCCACTTTGGGCACCTGGGCTTCATAGGCGTACATGACCGCTAGACCTTCTTGGAAACTAGCCTGGTCAGTGATGGTTGAGTACGTGTCCAACAATACCTGGGTCGTGGACAGCGCTTCGGAATTTTCCATTGCTTGATCGTCCAGACCCAACGCAGAGCTGAAATCCAGCCAGAGTTGGCGGTGGTTCTCCGCGCCGTATTCCTCGTCCCAGAGATTCTCCAGAATATTTTGGCGCACTGCCCGGTCGTCGCACTTTGTGTGGATGGCGCTCAGGTAGCGCGGGAAGTTGGCCTCAAAGAAATAATATTGAGCGGCGTAGATTTGCAGGTCTTACAGCGTCAATTCGCCGGCTTTCCACGCCTGGTAATAGGGGCGATCCAACAGGGGTTTATTTTCTATCCTTTCGTCCCGACAGTTCAATAAACTTTGTTCTACCAATAGGTCTTCCTGAGTATATGGGGTGATATTTGGTGCGACATCTTGAGTGGTGTTACAGGTGAACAGCCACGTGAAAATAGGCCGCAAAATGCCAGCCCAGAGCCTGTATCTCAAGGCGATCTGGGCTGGCATTCTTTAGACCTATTAGATTGTTGGGTTGTTACGCTGCGGGCTGGAATCTAAGATTTGTTGACCCAACCACCGTAAACCGGAAATTGGCTGCAAATGAATTCGATGTAGGCCGGTTGACCCGACTTATTTACTTCAAATGCGCGCCTCAGTGCCAAGACAACGTCGGCTGGCTCGGTCACACGCTCGGTGTGGTAGCCAAGTTCTCCAATTACCTTAGACATGTCCACATCGTCATAACCCAGGACTTTATGGGTGAATGGGTCGTGGCCGTCGCCCCAGAAGCCGGGGCCATAGCCAGAGAATCCACCGTTGCTGACGTGGACCACTGTGATACCAATCTGCTGGCGTAGCGCCACTTCCAGTTGTCCCAGCATATAACCCAGACCAGCTTCACCGGTGACGGCAGCGCAGTCCTTGTCGGGATGGGCCAGCTTGGCTGCGATGGTCGCTGCAAAGCTGAATCCCAATGACGATACGTTACCCCAGCCAAGGAAACCACGGGGAATCAACGTGTCATACACGGTGCTCAGTTGGTCACGGGTGTTACCCGATTCATGGGTGACAAATGACTTGAGAGGGTCGAGTGCTTCCATCAAACCGGCGTAAACCCGGTATGGGTTGATTGGCTTGTCGTTGGACGCCATTGCCTCTCGGTACTTGGTCATCGCCGTGTCACGGGAGGTTTTAACCTCTGCCGCAACTTTGCCAGCAGGGCGACCACCCTTGGCTTTAGCATCGGCAATCAATGCCTGGAGTGTGAACCGGGCATCTCCAATCACTGCCTGCGCGGTGGGGTAGGCTTTATTAATATGCAATTCATCAATCGTGCAGTGGACAATCGTCTTATTAACTGCATTCGGGATGCCGTGGCTAAACCGGCCGGGAGACAAGCTGGAGCCAATGGCGAACAGCAAGTCGCACTTGTTCAAGTATTCGTTCACCTGGTCGCCGCGGACACCAACAAATAGAGGGTTGTCCTCCGGGAAAGCGCCCTTGGCCTTCAAAGTTGAGACCACTGGGGTGTTCACCAACTCGGCAAACTGTGTCAATTCGGCAGAGGCACCGGCGTAGATGACGCCCTCACCGGCGTAGATCAGAGGGTTCTCTGCCTTCAACAGTAGGTCGATGGCCCCGGAAACGTCTGCCGGGTCTGGCAAAGACTTGGAACCCTTCACCGGGATGTAGGGATCGGCCGTGTCATCATATTGGAGGTTGGGATCAGGGATAGCGATGACCACGGGGCCGGGTCGTCCGCTGCGCAGCATGGTGAAGGCGCGGCGCATGAACTCGGGCAGGCGTTCCGGCTTGTCCAGGTGGCCGTACCACTTGGATACTGACTTCAATGCTGAGGTAACGTCAAATTGGCTGTTTTCTGTGTCTCCGGCGGAGATACCATCGGTGATGCAAAGCACGGGAGAACCGTCTTCAAAAGCCTGAGCCATTCCGGCGAAGGCTACCTGTAGTCCGGCGGCGTTGACCCCACCTTGGAAGGTACAGACTCCAATCTTAGTGCCGCCTGTGATCCTGGAAAAAGCATCGGCCACGGCCACGGCGAAGCGGTCATCCCGCATCATCACCATGGGCATGCCCTCTCTACCCAGAGAGTTGTTTACCTTACAAACTGGGAAGGTTGAGACCCAGTCGACCCCTTCCGCTTTAAGTATCCGAGCTATTCCGGTTCCTACATCAATGGACATCGTTTTTACCTCCGGTTATTTTGGCAGTTTGCTTAATGGCTGGTTGCTGGTTTGGCGATAAATTTGGCTGGTTTACGCGATTCTGGTTGGTAGGTTGGCCACAATAGACGGTTTGATCAAATTTAGACTTTGGTCTAGGCTCGTCAATTTTGGCCAACTAGTTTACATAGTTGAAACAAACAGGTGCTACTCTAGTGGAGCGTTCCTTGGATTACAACTCAGATGCGCCCGGATGACCGGCATTTGGTGTTAAGAATCAGAGCGGCAAACGGCAACTAAATGGCGAACATTGGTAGATTTGACCAGGCCTGCCAGTTCTCGCTATAGTTTGCCAAACGAATGAGCGTAAAACGCCACAGGGGGGCTGCTAGATATCCCCGTAGATTGATCTAGCTGGGCCAAAGAAAATAGGATGGAGAGTTATGAGTTACAAGGCTGAGTACATCTGGGTAGACGGACAAAAACCCACTGCTAAACTGCGTTCCAAGGGCAAAGTAATCGCCGACGGAGAAGAACCTCCCGTTTGGGGATTTGATGGTTCCAGTACCAATCAAGCACCGGGCGAGAATTCTGACTGTGTCTTGAACCCGGTTTTCATTTGCCCCGACCCCATACGCGGGGGCAAACATAAACTGGTGATGTGCGAAGTTCTACTTACTGACATGACGCCGCATCCGTCCAACACCAGGGCCGCTTGCGCCGAATCAGCCGAGAAATTCGTCGGGATGGACATGTGGTTCGGCATTGAGCAGGAGTACACCTATTTCGACGGCATTAAGCCCCTTGGCTGGCCTGACAATGGGTTCCCCGCTCCCCAGGGCGGCTACTACTGCGGAGTAGGCTCCGATGAGGTGTTCGGACGCCCCATCGTTGAGGCCCACCTGGAAGCCTGCATGGAAGCCGGACTGGCCATTGCCGGAATCAACGGAGAGGTCATGCCCGGACAATGGGAATTCCAGATCGGTCCCATCGGCGCACCCGCCGTGGCCGACCATCTCTGGATTGCCCGCTGGTTGCTCTACCGGATAGGCGAGCAGTTCAATGTCAGCGCAACTTTGGACCCCAAGCCCGTTAGGGGTGACTGGAACGGCGCCGGCGCCCACACCAACTTCTCAACCGAGTTGATGCGGAACAACTATGCTGCCTGTGAGGCCGCTGCCGATGCATTGGGTACCAGGGCTGAACTCCACATCGCCAACTACGGCGACCGGATTGAAGACCGGTTGACCGGCGAGCACGAGACCTGCTCCTACAAAGAGTTCCGGTGGGGCGTCTCCGACCGTGGTGCATCCATCCGGATTCCGTGGCAAGTTGCCCGAGATCAGAAGGGATACATTGAAGACCGCCGACCCAACGCCAACTGTGACCCGTATCTGGTGACTCAGCTCATCATCGACACGGTTTGCAACGCGGCCGCAGCAACCGCCTAACAACAAAGCGGTTAAACCAACGGCAACAAAAAGACCCGCTCCTGTAAATCAGGAGCGGGTCTTTTATTTTCCTTGTCCACATCGCCGTTCAAAATCGTAGCCCAAGTCGCTCGTCATACTTGCACTAGTTTCGGGATGACGCCGTGCCCTCAACCAATCGATTCTCTTGAGGACACCGGAACTGTGAAATAAAAAGTGCGACCCTCACCGATTTCGCTTTCAACCCAGATCTTCCCGCCCAGTTGCTCCACAATCCCCTTGCTGATGGACAGTCCTAACCCGGTCCCCTGCGGCTGATCGTTGACCGATTGGCCTACTTGCTAGAAACGGTCGAATATCTTGTAGATGTCCGTTGTGGAAATCCCCACTCCGGTGTCAGATATAGCGACTTCGGCCATTGGCACACCTGCTTTCGGGTCGGAATTGGGCAACAAGCGAGATTGCACGCGAATCAGACCGCCTGAAGGAGTGAATTTTATTGAATTGCTCAGAAGGTTCATTATTACCTGGACAAGCTTATCGGCGTCGGATTCCAATCGGGGCAATCCATTGACCTCGCTAATCTCGAGGCTGATATCTTTCTGCAAAGCGAGCGCCTGAATGCTATTCACCGACGTGGCGATAATTTCGGCAAGGTCGACTCGCGTAAATTCCCATTCCATTTCGCCCGATTCCATCCGGGCCCGGTCCAGCAAATCGTTGATCAGCCTTGTAAGACGGTCACATTAAACGTCTATGATCTCCAGAAATTCTCTCTGTAATTGAGGAGAATCTCAGCCGCACTTTTTATGGAGGTCAAAGGGGTACGGAGTTCGTGTGAAATCGTGGAGATGAACTCGTCTTTCATAATGTCCAGGGTCTTCAGCTCACGATAAGCTTTTTCCAAATCTTCGGTCCGTTCTAGTACTTTTAACTCCAGCCCAGTATATAAACTTTGTAGCTCAGTCATCATTTTGTCGAGGGCTTCTGCCAATATTGAGACCTCTCTCGCTCCGCCCACCGGCACGGGTGAATCTAGTTAACCTTGACCTATCTTGGCTGCTGCGCCTGCTAAATTTTGAAGCGGTCGAGTTATGTATCCGGCGATAAGATAAGCGGCGATCACTCCCAAGGCTATCAAGACCAGGCCTTGCGAGAGATGAAGTTGTACTATCCCCCGAATCTCAGCTGACAGTGCATCGCCACTGAATCCTAATTGCAGCACTCCAAATACGTCATCATCGACCAAGATCGGAGTGGTAGCCTCCAGTAGATTTCCGTCATATCTGAAATCAGCCTGGCCACTCCTCGCAACGCTCAGTACAAATTCGTCATCTACTAGGGCAGTGGGATAACGCGTTTGCCCATCCAACTCACGACCCCGCACCAAATATCTCCCTTCAGAGGTTGCAACATGAACGTAGCTGATATCGGGCTCACTCTGAATCACTGCGGTTAATTTCCTCAATGAGTCGATATCTGTGAAATAGATATAATTCACAATAATGTCATTCAGGCCCTCTGCTAGGAACCGCGCGCGATCCTCGACCCCCTGTCGGGAAAGAGACTGCTCACGGCGAATATCCGAATACGTCAGCAGGGCAATCAACACAGTGATAACGGTCACGATACTCAAGATGAGAATACCCGTCATTCCCAGACGAACCCTCAAAAAGCCATGTTGTGCTCACAAAAATCTTGGCGTCATGGTCGCTGAGAGACGAGTCGCATCAATTCCGTGATTTCCTCCAGGTTTGCTGCAGAATCCGCCGTTAATGCGTCGAACTTCTTCGTATGTTTTAAATCATCCAGAATCAAAGGAGAGGATCAAGGCCAGGTCTAATAGAAACAAGTTGCCCGGGAACTGAAATAGTTTTTCCAAAAAAGGCAATGTCTTTCTGGAGTTCGTCAAACAGATCTTTGTAATCAAGGTTCGAGAATCCCGCTCCGGCAACTAGTCCTCCCATCAGAAGCACAACCGTATTCTCTTCGTCTTGTGAAAAGTAATAGCCGATTTCATCGCGATCCACAGGCGCGTCTGGACGATCGACCTCTCGGAGAGTGAACCCTTGTTGAATCAGGGTGCCAGCCGGAAGAACGAAACCGCTGGTGGATTCACGGTGCTCAAAGGCCAGGACTTTGCCCTTGAAGTCTTCAATGCTGTCTATCCCACTGTCACGCAAAGTGATGTAGGTGCTCCAGTAATTTTCGTCTCCTCCCTTCCAAC
>JAPKDE010000071.1 GCA_028822675.1 Dehalococcoidia bacterium | reverse complement strand
AATTCAGACTGAATAATTATTAATGAAAAATTTAATGGTTAGATTTTGGAATAAGACCTCTCTGATTATTCGGCGGCGCATCGTTATATGGGTGATTGTTTCTGCGGCCTTGTGGTCAATCAAGCTCACATTCGGGATTGGATTCCTCTTATTAATATTAATTGGTTTGATTACAATCGGGCAATTTACAGGCTCTATTAGAGGATCAGAATGGGCCAAGCCCCAATTAGTTAGCAATCTCCGTGGACTCATCGTCATCCCTATCTTAATAACTTTGGCTCCAGAGTTATTCGCTCTATCTAAAGAACTATTGATCGAACGATCAGTCGAAACTCTCATCCAATTAATCGCATTTATAGCAATTTCTTTCACGATAGCGTCAGTAGTAGATCAGGCGATTAGAAATTCAGTCAGACGCTAAATTTTTCACCGTTTCCAAGCGCACTCGGCTCAGTTCGGTACGTGGATGGTCGAGTCCTAGTACTCGCACTCGGTCGTCGATAATTTCTTGGTGTAGAACTGCGGCCTCACTATACCTCTCCAACTCTGACAGGGTGTTGGCCAAGCTGCTTAGACTGCGCAGGGTGTCTGGGTGGTCCCGGCCCAGGACTTTTACTCGCAGCACCAGTATCTCAAGAAACATGGGTCTGGCGGCCTCGTATAAACCGGCCGCGAAGTAGGTGTTGGCCAACCGGCTGAGGCTTCGCAGAGTCTGCGGGTGCTCTGGCCCAAGTTTGTCTGTGTGAATGCGGATGTTCTCGGCATAGAGAACAAAGCACTCATCGTATTCGTGAATAGCGCGGAGGGACCTGGCCAGACCGCTGCGGCAATTAATGGTCTGAAAATGCCTCTCGCCCTGCGCCGCCAACCTAGTGGCCAAAACCCCACGCAACAGACCAACCGCCTCTGCGATCTGCTTCGTTGAGTGGAGTTTTCTAGCCTGCGCCTCTATCTCAGATAGGGCGGCAGTCTCGAATTTCTGATTTACCAAAGGTGATTGTCCTTTGTTCCCAAACGTGTCTACAGGTGCGGAATTGGATTGCCAACAACCTGTGGTTCCATGGGCTCACCATAAGCGGATATAGCAGGTAACTTCTAAACCATAATCCGCTCATCTTGAGCTCCGACCGAAGGTCGAGAGTCTCGATTTATTGGACCTGTCGAAGGACCAGCTCAGACTTGACCCAATTCGCTGAAGCAGGTCTAACCACGGTGCCAGCTAAAAAGCCGCCCGCAGCACTTCCAGCACCTGCTCAGCGGAAGTGATGGGAATAGGATTGTTGCGGCAGCCGCCATCGGTTAATACCAACTCGGCGATCTTGGGAAGGTCTTCTTCTGGTATCTCAAGTTCTCGAAGCCTGTGGGGCATGCCAATTCCCAAGACAAAGTCGTCCACCGCCCGCGCTGCGGCTTCAGCAGCGGCTTCGTCACTGAGGCCACGGGTGTCCAGACCTGCTGACCGGGCCAGCAGCGCCTGCTTGGCGGCCGATACCGGGCGGTTGAACTCCATGACGTAAGGCTGGGTGACACATGACGTGTAGCCGTGGCCCACGGAATAATTCACGCCAATGATATGACCGATGGCATGGCTAAGTCCGGTGGCAAAGTTGGGCGCGCCCATCATAGACATCCACGCCGCTACCAGGCACTGCAGGCGGGATTCCGGGTTGTTATCCGACTCCCTGGACTTGGGCAGGTGGGTGAAAATCATCTCGGCCGCGGCCAGGATCGGCGCGTCAATCGCCGGCTGATTTCCGGTGGTGTAGAGTCTTTCGATGCAGTGGTCCAGGGCTTTGACGCCCGTGGAGAGCCAGAGCCAGTCGGGTGTCCCCTCCGTCATCACCGCGTCCAGCATTATCAGGTCGGCGTACAGACGGGGGCTGCGGACACGTATCTTATGACCGGCCTGGTCGTCCAGCACGTTGCCGCCACCCATGTTGAACTCACCGGCAGAGAGTGTGGTCGGGATGGCGACCTGCAGCGGAAGAGTCTTGCCTTCCAGGTTGGGCGACAACATCATGTCGTGATCTTCACCAAGTCGCCGGAGCTGTGCCTCCGTGGTGATCCCTTCAGACATCAAGACGGCAATCATCCGAGACGCGTCTGAAATGGTGCTGCCGCCAACGCCCACCAGAGTATCCACACCTTGGGCCACGGCCAGGTTGGCAGCCTCGACCGCGGAGGACAGGGGCGCACGCTGGGGCAGGTTTGAATACACACCAGCCGACATATCACCCAGGGCGTCGTTAACCCGGCGGACCGTGTCGGTTTTTTCCGCCACGGTTTTGCCGGACAGCACCAATACCCGTTTGCCGCCCAGCTTTCGGACCTCTTCTTTCAATGAATCGACTTTGCCGTTGCCGAAGACGATGCGTGAGGGAACAGTAGGGTCAAACTCGCCTTGCAGCAAATTTCGCTGGGTCATGTTTTTCTCTCCGGTGCCTATTGATTTATCGTGGTAATTTTCAAGAGGTTTTTCGAAATTTAGCCTGAAAATTAATCCGACAAGGGAATGATGATAGTGAACCGGTCTTCATCGCCAATGACCCGTGTGGAGTGGCCGGTGCCCTCCATGTCTTCGGCCAGCAGCACTGTTCCTGGACCGTATTGCTTCAGGGTGCCATCTGGCAGGCCCAGCTCCACGGAACCCGTCAGCGAGATGCTGTACTGGCGGCGCGGTGCGGTGTGGAAGTCCAAGAAATACCCGGCCTTGACCATTCGGAATGATATCCCAGGTGTTTGCTCCACCGGCGAGGCCAGGCCGTAAGCCCCTTCGGTGTCGGTGAATTCCGTCATCTCGAACTCTCGCTCTTCCATTACAGATATGCCTTCCGGCCCGGTGAAAATATGTACAAATTTAGGCATTTTCCTCTCCATTTATGTCCTGGCGTTATATGCTGGCAGCGGGTGGCTTTCAGCTATTTAATATTTGGCGCTACTTTTTCGTTCAACAATCGGACGGACTTTATCTGGTGCTCTAACGGAACACTGCAGCCAAAGTTGACCTCGTAGATTACTTGGGTGATACCCAGTTCTTCTTGAAGTTCCTGCAGCCGTTCCACCACTGACTCGGGTGTCCCGTGAATCACCATGTTGTCCATCACGTCCTCATAAGTCATGGCCTCCAAACGCTGTGCCTGGAGGGCTCGGTCATCGTTCGCTGGAATTCCCTCTTGGCCGACGGATTCTTTGATGACATTGATTAGACGTTGCATCTGGAACATAGTACTTTCTTTGGGCTCCGAGTAGGCTTCTTCCTTGGTCTCAGCCACGTATACCGGCACTCGGAGACCAACATCCACTGGCCCGGTGTGCCCGGCCTTCTTCCGAGCCTCATGGAACTCGGCCACCAGAGGTTTCAGGTCCAGCATGTTGGTTACTCGGGACGGGTTGATGAAAATGGGATAACCCATCCGGCCCACCAGTTCAAATGTGTCGGTTGATGTTGCCCCGATCCTGATGGGAGGGTGGGGTTTTTGTAGTGGCTGTGGCACCACTGAGATTTCGTCAAACTGATAGTACTTTCCGTGGAAGGAGAACTTGTCCATGGTCCAGGCCTTAAGAATAATCTCAAGACACTCATCAAATCGTTCTCGACTCTCAGCGTAGTTGAGGCCGTAGCCCTGGTAGATCCTGGGAAAGGCGGCCCGGCCAATGCCAAAGTCCAATCGGCCGTCGCTCAGGTGGTCCAGTGTGGCGATTTCCTCGGCGATCTGCACCGGGTTTCGCAGTGGCAGGACGTGTACCGCCAGCCCTATTTTTACCCTCTTGGTTCGCGCGGCAATGGCTGCGGCCACTGTCACCGGGGCCGACAAGACTGACCTACCCGGATTGAAGTGGTACTCGGCCAGCCAGATCCCCTCTGAACCAGACTCCTCTGCTGCGTCAATCAGCTCCATGGAATCTTTGAATATTTGCGGCTGCGTGGTGGTTGAATTTGCCGGAAATTCAACAAAAAGTCCAAACTCCATCTGAAACTCCCGCAGGCATTAAAATCAACTCGCCAATTCTACCACCAGCTCAGCTGGCTTTGTCGCTTCGCGGGGTGTTGGCGCATGAGTTAGATTGCTGATTCAACCTGTTGATGAAGGTGTCGAATCCAGCGGCGTAGGAGTCGGTCGGACCTTACGGTGAACAGAGACGTGAACACCATGCGGTAGACCCACCGGCGGCTCACTTTGATTTCAGAGTCGCGCTCCAGCCAGTTTTTGCTGCGGGCCAAGCGGGCCAGCGTGGCCAGACCCAATAAGAGTGGCCACAAGCAGGCCAGTCGCAGGCGCACCGAGCGCCGCGGTATCGCCAGTAAATAATCTTCGGCAGCCTCAAAGTGGCCCAGGGCTGTTTGCACCCAGGGAACCAGAACCTGCCTGGCGCGTTCTTCGTTGGATTGGTCCAGTAGGTCTTCAGGAGTCAGACCTGATGCGGCCAGTTCGTCGGCTGGCAGGTAGCACCGCCCCATACGCAGATCGTCGGGGATATCCCGCAAAATATTGGTTAGCTGCAGCCCCTTCCCAAACATGACCCCTTTTTGCGACATCTCAGCGGTGTCCCAATGGAACAAACCAGGTTCGTTCTCCGTTGTCACCTTAGTCCAGAACTCGCCCACGCAGCCGGCTACCAGATATGTATAGCGGTCCAGGTCGGCAGCGGTGGAAAAAGAGGTCAAATGCCTGGAGTCCTGTCCCGCGAACACGTCCAGGTCCATCTCCATGCCTTCGATCAACGTGCCAACCACCCATTTGACCTGCTCTCGGTCAGCGAGATTCATGGACTCCAGCATGGAGAACGACTCAACCAGAGATGAAAACAATGCCCGGTCTTTAGGGGACGACAATGTGTCCACCGACTTGGCGGATAGTTCCTGCAATGTTGCCAAATCTGCCGGACCAGCCACTTGGACTCGCAGGGTTAGCAGACCTTCCAGGCGAGAGCCTCTGAGTCCGCTGTGCTTGCGGTCAGCAATAGTATCAGCGGCCCTGGCCAACAGATAAGCCAGACCAATCGACTCTCTGAGATTCTTGGGCAGGACGCGTAGAGTGAGGTAGAACGAGCGGGAAACGCCCTTCAGGACGCTCTTCAAAATCCGGTTGCGGTTGTTGGCGGTCACGCCTGGAAGCCCGCCAGAATTCGTCTGCGACATGACGACCGATCAACCGGGCTACCGGGCCGGCGCGGCAACCTCCGGAGAGGTGAAGTGACGTCGCTCGGTGTTCCCTACAGCCTCGGCCACCATCTCATCCACAGAGAGGGTTTCCTCCAACCGCAGCACAGTGTCCAAATCGGCCCTGGTCTCCGGGTGTTTGGGCACAAAGAGCGAACAGCAGTCTTGGTCAGGAAGAATGGAAGTTGTGAATGTGCCGATTTTTTGGGCCATGTCCACAATCTCTTCTTTGTTGGCTCCAATCAGTGGCCGCAAGATGGGCATCCCAGCGCAGGCGTCCACCACAGCGATGTTTTCCAGGGTTTGAGAGGCCACCTGTCCGCAACTCTCGCCGGTGATAATGGCCTTGGCGTGGTTGCGACGGGCCAGCTCCTCAGTGATTCGCACCATAAACCGGCGGTAGAGCACGATCCGGTAGGAAGGCGGGCAGGTGAGAATGATTTTTTTCTGGATCTCGGCCAGGGGTGCCATAAATAGGTTGGACTCGTACTGGTGTTGCGTAAGGTGCTCAACCAGGTCAACTGCCTTTTCTATAGACGTGCGATCGACCAGCGGATAGCTGTGGAAATGGACATACATTGGCTGGCAGCCCCGTTTCATCATCTGCCAAGCCGCTACTGGAGAATCGATTCCGCCAGACAACATCACTGCAATTTTGCCACTGACTCCCACCGGCAGTCCGCCGTGGGCTCTGACTTCTTCGAAATAAACCAAAAATCCGCTGGTTTGGATATCAACGTAGATGCACAGGTCCGGGTACTTGAGACTCACCTCGGCCCCAGTTAGTTGTTTAACAAAGGCCCCCAAATCACGGTTCACCTGCGCCGAGTTCATGGGAAACCGCTTATCGGCGCGGTTGGTGGAGATGCGGAAAGATTTAAAGATACGGCCTTCCAGAAATTCGGGAATCCTGGCCTTCAGCCCGTCCAGATCCTGCGGCAGTTCGTAGGCCTTGTAGAACTTGGCCACGCCAAAGACTTCTTTCAGGCGCGAACTTACCTCCGGCCAGCATTGTTCATCAGCCAGGGTTAATCCAACCATCAGTTGGCCCTTCCATACCTTTTCAACACCTGCCCCCCGGGTGGCGATGCGGAGATTTTCGGTCAATTTGCGCATGAACCAGGGTCGGTTCTTGCCCTTAAGAACTAGTTCGTGGGTCTTTACAATTGCGTGCGATTTGAGGTCATTCATACCGGGATATTGTACCTGATAAATGCCATAATACCCTCAAGCCCAATGGGAAATTCGAACCCAGTATTTCCTCTTAAAATCCTCGATTAAAACCCCAATTTTAAAATTCACATCTAAAACACTGAACGACCGAAAAACGGTCAACGGAAAAGGCACCGATCAACTAAACTGGTTCTTTTCAGCCAAAGTGGAAACAAACATGACTACTCTCATTCGAAATATTCCGGTCAACGCCGCGCTGGGAACGCGGTCTCTCCTCTGGCTGGTTGCCTTCGGTTCGTTGGCGGTTTTGCTCGCTCTGTTGACCAAGATAATCATCGACAACCCAGCCCCGTCTCAGGACATTAGAGTCATGAACTGGATCGTCGGCTGGGATTTTGGGGTGTCACTCCCCTCTTAGAATTGGTATCGACAGTCACCGACAAGTGGGCCGGTGCGATTTACGTCGCTGTTGCCACAACGTTTCTACTATCTCTGGGTAAAACCAGGGTAGCCATGGTCTTTACCGGTATCGGACTCACCATCGGATTGGTGGCAGTCCTGGGTGACTTCACCCTTGGGGAGCTGGTTGATCGAGGCCGACCATTGGCCTCGTCAGACAACCATTCTTCAGCGTTTCCCAGCGGTCACGTCTTCGCCAGCACGGTATTTTTCGAATTCGTCAGCTTCCTGGCCGTTTACTACCACTTGAAACCCAACCTGCTGCTGCCGCTGTTGGTCATACTGGGAACGGCTGTCGTGCTGGTGGGTCTTTTTAGGGTCCACGTCCAGGCCCACTTTCCAAGCGATGTAGCCGCTGGCTATCTGCTAGGCGGCCTCTGGTTAATGGTGGTCATTCCCACGTTCCTTTGGATACGGAACACCAGCTGGATGTCAGCTTGGCAGAGCAAAGAAAATTACCCGACGTGGCCTGTAAAAATTGCAAGGTGGCGAGCTCAATAGCCAGTGTTGTCGTGCTGGACCCTGTCGGAGGCACCGCGACCAAGGTTTATACGCCTCCGCCGTTGGTCCGGATACTTTATTGGATGGCTTATCGAGCCAAATTCCCCTACGAAACCAACAATGCCGCTCTCGTATCTGGAAAATACCGCCGTCAAATCGCCAGCCTACTGACACTGTATCGCTTCGGCAAGGACTTTGTGGCCTCGGTGACGACCATTGACTGCGGACACGGCGACTGCCGGTTCGTGACCGAGTTCATACCAGGTGAGGCCGCAGAGAACGACGCGCCAGCCCAGAAGTTCACGGGTGAGGTATCTGAAATCTTTGCGGAAGTCAGTCTGGCAGGTCGATCCCCGTAATCCCCACGCCCACACCAACCCGATACAATCGGCCAGCAGCGACTACACGATCATCGACCTAGAATCTGCGGCAATCAGCTTGTTCCTCGCGCCAGGACAGTTCCGATCTTCGTAGAAGAGTGGAAACCTGCCGGTCTTTGACGACATCGACTTCCCGTGTCTCAAGGCATTCACAATCACCAACGAAGAGGCTCTTGCCAAGACTCTTGGAGCCGATGGATTGGCGGCTTTGCGGCACGCCACCGACCACGCACAAGAGGCCATTGAAACGTGGAAGACAGCTGAGCCCAGAGTCTTTGGTCATCTCATTGCTGGGACCGATAAGCTTTTCAACCTGAAATCAAAATTCCAACACATGATAGGTTCTTTACCCGGAGCTGACGCAGCAGCAGAATTATTCTTGAACAGCGGTATAGACCGGTGGGAGAAGGGATCTCGGATAGATTCCACTCAGGCCGCCGAGTTGCGACCGCGCCTGGCTTCAGATGAAGCAAGACGCGCCACCAAGCGTATGGGTGTCCATTTGGTAATGAGCGTAGTAATTGCTCTGCCCATCGCCGGCATCCGCAGTCTAGCCAGGTTCTTTTGGACACTGTTATTCTGGGGTCGAACGCAATTCCGGAGAGTGTTCCGTAGAGGGGATTTAGAGACTAGAGCGATGCCTAACGTACATACACCGCTGGTGATGGTCTTATCGCTGATTCCCCTAGTTGGCGGCGTGGCCTATCTTATGTCGACGCCGCTGCGAAGCAAGATTCTTATCCGCCTGATGCTGGATCAAACGGCGTGGAAATTGCCCTTTAAGCTCTACCGAAGAGCACACATTGGCCGCTTATTGGCGCCCCGTCCCAAATAATTGTTCGTTGGCCTAGTAGCATTAACGGGCCATATCGTAGAGGTACGCGTCGTAGCTCTCACAGAGCAAAGACGAGGCGAGGTTCCTTAAGCGAAGATCGCCTCTTTTATCGCCAGGATGTCTTGCCGAATTTGACCGTTCTCGGTAACCTCGCCATTGATCTTGCCGGCACCGTGAATCACCGTGGAATGGTCGCGACCGCCCAGCAGCCGGCCAATCTTGGTGGGAGAAAGCTCCAACTCGTACATCAGCAGATACATGGCAACTTGGCGGGCCAGGGCCACCTTCTTGGTGCGGTCTTTAGCCATCAGATCGTGAACAGAAAGGGCGTAGAAAAGTGCCACCTGCTCGAATATCCGCTGCGGGTCAATGGACCGGGTGTCCGTTTCTGGTGCCATCTCGTTCAAGATTTGAAGGGTCGATTCCAGAGTGATGTTTACGTTCATCAACTGGGAGTAGGCCACCATCCGGTTTAGGCTGCCCTCAAGCTCCCGCACGTTCCGCTGGACGCGTTTAGCAATCAGTTCGATCACGTTATCTTCCATCTCCACCCGGAGTTGGTTGGCCTTGTTGGCCAAAATCGCCATGCGGGTTTCCAGGTCCGGCGGTTGGATATCTGCGATTAGACCCCACTCGAAGCGGGAGCGCAGCCGGTCTTCCATGGGAGCTAAATCTCGGGGTGGGCGATCAGATGAGATAACCACCTGGTTTCCGGCGTTATGCAGGTCGTTGAACGTGTGAAAGAAACCCTCGTGGGTCTGTTCCTTGCCGCTGAGGAATTGAACGTCGTCGACGAGCAGCACTTGTACCCCGCGATAGCGACGCCGAAAATCCTCAGTGGTCCGGTTGCGAATGGCGGTGATGAACTCGTTAGTAAACTGCTCTGATGTCACGTACAGGACTGACATGCCCCGGCTGGCGCAGGTCTTGCCAATCGCTTGGAGTAGGTGCGTTTTGCCCAGTCCGGCGCCCGAGTGCAAGTACAGAGGGTTGTAGGTCTGCCCGGGGGATTCAGCCACGGCTTTGGCCGCGCTCAGGGCCAGCCAATTGGACGGGCCAGCCACAAACGAGTCAAACGTGTACTTTGGGTTGAAGGACCTAATTTCAAACAGCGGCGGCGCGGTTGGCGTTGCACTTACTTTCTGATTCGGCGGCGGTGGTGCCTGTTCTACAGCGTAGAAATCGCCTTCCGACTTGACCCTTAGTTGTAGCTCAAACTCCCGCCCGGAGACCTTTTTAAGGGTCTTTTGGAGGGCATGATACATCCGGCGTTCCAACCACTCCACGGCGAAAGAGTTGGGTGCCTCGACAACAAACGAAAGCTCATCGTAGGAGATGCCTTCCGTTGGCTTTAGCCAAGTCTCATAGGTAGGGCGTGGGAGCTGCAACTGGAGGTCTCCCAACACTGCCCGCCATACCTCACGGGCCGTAGACTCACTCATGAGTCTGCTCCCACCCCAGTTGCAGCTCCCACACTCTCCCCCATCATCCTCATTAATATTCAGTGCCCTTTAAGTATTCCGGTGGCACATTTACCGGTCTTGCCAATAATTTAGTTTTTAAGTACCTGACTTTTCAGCCGGTTCAGCGTAAAATCGCCTCTAAAAAAGGCAACATAACACCTTTAGACGTTTCCGCCCTGATTGAAAATTGCCGCGCCAGTTTGGGTACTTGTGGTAACGGTCAGACCCATCAGGGCCTGTACCGAGTAAACTTCTACTAATCGTCCATTGGCCACCTGCGGCAGTGACCATCATGCTTTCGGAAAGGAACTTTGCTATTTGTACCAGAGCCGAAATTTTGAGTTTCGATTCCTAGAACCGTTGCCCAGGACCGTGGCTCGGGTGCCGTTCAACTTGGTATTGGGACGTTAGCAACATCTCCGAGAAAATGTCAACAGGGAATTAGGGCAATTTCGTTTTTTACTATTTTAAAACTTTGAATGTAAATTGACCTAAAATCCGCTGTTTTGAATCTGACAACCGCCCTAATCATCCTATCTTAAAATCGCCTTGTCCTCAGGGTCTATTTTCGGCGGAGCCGGAGCACGTTGCCTTATCAGGTCATTTGCGGTGCCCCAGTCTGCAATATATAATCGGGTGACTAGCCAGTCACACCACAAAGCGCACAATATCTAGTTGCACTGATTATCATGATTCACACAGGGGGCGTCTCATTGGCCCCCATACTAATTTCCAAGAAGACCCGACCGGATTGAACTATTCAGGGCCATCTTGGACAGGGAGCTAAAATGCCAAGGAAGCGGACAACTGGCACTCAGGCCAGTGG
>JAPKDE010000320.1 GCA_028822675.1 Dehalococcoidia bacterium | reverse complement strand
GAATGTACGGCGCAATGTGCGCCCTGACCGCCCTCAAGCACCGCAATAACACTGGCCAGGGTCAGCACGTTGACCTGTCCCAGATGATTACCGGTATCACTCTCACCGGCTCGGCATTCTTGGACAAGTCGGTCAACGGACGCGAGTCACGGCGAGAAGGCTATCCCCCGGGTAACCGGACGGTCTGGCCTGGCGCTCCAGTGCTCAACAACTACCGTGGCCCCATTGCCGCACCCCACAACGCCTACCGCACCCTGGGCGGCGGATATAACGATTGGTGCGTGATTGCCTGCCTTTCCGACGACGAATGGGCGACTTTAGTCGGCGTATTAGGCAGCCCCGATTGGGCTAAAGACGCCAAATTCTCGGCTCTGGAAGGCCGCCTAGCCAACCAGGATGAGATGGACAAGGGCATAGAGGAATGGACCAGCACCCTGGCCAAGTACGCACTGGCTGATGTCTGTCAGGCTGCCGGTGTGCGGGCCATGCCGGTGCAAAGCTCTGAGGACCGTGTTGAGAACGACCCACAGCTTCGCCACCGGGGGATGTTCACCAAGGTGAATCACGCCATGTTGGGAGATTGGAAGTTCCAAGGCGCTCCCTTCCGACTGGACGGCAATAAAGTAGCCGTAAAAGGCCCGCCCCCAATGATTGGCGAACACACCTCTAGCATCATGGGTGACCTGTTGGGCATGAGCAACGCAGAATTGCTGGAAGGCTATGACGAAGGCGTGTTCTGGCCGGAAACCACACCCAAGTTCCCTTACGTTGAACAGGCCATCGAAGAGGCAAAAAATGACGTCAACTAATTCAGGAAATGGTTTGCCAGGCCCCTTGGCCGGTGTGCGAGTCCTCGAACTGACCGGTGAGCACGCCCAATTCTGCGGCAAATTGATGGCCGACTTGGGCGCAGATGTGATCAAAATTGAACCACCGGGCGGACAAGAAACCCGCAATGTTGGCCCGTACCTAAACGACAAGGAACACCCGGAGCGTAGCCTCTACTTCTGGCATTACAACACCTCCAAACGGGGTGTGACTCTGGACATAACCCTGCCCGAGGGACAAGAGGTCTTCAAGAAACTGGCCGCTACGGCGACTCTGATTCTAGAGAGCTTCCCGGCGGGTTACCTGCCAAGTATCGGTTTGGGGTATGAGGCACTATCAGAGAATAACCCGGGCCTGATAATGTGCTCGGTCACGCCCTTTGGGCAGGACGGTCCCTGGCGAGACTACAAGACGACCGACTTGCTGCACCTGGCAGCGGGCGGGCAGATGGCATCATCCGGTTATGACGTGGAAGACATACCCGATGCGCCCCCCATAGCGCCCGGCGGCGGCAACGCCTGGCACATCGTCAGCCACTACGCCTACATCGGAATTATGGGCGCTCTATATCACCGGGACTTCACCGGCGAGGGGCAATACATCGACGTTTCAGCCCACGAAGCCTGTTCACTGACCACCGAAGGCGCAATTGCCATCTATCTTTCAACCGGTGATGTAGTGCGCCGACATACCGGACGACACGCATCAGTGGATATGTCGCCTGGCATTCAGCATGCCACCAATGACGGTGGCTTTATTAATACGACCCGTTCGGGCAGCAACCTCACCCCGGCCAGGATCAAGATTCTGGCCTCGTGGATGGACGAGCACGGGCTGGCCCAAGACCTGTTGGATGAAAAATACCAAGACATGAAGGTGGTTGAAGAAGCGGGTCTGCATTTTGCCGACGTGCTGAAGAACTTCTTTGCCAACATGCCGCTGGTGGAAGCCTATGAGGGCGGACAGGAACTGAACTTCCCCTGGGGCGCAGTCCGCACCATGGAAGAGATAATGGGCGACCCACACCTACAAGACCGGGAATTCTTTGTGCCGGTGGAGCACCCGGAGTTGGGACAGGAGTTCACCTATCCTGGAGGGGCAGCCATCTACAACGCCTCGCCTTGGCGTATATCCCGTCGCGCGCCGCTAATCGGTGAGCACAATCAAGAAATACTGGGCGGTGAGCTGGGCATTTCCAAGACTGGCTTGGAAGCGTTGCAGAAGACCGGGGCTATCTAGGCACCGGTCTTTTTAGACGCTGGGCTTCTCGAGCCGGATAAAGCGTCCGCCAATCAGCCATTCGGCGACGAACAGGTTCCCCTGGGCGTCCACCGCCAGACCGTGGGGCTGTTGAACTTGCCCGTTTCGAGCAAGCTCGTCGGTATAACATTGCCCGCTGTGTCCTTGTTATTGGGCCAACCTTCAACATCGCAAACTTGGTCGTTGGCTCCCAGGTAACAGACAAACTCGTCGTCTTTCCCACAGATGGTTAGCCTGGCCCTAAGTTCGGCAATCACCAGTAGGTCTCCGTGGGTGACAAACCCGCTGGGAGTGGTCAGGAATTCGCTGCCAAACACCCTCTTGTACTGCC
>JAPKDE010000070.1 GCA_028822675.1 Dehalococcoidia bacterium | reverse complement strand
CTGAAAAGAGCGTCGACAAGTACGTCCGCATCTAAACCAATAGCAACCGCGACTAAAGTAAGGGCATCCCGGTATGATTGGGATGCCCTTACTTATCGAACAGAGTGACCTAATGTCAGACGACACAAACGGCAAGCCCAACCGCAGCCTCTCCGGCCTGGAAGTGAAGCCGGTCTATACGCCGGACGACCTGGCCAATACCGACTTTGCCCGTGACCTGGGTCAACCAGGTGAGTTCCCGTTCACCCGCGGCCCCTATCCCAATATGTACCTGGGCCGACTCTGGACCAGGCGTCAGATTGCAGGATTCGGCACCGCCCAGGCCACCAACGAGCGGTACAGATTTCTTCTGGACCACGGCCAGAATGGCATCAGCACCGACTTTGATCACCCGACCTTGACCGGCTACGACTCAGACCACGAGTTGGCCGAGGGCGAGGTTGGTCGTTTGGGAGTGGCTATAGACTCGGTTCGTGATATGGATGACCTGTTTCTAGACATACCGCTGGACAAGGTCTCCGTGTCTCTGACTATCAACCACCCGGCCATTGTGCTGATGGGCATGTTCTTGTCGGTTTCCGGGAAGCGCGGCGTTGACTGGAAAGACCTTCGCGGCACCGTGCAAAACGACTCGCTGAAAGAGTTCCACGGCCAAAAGACCTTTGCCTTGGGGCCAGGTCCGTCATTGAAGCTGACCACAGACATTGTGGAGTTCTGCACCAAGCAGGTGCCCAACTGGTACACAATCTCCATCTCGGGCTACCACATACGCGAGAGCGGCTCAGATGCTATCCAAGAACTGGCGTTCACAATTGCTCAGGGTATGGCCTACGTAGAGTCGGCCCTGGAACGGGGACTGCCGGTGGACAGCTTTGCGCCCAGGTTGTCGTTCTTCTTTGGCTGCCACAATGACGTTTTTGAAGAGGTGGCCAAATTTAGGGCCGCACGACGCATGTGGGCGCGCATCATGAAGGAACGCTACAACGCCCAGAAACCCGAGTCCATGCGACTGCGGTTCCACACCCAGACCCTGGGATCAACGCTCATGCGACAAGACCCGCAAAATAACATAGCCCGAGGCACGCTGCAGGCACTGGCTGCGGTGTTGGGTGGGACACAGTCACTCCACGTCAGCGGGTTCGATGAAGCCTTTGACATTCCCTCAGAAGAAGCGATGCGAATGTCCCTGGCCACCCAACTGATCCTCTCCCACGAGTCCGGTGTGACCAACACCGTTGACCCCATGGCCGGCTCGTATTTCATGGAGAGCATGACCAACGACATTGAAGAGGCTGCCTGGGAGTACATCTCCAAGATTGAGGCGTTGGGAGAGGGGCAGTACCCGATGAAGTCGGGCATGCTCCACGCGATCGACACTGGCTACATCGAGCTTGAGATTGCGAGATCCGCGTACGAGTACCAACTCAAGATTGAAAGTGGTGAGCAGGTGGTGGTCGGCCTGAACCAGTACCAATCCGAGAGCAACCAAAAACTAGAGCTTTTCCAGTTTGACCCCGAAGAAGAGGAATGGCAGAAAGCACGGCTGGCGGAGACTCGTAGTGGTCGCAGCCCGGCAGACGTGAAGTCGGCGCTGGCTTCGCTGAAACAAGACGCCCAGGACGACAAAAACCTGATGCCATCGGTTCTGAAAGCAGTCGGCGTAATGGCCACCGAGGGTGAGATTCTAGACACCATGCGCGACGTCTACGGCGAATACGTAGACCCAGGGGTGTTTTAGTCATGACTCAGTCAACAAACATCAAAGTTCTGCTGGCCAAGATTGGCCTGGACGGACACGACCGTGGCATAAAAGTCATCGCCAGAGCCATGCGCGACGCGGGCATGGAAGTTGTTTACATGGGCATGCGGGTCACCCCAGACCAGGTGGCTCAAACAGCGTTGCAAGAAGATGTCGATGTTGTGGGTATCAGTATCCTTTCGGGTGCTCACATGCGTTTGATTCCTAGACTGACCAAGGCTCTTCAAGAACGGGAAATCAGCGATGACATTCTCCTGATAGTCGGCGGGACAATACCTGAAGACGATGTGGAGCCACTGCATGAGATAGGCGTCCAGGGCGTCTTCCCCGTGGGCAGCTTCACCACCTCCATGACCAAATTCATCACCGAGAACATCAGCCGGGGCCGCTCCGCACCCCAAGCCTAATCCCCACGCAGAGAGACCGCACCTATGCAATGGCCTCCCAAATACCCCGATAACTATCGCCCGGAACCGGACCAGGAGTACTGGTCTCCGGAACTGGAGACCATGCCGCCCGCCGACCGCGACCGGCACATTCTGGCCAAGCTGCAAGAACAGGTGCGCTACGCCTACCAGAACTCCGGGTTCTACCAGGAGTTCTATAAAGACTTGCCTGTGGATCCGGCCAACTTGCAGAGCTTGGAAGAGTTTGCCCAACTACCAATCCTCACAAAAGAGGACATCCGCCGGGAGCAAGAACAACACCCACCCTACGGACGGTTCCTCTGCGTGCCTCCGGAAGAGATTTTTCGGATTCACGGCACATCGGGCACCACAGGCCGCCCCACCGTGTTTGGCATCGGCAAAGACGACTGGGACCGCATCGGCGAAGCCCACGCACGCATCCTATGGGGTGCCGGGTTAAGACCCAACGACACGGTCATGGTGGCTGCCGTATTCAGCCTGTACGTAGGTAGCTGGGGTGCTTTGGTCGGCGCAGAACGGCTGGGAGCATCCTGCTTTCCCTTTGGTAGCGGCGCGCCGGGTCAGACGGAACGGGCGGTGGAATGGTGCAACATGGTGAAGCCATCGGCCCTCTACGCCACACCGTCCTACGCCCTCTACCTGGCCGAGACTGCCCGGCAGATGGGATTCGACCCCAAGAAGGACTTTGGCTTTAGGTTCATGTTTTTTTCGGGCGAGCCTGGGGCTAGTGTCCCGGCCACACGACGACTGATTGAAGAAACCTTTGGCTGCTATATCGTCGATCAGGGCAGCATGGCCGAGATGACGCCCTGGATGACCAACTCGGGCTGCCGCCATTTGGACGGCGGAATGCACCTCTGGCAGGACATTGTCTACACGGAGATGGTTGACCCTCAGACCAAGTTGAACCTGGAGATGGGCGAAGAGGGAGTGCCGGTCTATTCCCACACAGAACGCACTTCGCAACCCATGATTCGCTATTGGTCGGGGGACATTGCCCGGTGGGACATGGTGGACTGCCCTTGCGGCCGCACCTACCCCACCTTAGTCACCGGCATCTATGGCCGAGTGGATGACATGATCATCGTTAGGGGCCAAAACGTGTTCCCCTCACGTATTGAAGATGTACTCCGGAGTCTGGACGAGTTTGGTGGCGAGTTCCGCTTGGTGTTGGAACGCGAGACCGGACAGATGGACCGACTAACGGTACAGGCCGAAGTGGTTGCCGAAGCCTACGCCTCCCAAGAGTTCAACCCAGAGGAGTTGGAGCAGGTGCGAGAACGGTTCACCGCAGAGCTGCGCCGCGCCATTGGCGTCAGCGTGGCCGTGCAATTGAAACCTGCCGGCGAGTTTGAGCGGACCCAGTTCAAAGCCCGCCGCATAATCGACCTGCGTACTCTCTAATACCTTCTTCTAAATACAGAACGGGTAGACTCAGAACGGGGATGAGAAAATGACATCCAGAAGACCAACATTCAGTACATTGGACCACTCGCTGGGCGAGACAATTGACCTGATTCGAGATACGGTGCGTCAGTTCTCGACTCAGGAGATTGCCCCACGGGCCGACGAGATAGACCAGACCGACCTATTCCCAAGGGACCTGTGGCCCCGACTGGGTGAGTTAGGTCTACTGGGATTGACGGCCCCCGAGGAATACGGCGGCGCCGGACTTGGCTACCTAGCCCATACCATCACAGTGGAAGAGATTTCCCGAGGCTCGGCCAGCGTTGGCCTCAGCTACGGCGCTCACTCCAATCTCTGCGTCAACCAAATCTCTCGGAACGGCAACGACGACCAGAAACGACGCTATTTGCCCAAGTTGATTAGTGGTGAACACGTCGGCGCGTTGGCCATGAGCGAGCCTGAAGCCGGCTCCGATGTGGTTAGCATGAAGCTACGTGCTGAGAAGAAGGGCGACCGTTACATCTTGAACGGCACTAAGATGTGGATTACCAATGGCCCCGACGCGGATACTTTGGTGATCTACGGCAAGACCAACCCGGAAGCAGGCTCCCACGGCATTACCGCCTTTTTGGTGGAGAAAAGCTTTGCCGGGTTTGCAGCGTCGCCCAAGTTGAACAAGCTGGGCATGCGCGGCTCCAGCACGTCAGAGTTGGTCTTCCAGGACTGTGAAGTGCCGGAAGAAAACGTGCTTGGTGATGTTGATCACGGCGCCCGTGTACTGATGAGCGGCTTGGATTATGAACGCCTAGTGCTGGCCGGCGGCCCCCTGGGCATCATGCAATCCTGCTTGGACGTGGTGGTGCCTTACGTGCACCAGCGAGAGCAATTTGGCCAACCAATTGGCGAGTTTCAGTTAATCCAAGCGAAACTGGCCGATATGTACACCGCCCTCTCGGCCTGCCAGTCTTACACCTACGCCGTGGCCCGCGCCGCTGACCAAGGGCAGAGCATCCGCAAAGACGCCGCTGGGTGCCTATTATTCACCGCCGAGCACGCAACCCAAATGGCACTACAAGCAGTGCAAACCCTGGGCGGGAATGGCTATATAAACGACTCACCCACCGGCCGGCTGCTGCGAGACGCTAAACTCTACGAGATCGGCGCTGGAACCAGCGAGATACGCCGTACGCTCATTGGTCGGGAGCTTTTCCGAGAGTCTGCGTAAACTCCAAGTCCACTCGCCTGTCGAGTTTTTTTCGTATTCAACATGAATAGCCGAGTTAACTTCGCCTTACCTGCTGAGCATTTGTGCATCTAATTCCCCAAATACGTCGCCTCAGGTTTTTCTGGCTGGCTGTTGTGCTGCTGGCCGTAATGCTGGCCGCCTGTTCTTCCAGCGATGGTTCATTAACGCCTGAGCCAGAAACTTCTGATTCCAACGCCTCTGGTGCCGTGAACGGCGAATTGGATCTGAGCGACCTGCCAAACGACACAACCAAGTTGATGCTGGCTACTCTTGAGGAGCCCATAGACCGGGTCGCCCGAAAGATGGCCTACTCTCTGGAAACCAGGCCTACATACCAGTGTTGTTAGAGTTCCTGCGCTTCCAGAACCAGCCAGAAAACATCACCACCATGACTTCGTACCTGACTCGCCTCAAAGACAACGTGCCCATGGAAGAACTGCTGGCCTTCGCTTCAGAGCAGAACGAATGGAGTTGGTGGATCGAGTGGTTGGGTAACAACCCGCAGGTTCAGCCACCGGATGGGTACGTGGGCTGGAAGGGCGATCTCTATTCCCTGCTGGAACCCGGTCTAGGTGGGTTCTTGTATAACGGCGCTAAATCCGACCTGCGAGTGGAAGAAATCGTCTGGGGCGGGGTCCCAAAAAACGGGATACCCGACCTGATTGACTCTCCGGTTTTATCAGCCACCGATGCCGATTACCTGCTATCGGATGACCGAGTGTTTGGGGTTTCCATCAACGGCGAACACCGGGCTTACCTGCTACGCATAATGAACCGCCACGAGATGGCTAATGACATTGTGGGAAGCGTGCCCATCGCGCTGGCTTATTGAACCCTTTGCGGTTCTGGAATCGTGTATTCCACAGAGTTCGACGGCGAAAGGGTGGAGTTCAGCACCTCCGGGTTTCTTTATCGCAGCAACAAACTGATGTTTGACCGCAAGACCGAGACACTCTGGCATCAATTTCGGGGCGTCCCGGCGCTGGGGTTGTTGGTTGGCAGCGGAATGGAGCTGGAAGTGCTGCCCATGACGCTGACCGTATGGTCCAACTGGGTGGCCGAGCACCCGGATACCACGGTGCTGAACGATGACACCGGTATCTACCCGGCGGATACCTACAAACCCGAGATTCAGGGTGACTCGGCCTACTACGTCTACCGCAATCAGGCAAACACCATGTTCCCAGTGCCCCAGCGTAGTTCTGATCTGGCCACCAAAGACCAGGTATTTGGGTTGGCTTTAGGCGGTGAGGCAAGGGCTTACCCGCTTGCCTTGTTTGAGGAGGAAGGCCTGGTCAACGATACTTTTCCCGGCCAGAACGTTGTCATCGTCTCGGATTCATCAGGCAGCGGAGTCCGGGCTTACGACCGGGGCGATCATGTCTTTGTATTGTCAGGCTCTTCCAGCACATCTGCGGTGATACTCAAAGACAAAAACGGCACCGATTGGCAGGCTGAGGCCGATAGCCTGGTCAGATTCGACGACACCAGTCAGACGCTAGATAGACTACCTAGCCGCACCGCTTATTGGTTCGGTTGGTACGCCTTTTACCCTCACACAGACATCTACTCCCCTTAGTCCCAGCCTCTGGCCCATTCACCCGCGTCCGTTCCTCCAGACCTATATGATGCACGATTCATCCGGTATCCCGTCTTTTCAATTATTGTATTAATTTAAAATTAATTTTAAAATATATATAATTTTCTAGACTGAAAATAGGTAGTTTGTTAAAGGCCAACTCGTTTGGCCCATAATCAATGCCCGCAAAACCGGGTCAATAGAGTTCCACCTAAGAATTCAAATAGAACCATGACCTTGGTGTCCGTGTCGTAGATTTGCGACCAAGTGAGGGAGGACGGGAATGTGGTATTCAACATTGCGGCTGCCAATCACGCTGATGTTATTGGCGCTAGTATTGGTGGCTTTCTTCGCCAATCAATCAAATCTTCATGCGGAAGACGACCACGGTGATTACCGTTTCACTTCCACCAACTTGAGCATTGGTGCAGGGGCCGTGTCTGGTGTCATCAACACCTCTGACCTGTTGTTTGATGTGGACTACTTCTCTTTTCAGGCCAAAAGGGGAGTTCAGTACACCTTCCTTCTGGATGAAATCACGGTGGTGGACGCTAATATCTCCATAATTAACTCCCTGTCCCGCGGTAACGATAGTTCCCCAGAGCAAGAACTCACGGTTTCAGGCGGTCAGAAAACTGTCACCTGGATTGCCAGGACCACTGATGCCTATTATGTAGAGGTCTCCGGGACCATCAACGCGTTTGACGGTTCTTTCTACCTGGGTGGCTACACCATCAGCGGGTTTGAGGACACCAGTCTTCTGGATCGGCACTCTGACGAGCGCAACGGCGCAACCAGTATCTCCTCAGGAAACGTTTACCAGGGTGCGGTTAGTCCTTGGAGTAATCAGCCCAACTTGGCGAACACTGTCGACGGCGGCGATGACTTTGATTTCTATTCGTTCCAAGCCCAGCGTGGTGTGAAATACAACGTTGAGGTGGACTTGGCAACGTCTGAAGGGGTGGAAATAGCCGTCCACACCGCTTTTGCCGGAATTGAGAAGACCAGTGACGGAATCGGCAGCACACTGAGTTGGATATCACCAACCAACAACACCTATTACATCTCTGTGTCCGGCACCAGCCGGGTGCGCAATTCCAACGGCACCTACGCGATCAAGCTTAATGCCACGACTGACCTTCTCGATCACCACACAGACTCGGTGGCAGGGGCAACCGTGGTCAGCTTTGGCAATGCTCATCAAGGCTCCATCAGCCCGTCCAACGACCTGGACTATTTCTCTTTCCCTGCCCTCCGCGGCGTTAAATACATGATTGAAACATCTTTGGGCAGCGCCGACGGTGTTAATCTCACTGTGATTGACGCAGACGAAACCAGCTTGGCTTCCAACGGAGGAGTGGGCACTAGTCTAGAATGGCTGGCTCCTGCTAACGGCACCTATCTGGCTATAGTTTCTGCCTCGCCCCAGGTGCGCAATGTGATTGGGACCTACTCTCTGAACCTGAGCAGCGACACCACCCTTCAGGACCATCATGGTGATTTCCCAGGGGCAGCGTCTGTACTCAGCTTTGGCAATGCCCATCAGGGTGCTGTCAGCCCGGATACCGACCGAGACTACTTCCTGTTCCCGGCAGAGCGCGGGGTCAACTATTCATTGGAGTTGGACCTGCTGACCACAGACGGCGCAGTCATATCCATAGAGAATCCCACTGGCGACACACTGAGCAGCACCAACGGCCTGGGCACTGGTCTAGGATGGACTGCCGCCAGTACCGGTTTATTCTACGTAGTGGTGTCCCATTCACCCCAGGCAACCGAGGGCATCGGTACGTATTCGTTAACAGTCTCAGCCAACACTAATTTGGAAGACCGTCACCTCGACACGGCTTCCGGTGGTACTCCGCTGAGTTTTGGCACCATCTATCAGGGAGCGGTCAGTCCTGAGTCTGACCTGGACTACTTCTCATTCCCCGCTGAGCGCGGCGTTGAATATCTGCTGGACATGACCTATGGCTCTGCAACAGCAGTTTCATTTGAAGTGAGCAACCTGGACGGGAGTTCGGATAACGGCGCTCGTAACTTCGGCGAGAGCAACGTTATACGGTGGACGTCTCCAAATTCGGATACCTACTACGTCAAGGTTTCAGCCTCGGCAAAAGCGCTGGAACCAACCGGGACGTACACACTGAAGGTCACGCCTGATCTGACCTTGCAAGACCGGCACAGCGATGCCGCCAGCAATGGCACTCGCATCGGTTTTGGCAACGCTATCAGTGGGGCCATCAGTCCGGTCAGTGACTATGATTATTTTGAGTTCTCTGCAGAGCAGGGAATCACCTACAAAGTAGATGTGAAACCAGGAACTGCCGAGGGAGTCCGGTTCTCAGTGGAGAGCCAGATAGCCGGTTTCTCCTCTTCCAACTTCGGACTGGAACAGTCTCTGGAGTGGGAGGCCCCAACATCGGGGGCATACATATTGGCCGTATCGGCCTCAGGACGAGTAGGCAAGCCCGTCGGCACCTATTCCATCACCGTCAACCGACAGAGTGATGCGCGACCTGAGGTACCAAAAGTAATCGAACCGGATCCAGTGCCGGTGCCAGATATACCTCTACCCAAGATCATCGCCCCGGAAGGGACCGCCATGATTCTTGAGTCCAGAGTTTCCCCGTTGGGGAGCATCGTCCGGGTTCCGGTGCAGTTGAGCCAGGCGTCTGGTATCACCAGTCTTGGGTTCACGCTGAACTACGACCACAACGCACTGCGGGTAGTCACCGTGGAGCGGGGTTCCAGGCTGACTGAGGACTCATTCAGTTTTGACACTGAAAACCTGGGTCAGGTGCGGTTCGGGTTTGCCGTAACCAAGGGTTCAGGCTCCAGTGGCACGGCCGCTGTGGTGTCGTTCCAGGTTGTCGGGGCTGAGGGTTCAGTGAGCCCAATCACCCTGTCAGATGCCCTAGTGAACCACCGGGCTGAGGGTCCGCTGACTGTGGAGCTGGTGGGAGCTGACTTCAGGGTCGGTTCCAAGATACTGGGCGACGCTGATGGCGACAGTCTGGTTACCGCACTGGACGCTTTGCTGGCCTTAAAGATGGCTGCAGGTGCCTCCCGAATGGACCTTTCCTTGGACGTGAACAATGACGGCCAGATTACCATTGATGACGCCCGAATAATTCTGAACATGGCCCGACCAAGTTAAGGGAGTAGATCATGCGTTGGATGTTAGATGTAGCATTTATCGGCTTATCCACCAGTTGGAAATGGTTGCTGGGCTCAACGGCCGCAATTGCCATTCTTGTTGGATTGTTGTTCGGTGTGGGAGTTCTGGGCGGCGGTGAAGGTGGCGACAACAAGACAGATACGCCATTTGTTGCGGCCTCACCAACCCCTACGCCGAGACCACAGGCAACACCGGCGCCAACACAGGCCGTGGTCGCAACACCAGTGCCTGCTGCGGCCACACCGGTGCCAGCAGCACCAGCCAAGGTGATTTCAGTGCCCATCTTGGCCACCCGGGCCACCAACGTCGGCAGCCTGGAGTTTGTCTTGGTCTACGACTCGGCCAAACTGGAATTTGCCCAGGTTGAACGTGGTCTGTTGTCCGGTAATGCCTTGATCGACTCCAGTTCATCGGAACCAGGCCGACTTTGGGCCGGTATCATAGATATGCAGGGCATGAGCGGTAGCGGCCCGGTGGCCGTGGTGAAATTCCGAGTGCGGGATGGCGTCTCCGGTGCCATGCCTCTAAGTCTGCAGAATATCTCGGCGTTTGATGCCAACACTCTGGTGGATATTGTCACCGGCAGCACACCAGGCGAGTTTAATGTTACTGAACTCCATCCACTGTCGCCCATAGTCACATTCCAATAACCAACCACTCAACCAGATAAACCAAATACGTGCAAAGAGTGGAGGCACCATTAGATTCGGTGCTTCCACTCTTTATTTTTGCCCTCTTTCCACAATCTGGATTCTCGCCTACAATGTGGCCGTAATTCACGACCAATTATGTATTTTTTGGAGGGACGATTTTGGCTAATTTGACACTTGCGGAAGCTGAAGTAATTTTGGCGGCATCCAAGGCAAAGATGATTGAACTAGGCGTCAAGATGAGCATCTCAGTGGTTGACCCTAGAGGCGACCTAATCACCATGTGCAAGATGGACGGAGCACCCTGGCGAACACCCGTGGTCTCCCGCGGCAAAGCGGTTGCCTCAGCCAGCTTTGAAGTAGCCAGCGGAGCTCTGACCGACAACTCCCAGGCTCCTATTTTCAGGGCTTTCATGGCCATGGAAGGCGGCCATTTCATACCCGGTCAGGGCGCATTGCCCGTATTCCGCAATGGAGAGATCATCGGCGCGGTCGGTGGTAGCGGCGGATCATCCCAAGAGGACGAATACTGCGCCCGCGCAGGAATCGAAGCCGCCGGATTCTCAGCTTCTCGCTAACCAATAGCCTTTAGTCAATGGCATCAAAAGCGGCTGGGTTTAAC
>JAPKDE010000319.1 GCA_028822675.1 Dehalococcoidia bacterium | reverse complement strand
GAGGAATCGCAATGGCCGTAGTCGAAATTGCCCATCATCCCGAATTGACCCACCAGGATGTACAACGAATTTTCAGAGAACATTTTAAGTATCCATATAAAGTGATGGTTCCTGGATGGTTTCGTAGAATCTTACCGCCTCGGAACTTTGCTGTCCTGAAGACCGAATGGACTGCTGTCGGAATTAGGCTCAAACAGGAAGAACTGAAGACATCGATCATTTTTACTGCCTTGCCACCACCGGCTGGTATTTACTCTTTCATATACAACTTGATTCCGTTGTTGAGTTGGATAATCCTTAGACCAGGCCGAAAAGAATTGGAAAAGGAAGTAAAAGTCTTCATAGAGAATGCCGTCGCGTTCCAATAGATTTCTGGCTAAATGGAGCCGCTAATAGAGTCCAGTAGTGGAGTTAAATATTGAGCTTCACAATAACCTGCCACAACCATCCCGCACTAATAGCTCCTAACAAATGCCGATTGTGTGGTGAGCAATTTTGCGTAGCCTGTATCGAGTCAAATGACAGCGGAGGCTACTGTCCCTCCTGTCGACTACAGGTCGGGGAGATCGTTCCAATCACGACCAGCGAGCGAACTTGGTATACCGTTTGGTCCATGGGGTCTTGGGCGATTGGATTAGCTTTTCTTATAAGCATGGTGCTTTTCGCAGAGTGGTTATCAGAATCCGATCCCGAGATAGCGTTTGATCTCACCATATTTGGGTTTATCGTTTTCTCGACGGGGTTAATTCTCGGTGTGCTTGCAATGCGGAATGTTGGCGGCACCAATCTCCCAGCCGTGGCTGCGGTAACGTTGAACTCCACCAACGTCGTGTTGGGAATCGTAGGCATAGGCTCTGGTTGGTTCTAATATTATTCACGCCTTGCCTCACCACGGGATTGCCGCCTGCCAGCGGATCTTCCTTGGCCCTTAAACCCTCGTCTCAGTCGCGAACAAACGTCGTACAGAGGGTTCTACATTTGACTAACCGTCGACCAGAACGTCGACTAAAGGTTTAGCGTCTCCTGCGGTCTGATGGAACGAATTGATACATTGCAGTCATGATTGTGGAACATAAAAGGGCTGGTGAGGGCTAGTGGTGCCGAAGGTCAGGGTCGAACTGACACGAGGTCACATCGGAGAAAACGGGTAGATGGTCGGGAAGCTTGTCTCCGGTGTCGTTCATCTATTCAAACCTCCGCATCCAAGGCGCGCTGGGCGACTGCTAGAAAAATCTTGGCGTCTTCGTTCTCCGGGTCAAAAACGAAAAGGTCTAGTGCGCCTTGCCGAACTGCGGCCCAGTCGCGTCGGTCTGCCGCGTCTTCTATCTGGTCAAGAATGCGGTCAATACGCCTTTGGAATCTTTCGCTGGCCATTATGTAGGCATGTTAACGGCTCGGATAATTCGCCCAACAAGTAGAGTCCAAAGTCTTGATTGTTTACCGTCCATGCCATTCGGGAAGGCGTTTTTCGGCAAAAGCTTTAGGACCCTCTTTGAAATCCTCGGTCCGGGTCAGAGTGGAAAACAGTAGATTCTCAAATCGCAACGCATCATCTAGCGCTTTACCTAATCCCCTTAACATAGCCTCTTTCGCAGAACGGACACCTAACGGGCCGTTCATTGCTATCAAGTTGGCCATTGATTCTGCTGTAGGAATCAGTTCCTCAGGTGATACAACTTGATTCACCAATCCAATTCTCAGGGCCTCGTGTGCATCTATCGGTTCGCCTGTGAGCTGCATCTTCAAAGCATTCCCTAGTCCTACTATCAATGGCAGACGTACGGTACCACCATCACAATGATGGAATCCGCGCTTTACTTCGGAACAGCCGAACTGGGAGGTTTCAGACGCAATCCGGATGTCACAAGCTAGGGCGAGTTCGAGCCCACCAGCTAAAGCATATCCATTAACAGCGGCGATTATAGGTTTCCATATTTCGAGTCCACGAGTGATCCCGGCGAATCCGTAGCGATTGGAATCTTGCCTGATGTCATACATATCGCGTTCCGCAAGTAGCGGAGTATAAGTCTTCAGATCTGCTCCTGCGCAGAAGGCACGGTTTCCAGTGCCGGTAACGATAGCTACCCATGCTTCGGAGTCGTCTCGGAATTCTCGCCAAATTTGAACCATTCGGTCGTGGTGGTCCGGGCCCAACGCATTCATCGCCTGCGGCCGGTTAATAGTGATGTGAGCGGTATTTCCCCGCCTCTCATATATTATTTCTTCCATATCAATTGTTATTATCCTCCATTTAATTCCTGAATTGGTCTACTACTATACAAACCCCCCTCACTGAGTGCTAATCACCAACCAGCCGCTCTCGCACAGTGGTATGGCTGATGTAGTTGCCGGCCACCTTGGTATATTCCCCGGCGATCCGCTTGTACCCGTAACCCTTAGCACGAAGCTCCCTACGCAGTTCTACGTCGACTTCCCGCCTTGGACGACCTGGTGACACCGGA
>JAPKDE010000069.1 GCA_028822675.1 Dehalococcoidia bacterium | reverse complement strand
AGTAAATACAAGGATGAAGGGAATAAACCAGCTTCGGATTTTGGTTGCTGACGATAATCAGACGATGCACGCAGCCTATAAAGAGATACTCGAGACCAGAGACAATATAATAGTGGTCGGTATGGCGTCCGACGGCCTGGAATCTCTGGAGAAATCAGCGGAGTTGGTTCCGGATGTGGCTATACTTGACGTGAGAATGCCAAACATGGACGGTCTGGCAGTCGCCAACCGCATTATGGCGCAGGATACGCCTACTGCTATCGTGCTGGTTTCAGCTTACGACGACCTGGCTTTCATTTGCGCCATTATGCACAGCGGCGCCGCACGCAAGGCCTACATCCTGAAAAATTCTTTGGACAATATCGCGGAGTTCATACGAGTGGTGGAGGCCGTTGCCAAAGGCCAGTCAGTTTTGCACAAGACAATAATTCAAAGTTTGATGGATATTTGCCATAGACTGGGCTCCACCCAAGCGACGCAGCTTACCGACGCTGAAGAGAGGGTCTTGTTGCTGATGCTTGAAGGCTACGAAGTTGAAATAGCCCAAGCCCGACAATTACAGCCAGAGCAGGTGGAATCACTCGTTACGGAGCTGTTCTCAAAGCTGGGGATAGTACCAGAAGAAGGAGTGAACCGTTCCCCACAGGTGGTCCAGGCCATGGTTAATATCTGCGTTGCGTGATTAAACCAAGCTAAAGATTCCATTCAGTTTGTAATAACCACTAGGTCGGCAGGGCCGACTTGGTGGGGATTATTCCCAATCAATGCGAAGGAGACGAATATGCCAAAGGAAACAACCCACCGAGACCCTGAAAAGAGGGCCGAACGGATCGAACGGAGAGCTAGAAAACGAGCTGATACGGCATCCAGAAAACGGGCCGCGAAACTGAGGAAAAACCAACCTTCAGAATCAATTTAAGCCGCAACTGACCCAACCGAGTTCATGAAACAAAAGCAAACAGCCTGTCAGGTGAATCTGACAGGCTGTTTGCTTTTAGAAAACGCCGTAACGTTTGGCCTATGGAAACTGGGACGATTGGCCCTTTCCCAAATCAGCGACACTTTAGTCTGGAACTAGTCTGTTCACGGTTGAAGATTTGGAAACTAAGGAAAAGGTCAAGGAATCTGTTCGGAGCCCATTGATGCGTATTCGGCAATCATTGGAACGGGGAAAATGGAGCAACGCCAAAATCTTAGTGCACAGCGAAGTGGAGTTTGAGCACTTCACCCTCGTTGCAACGGGGGCAGTTCAGGCGAGGTCCATTATTACAGTCCTGAAGCAGGCGAGTTCAAATCCCTAAATTTGGCGGCCTAGCAAGTAGATTTACGGCCTAAAACCCTCGTTACAGGCTACTTGCCGTGATTTGCAGCATTTGCTTTATCAATCCGTGTGTGTCCAAGATTTTTCAATCTCTGATTGATTTGGCGACGGCCAGCTTAGATTACTAACGACCCTAGCGGAAGAAGTTAATGCCTGTTTGCTCGGTCGTCCAGTCCTCATAGATGAACGGATTGACCGGTTGGTCGGCGTTGAACGGCTTGAACCAATCGTTGAATTCCAGGTTGTTGGCTAGAGCGATCCTTCTGTCGAGGTCCACTCCTGGTTCGTCTTCTACAGCGTCGTATAGAGCCAAGAATTCGTCATCACGGTAGGTCATGCGCCGGAAATCCTGGTAGTTGGCTTCAATGCGCTGTACGTCTTTCAGAAGCGTTGTGGCCTGCACGATCAGGATATGAAGGGCAAACGCCTCTGCGGTGCACCTGGGAATCGGAATGATCTTGCTTGGTTGGACCAGTCTTTCTGCAACCGAACTCATCGCAATCATGAACCGGTGGCAGAAAAGAGTTGTATACCTGCTGAGGAATTTCTGGGGTAACCAATCAGTGATTTGTTCAATCTTCCCTGCATCTGTAGGGGAGATATGAAAAAAACTATCTAGAAAATCTGAGTATGCGATATCAAGAGCTATCCGGTGGCTTTCCGGCAGTTCGTTTTTCCAGCCTGCTGCGAACATATGGTCCTTTAGGTTACTGTTTACTGAGGGCGGCGAATACCCTGCCCCGCCAAACAGCCACAATGCGATTGTGAAGTGGCTCGCTAGATAGTACCAGTCTATTCAATGTTGCAGTAAGATTGTCCTAAATCTCAGACTCGAAGGAACCCATGACCACCAAGGCTAAGTTTTGTCATCACTGCGGTGAAAACGTACCAGAAACCAATGGTCCGTTTTGCAAACCGTGCGGTGCCAGTCTGATGACGTTGGAAACTGGTATCAATTGCCATATGTGCCAAGAGATCATCCAAGACACCGATCTCTACTGCAATCATTGCGGTCACTTCACATCATTCGACGCTTAAAAACCGACTATGCGAAGAAAACCGATGACGCGTAAAAAATGCCGATGCGAAAAACACCGCCGAGGCCTAATAGCGCCGCCGCTGAATTAATAGCGTGAGTTAACCCCTAGGGAAACCCTGAGGGGCTTTGCTTTGGGTTAATAGCCTTAATTAAGTAGATATACGCCGAAAAAAAGCAACGTATGTGGCGTTCTAAAATTGATGCTCTGGAGCTGCTGCTTCTGGATTGCACCCCCGTAATCTCGTACACTCGCTGCACACGACAAAGGCTCAATAAGTCGTCACAACCAGCAGATGCCGATGGTTGGTCTGATTGTTGGAATTATCGACGATTACTAACGGCTACTAGGAATACATAATGAACCAGACTGAACTTATCACCATCATTGGGAAAACCCGCAATGACGGCCTCACCGAACTTGACCTCTCAAAGGAGGACCTGGAATCCCTACCCGCTGAGATTGGTGACCTAATAGACCTGGTAGAACTGGACCTGTCAGGGAACATGCTGACGGAACTGCCGCCAGAGATCGGCAAACTGACCAACCTGACCCGATTAAACGTGCGGAACAATCAGTTGACCGTGTTGCCGCCGGAGATCGGCGATCTGAGCAATCTAGTTGGTTTATATGTCCAGTCAAACCAACTGGCGAGTTTGCCACCTCAAATATCCCAACTGACAAAGCTAAATCGTCTTAACGCCAGTCATAACCAACTGACTGAGCTACCGGCTGAAATCGGAAAATTAAGTTCGCTGAGCTGGATGTACATGGCCAGCAACAGTCTCGAGGAGCTACCGTTGGAGTTATGCGACCTAACCGGACTGACCGACTGCTATCTGCAAGATAATCAACTTACTAACCTGCCAGCAGCGATCGGCAATTTGACCGGGCTAACCGAGTTGCATCTGGATAACAACCAACTGGTGGAGATTCCACCGGCCATCGGCAACCTAAATAACCTGAAGGTGATTTACCTTCGTGGCAACAAACTGTCGGCAATACCTCAAGAGATCGGCAGCTTAACCAACATGACCTGGCTGTACTTGGGCGGCAATGACTTAACGAGCCTGCCCGCGGAGATTGGTGGTCTGACGGGTCTGACCGGACTATATGTGGAAAATAATCGACTGGCAAAGATGCCTCCGGAAATATCCCAATTGACCAATTTGATTTGGCTATATCTGGACGGCAATCAATTGGAGGAGTTGCCGGATGAAGTTGGAGAACTGACGCAACTGATTCAACTTAGCCTACGGAATAACCGGCTGACCGAGTTATCCCGGGAGATTTGCAGTCTCACAAACCTTGTTTACGTGGATTTGGCGCACAATAAGATGACTTACCTACCTCCTGAGATGGGCCAACTGACCGCTCTGAACGAACTGCATCTAAACGACAATCTACTGCGGGCGTTGCCCCCAGAGATTGGTGACCTGAGCGAGTTAATCGATTGTTTTCTCTCGAACAACCATTTGACCTCAGTCCCCGGAACCATGAGTAACATGGAAAGCCTGGAACGGTTGTTCCTTTCCGACAACCTGCTAACTGAATTGCCATCGGAGATGGATGATTTGGTAAACCGTGAGATTGTGACCATGTCTGGTAATCCTCTGAGTGATGGTCAGCATGAGCATGAGGGTCATACCCACTGATGCAGTGGAACGAAGCCAAATTCCTGCTTCACAGTCGTTCTATGCCATAATCGTGAGACTCGTTTAGTTATAATATTGCCAACTCTATTTCATTAAAGATTTGAAAGATCGAAATCGGATTTCCGCTAGACTCTGAACCCAAACGTCAAAGATTGAATATGAACCTCAGGGACATCACCCAACCTAGGTATATCTTCGCCGTCACCATTGTGGCGGTGCTATTGATGTTGCCCTCGGTTGTATCTGCACAGAGAGTGATTCCCCACGCATTTTTAGGTTCAGCCACTGTAAACGGCTTCCCGGCAGCAGACGGCACGGTGGTTGCAGCCTTGGTAGACGGACAACAAATGGCAGCTAAATCAGTCACGGGTGGCAGCTACCCGGTACTACTTGTTGAGCCGTCAGGCGAATCGTTTTCCGGCAAGACAGTAACTTTCACCATCGGCGGGTTCGCCGCCGCTCAGACATTTATTTGGAAACAAGGTGAAGTCACAGAACTAAACCTTACGGCCACTCCTGTAGCCGGTGTGCCTTCGCCGACTCCTACACCAGTGCCGGCGTTTGTACTTGGTCCCAAAGGAGATCTAGGCCCAGCTGGCCCACAAGGATTTCAGGGGATGCAAGGATCCGCTGGCCCTCCGGGGTCTGGAGGCCCCGCTGGGCCAGCCGGGTCTGCCGGGCCTGCCGGTGTGGCTGGACCTTCTGGTTCTCAAGGTCTAACAGGGCCAGATGGTGACACAGGGACCAACGGCAGTTCATTGGTCGGAATATTAGCCTTGATATTCGGCGTACTAGCTTTCTTAGGAACATTTGGTGGCTTGGTTTGGCGTCGCCTGGTTGAATGATTTTTGCGAATTTGATGTGAATTTTTAACCGCCATACTAATGTGGACAGGCTGTGAGACTGTGGATATAATTACACGGCTCTGACTTTTGATTGAGTTCAATAGTCGATTACTTGAAATTGACCGTGGGGTGAGCCTAATCCCCTGATAATCACAACAGCTAGGGGGAAGTGTCGGAACTGGTAGACGAGCATGATTTAGGATCATGTGCTGCAAGGCGTCCGGGTTCGAGTCCCGGCTTCCCCACCACCATAAAAACCGAAAACTAGCGGACGGTCATTTTTAGTTATCGTTCACCAACGTAGTATTTTAAACACAATCTATACCGCTCAAGGAGACTTGGTGCGGCATCCGTAATCGAACCTGTCGCGTATTAGAGAAGTACACCCGACTTGAGGAGACCGATTGGCTACATTGCTAGAAGTTAAAGATTTGAGGACACATTTCTTCACAATGGATGGAGTTGTGAAGGCCGTAGACGGAGTTTCATACGACCTGGAAGAGGGTGAAACCCTTGGCCTGGTCGGAGAGAGCGGCTGCGGTAAAAGCGTAAGTGCACTTTCAGTGATGCGTTTGATTCCAAACCCGCCCGGTAGAATAGTCAGCGGTGAAATCCTGTTGGACGGCGAGGACATCCTCAAAGTCGATATGGAAGACATGCGGCATATTCGGGGTGCCAAGATTTCGATGGTCTTCCAAGAGCCGATGACGTCTCTCAATCCTGTGTTGACGGTTGAACGGCAACTCACTGAGACACTCCAATTGCATAAGGGAATGTCGAATGATCAATCGAAACGAGAGGGTGTAGACCTTCTAGCACGTGTGGGTATCCCAGACCCTGAAAGCAGAATCAAGCAATACCCCCACCAATTCAGCGGCGGCATGCGTCAACGCGTGATGATTGCCATGGCCCTGAGTTGTAACCCCAGGTTGATCATCGCAGACGAGCCAACCACCGCGTTGGATGTGACAATTCAAGCACAGATTCTAGACTTGATGAAGTCTCTGACCGTGGAATTTGGCGTGGCGCTAATCATTATTACGCACAACCTAGGTGTTGTGGCCCGCTACGCAGACAGAGTGAATATCATGTACGCCGGCAAGGTGATTGAACGGGGAGATGCCCGTGAGATTTACGCCAACCCGCGTCACCCGTATACCGTTGGATTGCTACGGTCTGTCCCCCGATTGGACCTTCCCCGCCGGGCCAAGCTGGATCCGATTGAAGGCCAACCACCTGACTTAATCAATCTCCCCGTCGGTTGCTCATTCGCGCCTCGTTGCCGGTGGGCAGTGGACAAGTGCAAGATTGACAGTCCTGAATTGATGGACGCTGGAGACGGCCATTTGTCCGCATGCTGGCGACTAGATGACCTTGGTCCGAGTGCCATTGATATCTTGAATCAACCCTTAGCCGAATAACATCCTGTTTAGAGAAATCTTTTGTACGCGAAATAGGCCTGGGACCAGCACGATAACTCGGGACCCAGCCGCACCACAGATGGGAGTTAGGATTTAAAATGACTACAATGCCCGAAGCGGCAGCCTCAGGGGCCGCCGTACCTAAGGACAATGACATCCTACTGGAGGTCCAAGACCTTCAGATGTACTTTCCGGTTGGCTCGGGGTTTCTATCTCGCAAACCCACCGGATATGTAAAAGCTGTAGACGGCGTTAGCTTCACGGTCAAACGCGGTGAGACGTTAGGTCTGGTGGGTGAAAGCGGATGCGGTAAGACCACCACCGGCCGGTGCATTCTCCAGCTATATAAACCCACAGGCGGGAAGGTCATATTCGAAGGCAAAGAACTGACCAACCTATCTTCCAAAGACATGCGCGGTATGCGTCGTGAGATGCAGGTTATCTTCCAGGATCCGTACAGCTCTCTAAACCCAAGGATGACCGCCGGCAATATCATCGGCGAGCCACTAATTGTCCACGGCCTGGTAAAAGGCAAACAAGAGTATCGAGAAAAAGTTGCAGACCTGCTACAGAACGTGGGACTCAACCCATACATGGCAGACCGCTTCCCCCATGAGTTCAGCGGCGGGCAGCGCCAACGGATTGGAGTAGCGCGTGCTCTGTCAGTTGCTCCCAAGTTCATCGTGGCTGACGAGCCGGTTTCTGCTCTTGATGTGTCAATTCAAGCACAGATCATCAACCTACTTGAGGACCTGCAAGAACAGTTCAACCTGACCTATCTATTCATCGCCCATGACCTGTCTGTGGTCCGCCACATCAGCGACCGGGTAGGTGTCATGTACTTGGGTCACATGGTTGAGATGGCCGAGCGGAACGAAATTTACCGCAACCCGATGCATCCGTACACCAAAGCATTGCTCTCGGCAGTGCCAATTCCAGACCCGGTGTTGGACGCCCAGCGGGAGCGTGTACTACTCACGGGTGAAGTTCCCAGCCCACTGAACCCGCCCAGCGGCTGTGTATTCCACCCCCGCTGCCCGGTTGCCAACGACAGTTGCTCAGCCCATCTTCCTGAGCTACGTGAGTTGGCGCCAGAGCACCACGCCGCCTGCCTCTTGGCCTCCGGTTACGGAAACTACTAGCCTCTAAGAACTCTACCAAGTAGATTCAAAAGAGAGGCTGTTGTATACAGCCTCTCTTTTTTTACGCCACCAACACTCGCACTCGACCTTAACTCTCGCAAAAGTTCGTTGTTGGTGAAAATCCCTCGTGATACCATTGGATTAGTATGGAACCAAGCCGAATAAGAAATTTCTGCATCATTGCTCATATCGACCACGGCAAATCGACACTGGCTGATCGCTTTTTAGAGATTACCGGAACGGTCCGTGGTGGCGATATGAAGGCCCAATTCCTGGACAGCATGGATTTGGAAAGGGAGCGGGGCATCACCATCAAGGGTAAGGCAGTGACCATGTCACACACCGCTCCTGACGGAATCACCTACCAGTTCAACCTCATCGACACCCCCGGACACGTGGACTTCAGCTATGAAGTTTCCAGAGCACTGGCTGCTTGTGAGGGCGCTCTCCTCGTCATTGATGCCAGCCAAGGTATCGAAGCCCAGACCATTGCCAACACGTTACTGGCGATGGAATATGACCTTGAACTGATACCTGTTCTGAATAAGGTTGACCTGCCACAAGCAGAACCAGACAGAGTAGCGGCAGAGATTCAACAAGCCTTTGGGTTTACCAAAGAGGAAATTCTCTACGTCTCCGCCAAAGAAGGCACCGGGGCAAAAGAGATTCTAGACGCAGTTGTTGAAAGAGTACCAGCCCCCACCGGCGTGGAAGACGGACCTCTTCGCAGCCTGGTCTTCGACTCGGAATTCAACTCTTTCAAAGGAATCATCGCTCACGTCCGGATGAAAGATGGGACCGTCCGCAAAAATGACAAGCTTAAAGTCATGTCTTCCGGCAGATTGGCAGAAGTAGTTGAGGTCGGCGTCTTTGCACCCGGACCAACACCGACCGACTCGCTCTCAACAGGGCAGGTAGGATACATCGCTACCGGTTTCAAAGAAGTGCGGGAATGTAGCGTCGGTGACACACTAACTCTTGAGCGTAATCCTGCTGAAGAACCTTTGCCTGGATACGTACCAGTTAAATCCATGGTCTTTGCCGGTCTGTACCCCTCAGACGGTGAGGAGTACGGCAATCTGCGCGTTGCCCTGGAGAAACTGCAGCTAAACGATGCATCACTGAGCATGGAACCAGAGAGCAGCAGCGCGTTAGGGTTTGGGTTCCGCTGCGGTTTCCTTGGACTGATGCACCTGGAGATTATCCAAGAGCGGTTGGAACGGGAATATGACCTAGACCTGATCGTAACTGCGCCCAGCGTTGCCTACGAAGTGGTATTGACCAACGGAAATACAGTCATGATTGATAGCCCGGCTAAATTGCCTTCTCCCAACGAACTGTCAGTCATCAGAGAACCAATGCTGGACCTGACCATTGTTGCCCCCAATCGACACGTGGGTGCGCTGATGGATCTGATGCACTCACGCCGATCAGAGTTCAAACGGATGGAGTATATGCAGGGCGGTGGCACCCGGCGCGACGGTGAGTCAGAAGACTCAGACCACTCCAGGGTTGTGATGGAATACACCGTGCCTTTGGTTGAACTGTTGGCTGACTTCTTCAACCAACTTAAGTCCAAAACCCAGGGCTATGCATCATTGGACTATACATTTGCCGGCTACCAAGCCGCGCCCCTCGTGAAAGTGGATATCCTGGTGAACCATTATCCGGTGGAAGCTTTGTCATTGATTCTACACCGAGACGCTGCCGTAACCCAGGGCCGCAAGATTGTTGAAAAATTGCGCGGGACAATTCCAAGACAGCAGTTTGAGGTTCCGATCCAGGCATCCATTGGCAGCCGGATCATTGCCCGTGAAACCGTGCGCGCCATGCGCAAAGACGTATTGGCAAAGTGCTATGGCGGCGACATCACGCGGAAGCGCAAACTGCTGGAAAAGCAGAAAGAGGGCAAGAAACGCCTCAAGATGGTGGGCCAGGTTGAGATTCCTCAGGAAGCATTCCTGAGTATCTTAGAAGTTGGCGACTAAAGCCCTCGTTTTCTTGAGCTAGATTGCCAAGGCTTCTCGCAACGCCTGCAATTGGACTAGATGCTCTCGGATGTGTCCGTTCAATGTGCGCTCCAAGATGGCATTAATCGAGCGTTCCTCATCAACATCCCGAGTCTTCTGATGCATCATGACCGTTTTCTCGTGCAGGTCTTCATCAGACATGGAAGACAGCGTTTCGTCCAAGCTTGCGATGAACGCCTCAATGTCTGCGGTGACCTGCCCTAGGTCATAGGCGAGTCGCTCTGGAGTGAGGTTTGTCAGGTCGCTCCAGAGGTCATATTCCGTCAACTCTCCGGAATGAATCCCCTTCACCAGGTTATTAACTCCGCCAGGTGGAGTGTCAATTACGTGATAGATCAACTCCCGTGCCGACCACTCTGAATCATCTTGTTTCCAGTCCAAACAGTAGTCCATACCCTCGAGGACTGCCAGTAAATCTTTTTTAATGCCCTGTACCGAATCTATGTGTGCTTGTTTGCCGGTGACCAAAGGATTTCCTCCTAGTATTGTTGCGGATGTATTGGGATCCAGTGCCCGCCCAATTCATCAACCGATTCTATCTTGAAACTCGCGAAGTATCGCGATGGCATCTCCTGATGTGTCTTCCCGGTCCAGCGCAAACGCCAGAGACGCTCTCATCAATCCCATCGGCGTTCCACCGTCATACCGCGCGCCAGCGAATTCATAAGCGAATAACTCATGGTCTTGGAGCAAAGCCGAGAGTCCGTCGGTCAGTTGAATCTCGCCCTTAGCGCCCGGTTTGGTATTTTCAAGACACTTAAATATCTGCGGCGGCAGAATATAACGCCCAACGATGGTCAGGTTCGACGGCGCTTCTTCTCTCGGAGGTTTCTCCACCAGCCGCTTAATCTTGTGGACACCAACTGAGACCAGATCAGCGTCCACCACGCCGTAATTGTGGACCACTTCCCAGGGCAGCGCTTCTACCGCTATGACCCCAGCGTCCATCTTCTCGGACACCTGGACCATCTGGCTGATCGCACCGGGAGAATGAGCGATTATATCGTCGGGTAAAATCACCACAAAAGGCTCGTCACCCACCGCATCTTTGGCCATTAGCACTGCGTGACCAAGACCCAAGGCTTCATGCTGTATCACAAAGCTGACCTTTGCCAGGTTGCCAGCCTCGGTCACCTTGGCCAATAAGCTATCGTCGCCGTTGGCGGTTAAGCGCTGCTCAATGATTGGGTGCGGCTGAAAGTAATCGGAGATGGACTCTTTACCAGGGGAGGTGACGATGATCACCTCTTCCACACCGGCTTCGACAGCCTCAGCAATGACATATTGCAGTAGGGGACGGTCCACGATGGGCAGGAGTTCTTTGGGGACAGACATGGTCACCGGAAGAAAGCGGGTGCCCAGACCAGCGGCGGGTATAACTGCTTTTCGTATCTGCATAATTAGAGGAAGTTTACGGTAGGCAAACCCAATTGGCTACCGTATTGTTTCCAATTAAGTACTTGGCGAGGGCCCAAGCCCGAATGGGAAACGCTTGACTAGGCCACGCTCCAAATCCTACCATGTTAATGAGGCCGTACTAGACGGGGAGCCAGCGGTGCCCTATATCCGC
>JAPKDE010000318.1 GCA_028822675.1 Dehalococcoidia bacterium | reverse complement strand
GAGACGAGGCCGAGGTAGAAATACTAAGTAGGGGTAAAACTGGCTTCTTGGGCATCGGCTCAGAACTAGCCCAAGTCAAGGTTACTCGGATCTCCGCAGACCGTAACGAAGCCGGAGTGCCAACTACATCAGAGGGTGAAACCACCGTTGCAGGGGTGGCCACAGAAGAGGGTGAAACCACCGCCGCAGGAGTGGCCACAGATGCTGTTGGCCACATACTAGAGGCAGCCGGCGTAAACGTCAGCCGCACCCTCAGGGCCGCCCATGACCCTGAGTCAGGCGGGCCTATCATTGACCTAGCCGGAGAAGACTCTGGTTTACTTATTGGACGCCGTGGCCAAACGTTGCAAGCTCTGCAATTCTTGGTAAACTTAATCGTCCGAAAGCAATTTAACGGCGTTAGGGTTGTACTCGATGTTGAGAACTATCGCCAACGGAGAGAGGCTTCTCTAAGGGAGATGGCCACCAATATAGCTGAAAGAGTGGCTCAGACCAACCGGAGCATAACCCTGGAACCCATGCCTCCGGCAGACCGTCGTATCATCCACACGAGCCTTACGGACCACCCCAGTGTGGCCACTGAAAGTACCGGAGAGGGCGAAGGTCGTAAAGTAACGATTCGGCCGAAACGGGACTAACAGGCCACTAGGTAGGTACCTTGGTACCTGTCTTGTAGGCTAGAATCACGGCATCATTATTAACTGACCTCCAATCAACATCGAAAAACTTCGTTGAGAAATCGACCGGTAAATCGATAGAAATTGGATGTGCAGTACGGGCCAAATATAACTTATACTGAATAGCAGTATTCGAAAGTCATTTAACTGGTGATTTTTGTTGTTGACCACTGCGATTTGGATTACATAAAATAATATCGTGAGTAGCGAGTTCGATTTTTCCTTCGGCCGCGCCCCGTTTGATACCCCCAACGAAGAGTGCGGGGTAATTGGGCTATACACCCCGGAAGGGGATGCTAGCCGTTTGGCATTTTTTGGTCTTTTTGCCCTGCAGCACCGCGGGCAAGAGAGCGCCGGGATTGCTGCTGCTAACGGCGAGAACGTTGTAGTCCATGCTGACATGGGTCTGGTTACTCAGATATTCAGAGAACCAGACTTTTATCCATTGGTCGGAGACATGGCCATTGGCCATACCAGGTACTCCACCAGCGGCAGCAGCGAACTCTGCAACGCCCAACCACTGTTGGTTGATAGCCAGTACGGTCAATTGGCCGTAGCTAACAACGGCAATATCATCAACGCCCTCCAATTGAAGGAGCAGCTCCAAGACGAATGGAACACCACCTTCACCTCCACTACAGACACTGAAGTAATCGCCCAATTATTGGCCCACGCCACCGGTGCAACCTGGGAAGAACGTGTCTTCCAATGCATGCGCCAACTGGAAGGGGCTTATTCCATTGTCATTCAGACCAAAGACACCATGATCGCAGCCCGAGACCCGCTGGGTATCAGGCCACTCTGTCTGGGCAAGTTGAACGGCGGCTGGATTGTGGCATCAGAATCCTGCGCCCTAGATCACCTTGGCGCTGAGTATGTACGTGAACTTGATCCGGGCGAGGTCCTCGTCGTCGACGGCAACGGCCTCCACACCGCCATCTGGTCTGGTCGCACAGGGCGTAGCGCACTCTGTGTTTTTGAACTGATTTATTTTGCTCGGCCGGACAGTATCATGGCCGGACAGTTGGTCCACTCGGTTCGCCAGGAGCTGGGAGCTCAGTTAGCCCGAGAACACCCAGTGGAAGCCGACCTTGTGATTGGAATACCAGACTCTTCCACCGCCGCTGCAGTGGGATACGCCCAAGAATCGGGTATTCCTTTCAGTGAAGGCTTGGTGAAGAACCGTTACGTGGGCCGAACCTTTATTGAACCCGAGCAAAGGTTGCGCGATTTGGGTGTGCGTCAAAAGTTCAACACCTTGGTGGAAGTAATCCAGGGCAAGCGATTGGTGGTGGTGGACGATAGCATCGTCCGTGGCACCACAACCCCTCATGTTGTGAACCTGCTCCGCAAGGGCGGCGCCAAAGAGGTTCACATGCGTGTGTGTGCTCCCCCGATCAAGCACCCCTGTTTTATGGGCGTAGACATGGCCACCCGTGAAGAACTACTCGCCGCCAACAACACACTGGAACAGATACGAGCGAAGGTTGGCGCTGACACTCTGGGATACCTCAGCGTTGAGGGTCTATTAAAAGTGGTCGGCGGTTCCAAAGGCGGCTTCTGTGACGCTTGTTTCACTGGCAACTACCCCGTGCCTGTCCAATTAGAGCTGTCAAAGTTCGCCTTGGACCAGGGTACTTCCAGCGCCGATTAACCCAGGCATATCCAGTACCAGCACCCCCACGCAATTGTTGGCCCAAACACGCCTTACCCGACCATTTTCCCACCGATTGGATATCCCCGTAAATATCCCTGGATAACCCCAATTACCCCTTGCCATTGTGCCCCCTGTGAATTAACCTTTT
>JAPKDE010000317.1 GCA_028822675.1 Dehalococcoidia bacterium | reverse complement strand
ACAGGAACCCGGAGTCCATTGGCGCCGCCGAGAAGATGGGCGCTATGGGTATCCAAGTGTACATCTTCTCTGAAAGGCCAACCAGGTTGTCAGGTCTGGAGAATACTACCTGTATTAGCACCCGGAACAGTCCGATCAAAACGGGCATCTGGACAACCATTGGGCCCAGGCAGCCAAAGGGGCTTACACCGGCCTCTTTGTAGAGGCGCATGGTCTCTTGGGAGACACGAGCGCGGTCTCTGGCGTATCGGTCTTGAATCTCTTTGATCTTGGGCTGAAGCGAACTCATGGCCCGCATCTGCCTAAGTTGCTTCAGTGTCAATGGCATGGTGATTAGACGTATCAGGGCAGTCAGTACGATGATTGCCAAGCCCATCTGGCTGAATAAGATGGTGTAGAGCACCACCAGCATGTTGAGCATGGGCCGAATGATTACTTCGGTCCAAAGGAGTGAAATGATCTCCAAAGAGACCTACCTTGTGGCCGGCGAAAACGCCGGAGTGTAACGAATAAATTTCCCGGTAATTTTCTTGGCGGATTTTTGGGTTAGTTGTTGCATGAACCGTCCCGGGTGTCCCAGCACCAAGCAGTTTCTCCGACTTTCAGATCAATACGTCTGACGCGGCGGTCCTGCGAACCGACGAAAACTGAGTCGCCGTCCGCAAATAAAGCGGCATTGACCTCGGCGTCCAACTTGATTGGATTGGACAGTTCACGGCCGATACCCTGATTTGCAGTCCCGGTGTCTAGCACTATCAACTCACCATCTTTGTTGACCACCACCAGACCTCGGTCAATCATAACGGGCTGAGAGACTATGGAGCCACCAACATGGTGCTTCCATATCAGATTACCGTTGGTGTCCAAGGCGTAGATGTTGCCATCCATGTTAGGGGCGAAAATTGTCTTGCCGTCTGTTACGGCTCCGGCCCAGAACCAATTATCGGCTTCATAAGACCAGGCTAGAGAAACGTTGCCATCGGAATCCTGTGATAGGGCATACAGGCTTTTATCAAAGGAACCAAAGATAATCTTGTCGTCAAACAATAAAGGCTTTCCGGCAATTACGCCGTCGGTCTCGTATTGCCAGATCTCTTCGCCACTGCTCAGTCTTACGGCGTAGGCTTTGTAATCATGGGAACCAAAGTAGGCGATGCCATTCTCAATAACAGGAGTGGACCAGATGGTGTCACCGGCTTGGAAGGGTTTCTCCCAGAAGTTCTCACCAAAGTCTGCCGTGTAGGCATTTAGCTGACCGTCTTCATCGGCCGACAATATGATGTTGTTCATTGGATCGTAGGCCAGCCCGGCCACCAACGGATCCAATTCTTCAACCAGCCCTTTGGGTCTACGCCAACCGCCGTCGTTTAGGCTGCCGTTCTCTTTATTGAGCGCGTAGACATACCCATCTATTCCCGCCACATAGAGCAGGTTTCCCTGAATCACTGGAGCGGTATATGAACCGCCAATGTCGGCTTGGTCTATGGAAGTGGGGAAGGACCATTTCTCCCGTTGAGCTACGCCTTCAAACCCGTTGTCAATGAGGGCAACCACTTTTCCATCTTTGGTGCCAACGTAGACCACTCCATCTTCACTGACTGGAGGGTTCCACCCATCGCTTTCATCCCCAATGTTTCCTGTGCAGCCGGCAATCAGAGGCAATAGGAAAAGAGCAAATAGGATTAGAAACCGTCGGCTTATTATACGTTTGGAGCTGACAGAGCTTTTGCAAGTTCGGGACCTTTGTAGTTCTGGTATAGCGATGTTGTTGTGGATGATAGGTTCCAACGGCTGCTTGAGCAGATTAATAGGTGGATATTTAATATTTCTCACGGTACGGGGTCGTATCCTTGACCGCCCAGCGGGCGACAGCGGCCGAGGCGTTTCACGCCAAGCCAAACCCCTCTTAGCACTCCGTACTTCTCCACGGCCTCTTGAGAGTAGTGCGAGCAACTAGGGAAATACCGGCATGACGTGGGCAACATGGGTGAAAGGGTTTTTTGATAAAACCAAATCACCGATAACACGGCAAACTTCATTTAGGTGAATCCAATAGGCGATTCCAGCAGAAAAAACCAGGTGGTAATTGATTCCTCTGCCGTGTCGCTTAGTTGATCCGTTGGTTGGTCGGTCGGAAGATTGATTAGCAAATCGATCTGCTGTTAATCAAAGAACTTGGTCCACAGTTGGCCCTGAACCGTTGGGCGATGGAGTTTTGTCCACCAGGTTGGCGCGTTGTAACAGATTATCGGTTGCGTTTTTCAGGTCTTGGTACTTGGCAGTTCCGGCACCACGCCGGACAATGAACAGAGCGTCCCAGCCAGCCTTGATCTGGTTCAATCTAACCGCTTCTCGCAAACGTCGTTTCACCCTGTTTCTCACAGCAGCATTACCAATGCGTTTATTCACCAGAAAACCGAAGCGGCTGCAGTCGGAGCCATTTGCCAGGTATCGGATTACCAATAACCTGTTGGCCGCGCTACTGCCCT
>JAPKDE010000316.1 GCA_028822675.1 Dehalococcoidia bacterium | reverse complement strand
AAGCAAACACACTCCAGACCACTAGGTACCCCGAAACAAACACGCCGGTGGCTACAAACGGCCGGGATTGTTCTTGGCGACGGCGGTTGACGGTGGCGAAGAGCAGGATCATGGGTGCAGCGCTGGGCACCATCATGGCCACCATCATCACTGCCCACATCACGAACATCAAAGAGAAATCTACGCCCGTCCATGATCTGCCATTGCCGGTGTCCATACTCATGGACATATCCATGCCGACATTGCTCTGGGCCACATATATGGTGTAGCCCCAGGCAATGGCCACCACGGCCACTACGCCAGCTATAACAATCATGCGATCGCGTTTTATGAGTGATTCTATGTGTGTAGAAGTGTGCATTTAACTTTCAAAGAAATGGGGACTGCAAATTTCGCAGCCCCCATTTTTCCGGTCCTAAACTTATACGCCAGGGAATAGAACCCGGATTATTGGTTTGACCACTCAACCGGAGCAAAGAACGCGCTCTGGCCGGTGTAATCAAATTTGATGTCGCCTTGGTCGACGTGCATAGTTGAGGTTGTGGCGGAGTCTCCATCGTCCCAGATCAGTCCGCCGCCGGGGAATACGATATGGACTTCATTTTCTTCGCCAGTGATGGGGTTAACCAAGGGGGTCAGTTTGACCTCCAAGATACCGTCGATGCTGAAGCCACTGTTCCGGCCGTTCACTTCCATGTTGATCTTCTTCAGGTGAGGGCCGTCCAGGGCGGTGAGAGTGGTGGCTAGGATTTCCCAAGGCATACCGCCCGCCTGTCCCGTCAGGATGGTAGCAATGGCAGTTACCTGGTCTTCGCTGGCTGATTCATCGATGAAGATCGCGGCAGATCCGTTGCCTTCGTGAATCGCCTGAGGCCATTTGGCGGCCAGAACGACTTTCATGCCGGCCATGTCAGTCTCGCCGAACTTTCCTTCACTCAAGTGGATTCCAATAATGGCTTCACATTTGCCATGATCGGGGAATCCGCCGAAGTTACAGTTGCAACCAGCTTCGCAGTTACAAGACTCCAAGAAGGTTCCTTTGATTCGATAGGGTGTTTGGGTTTGCGTCATTTTGATTTCCTAATTATCGTTAATTTTATAGTGGCAAGCCCAGCTCTTGAGGCTATACGGGATGCCTTCGATACTCTGGAATGTCAGAAACTGTAGAACAAATTGTATTTTACAGCTTGACCGTGTGTCCAGCGATGCTATAATTCCTCGCGCAGGAGGTGGCCTATTGGAACCGTTTGATTTTGTATCACCTAATAGCATAGAGGAAGCCGTTAAGACTTTGGCTTCCAAGGGAGACCAGGCCCGGGTCATGGCGGGAGGAACCGACATGCTGGTGCAGATGCGCGCCGGACGCCGGACCGCTCCCCTTGTCGTAGACATAAAGAGCATTCCCGAACTGAATGTCGTTTCGTATGACGCCACAAATGGCCTCACACTTGGAGCGGCAGTGCCTTGTTATAAGCTTTACCAAGACGAGAAGCTGTCCGCAGCCTACCCAGGCCTGATGGACGCAGCGTCACTGATTGGTGGAATCCAGATTCAAGGCCGAGCCAGCATTGGCGGAAACATCTGTAACGCTGCCCCTAGCGGAGACTCGATCCCCGTCGTCATTGCCTTGGGCGGCGTTTGTAACATTGCGGGACCGAATGGAACTCGGCAACTACCCGTTGAAGAGATGTGCACGGCCCCGGGGCGAAACGCCCTAGCAGACGGAGAGATTTTAGTTTCCGTCTCAATCCCGGCGCCCCAGGCTAAATCTGGCGCCAGCTATCTTCGCTTCATCCCCAGGAACGAGATGGATATCGCTGTTGCCGGAGTCGGCACCAGTGTCCAGCTAGATGCATCGGGACAAAACTTCGTCTCCGCTCGCATTTCACTGGCATCCGTAGCTCCAACCCCGGTGTTTGCCAAAGAAGCCGGCGACAGCCTGGCAGGCAAGCCCGTGAATGAAGAGACAATCCAAGCTGCCTCAGAACTGGCCCAGGCAGCTGCCAAGCCCATATCCGACATGCGCGGCACCATCCGCCAACGCACCCACCTGATTGGTGTGTTGACCCGCCGCACACTCAATATCGCCATCGAGCGAGCCAGGGGAGGTTAACCATGGCTGGAGTCACCCAAGTACAGACCACTCTGAACGGCGAGGTAATCAACTTTCTATGTGAGCCTCGCCAGAGTCTGCTGGAATGCCTACGAGATGTTCTCGGCATGACTGGAACCAAGGAGGGTTGCAACGACGGCAACTGCGGCGCCTGCACCGTCATCATGGAAGGCAGAATCGTCGACTCCTGTCTGGTCCTAGGCGTAGAAGCTGAGGGAAAAGACATCACAACAATTGAGGGTATGGCCTCTCCTGAAGGGCTACACCCACTACAGCAATCGTTCTTGGAGAACGCGGCACTACAATGCGGTATCTGCACACCTGGGTTTCTGTTGGCCTCCAAAGGCCTGCTGGACCAGGAACCCGATGCCGACGAGGG
>JAPKDE010000003.1 GCA_028822675.1 Dehalococcoidia bacterium | reverse complement strand
ACCCGTCCCGGCGTAGCAATATTAGACGTCCGTATGCCCAAGGTAGACGGGATTCAAGCAGCCCATGAGATTCGTCGGAATAAACCCAAGACCAGCATTGTGGTCATCTCTGCCTACGACGACCTGGCATTTGTTGCCGATCTGATGCGTTACGGCGTTGAGAAAAAAGCCTACCTACTCAAGTATTCCCTTTCTGACATCACCGGACTCATTCGCATTGTTGAAGCCGTCCATCAAGGCCAGACGATCTTGGACTCGGGTATCGTTCAGAGAATGGCTCGGCTATTCTGCAAACACTCTGATTTGCTGGATACCGACCTCTGTGGTGAGGAACAAGACCTGCTGGGCCTGATGGCCGAGGGCTACAGCGACGACCGGGTCTGCGCCACGCTCCACTTGGACCGGGCAAACGTTGAAAGACAGTCAGAATCTATCTATGAAAAATTTGGATTACTAGGAGGGACAACCTTGGACCGGCGCATGACGGCCATCCAAGTGTTTGTGAACCAAATTCATAAAGTCCCTTTATCGATGGAGTACGACGCAGTCGGCTAGTCCCGGAACCAATTAACCCGGTGCTGGACCAAAACGTACGACGCCGTGAGTCAGATATTACAGAAATAAAGTCGGAGACAGACCGACTTGCTCGTCCCATAACGCGTGGGTGGCAGATCATCCAACCAGATTTGCCTGGCTCCGATGAAATTCACCCACGCTCGGACCTCAAGAAAAAACGGCCAAGCTTACCCGGAGGACTGCCGAGCCCTTTTCGGCGGCCCAAGTGGGGTTAAACGGCAACACTCCCGTTGTAGTGCGTGGGCGGCGTCTCACCCAACCAGAGTTCCTGGCTCCGGTGAAGACCCCCGCGCTGTGACCTCATTGATTGGTTGACCACGATTGGTTGACCGCCTATTTCCCCCCTGTTAGAATTTGCCCATCCTGGCAATGAGGCCGCATTCCAGGCACAGTTCCCCCAGTTTCACAGCCTGGAATATCAGAACACTCTGGCTTCAACTTTCTATTTGCGGGGTATAAGCGCCATGGCAAGAAAGATTACGGTGTCTGTTGACCACGACGTTTGTGTGGGCAACGCAATGTGTGTAACCATCGCCACCAAGGCATTTGAGCTGAACGATGACCGGCAAGCAGCTCCGGCCAACCCGGACGGCGATACCGAAGAACTGATTCTGGAAGCTGCCGAGAACTGCCCGGTGGCCGCAATAACTGTCACCGACGCTGACACTGGTGAGCAGCTTTTCCCTTAGTGTTTTTTCTCTTAGAATCAGCCACAGATTCAAACTGTCCCACAACTGAGGGGCCTGCGTTAAGTTCGGGTCAGGTTGCTTATTAGAGTCCTCCTTTGCTGCAACGTTACGGAGGACTTTTTATTTGGGCTCAGCCAACTGAACCCAACCAAATCCAATCCAATCCAATCCAACCGGACCTAAGCCAACCGGACCCAACCAACAATAATTTCAGAGGCATAACATGGATATCGGCATTGCCTTGCTAATGACACAGCACGATTTCAATACTATTGACCTGGCCCGCAAGGTGGAGGATCTTGGCTTTGAGTCACTCTGGGCGCCGGAGCACGGGGTAGTTCCAGTTGATTTCAAAGTCCAACCAGCCATTGGCCGACAGGGCGGAATTCCCAAGTTCTACGCTGAAGGCGGCATCAACCAGATTGTGGACCCGCTAATATTTCTGGCCGGGGCGGCCACGGTTACCAAGAAGATCAAATTGGGAACCGGCATCTGTCTGGTGCCAGAACGCAACCCCATCCGCCTGGCTAAAGAGGTTGCCACTCTGGATCAAATATCCGGCGGCAGGTTCCTATTTGGAATTGGCGCTGGTTGGTTGAGGGGTGAATCAGAGATACTGGGCGTGGATTTTCCCCACCGCTGGAAACAAACCAGGGAATACATAGACGTTATGAAAGAACTGTGGACCACTGAGATTACCGAGTACCACGGAGAGTACATCGATTTTCCGCCCTTGGTCTGCGCACCCAAGCCGGTACAAAAACCCCATCCGCCGATATTCGTGGGGGGAGAGCTGGAAAGCGCCGCTCGGCGTATCGCTCGTTACGGAGACGGCTGGCTACCTCGAGCCCGGAATACGTCTCAGTATGAAGACCCGGGTAAACTCTCTGGAGCGCGCAAGCACATTGAAGAACTGATGACCCAAAGGGGCCGAGATCATTCTGCCCTGAATATCACCATGTGGGATGCCCCGCACGACCGAGACATGAACCGCAGATTTGCCGACTCTGGGGCCAACCGCGTGGTGCACATGCTCAATACCACCGACGAGAAATCTGCCCACGAGGCTATAGAACGGGTTGCGGAAGCGGTGCTGTAGATACCCAGCCAGAGGGGCGTCTCGGTCATTGCAAGACTTGCTACGACCGGGGCAGCTCCATCTCAGCAACTGTGCCCAGGGCTTGCTCCAGGTTGTAAATGGAGATTGGCTTCTCAAGCACTAGGTTAGCCAAAGGATTGAGAAAAGACCTGGTTCGATCATTGGCCAAGTCTTTTTGTGAAAACGAACCAGACGCCCGGTTGAATCCCAATGTCCCAATCACTTGATAACCCACAATCAAAACGAAGAACAATCGTTGATAACCAACGGAGCGCTATCTTTTACGGCCTTGGTCGACAGGCTTCTGGTAACCGACTGGGGCACTTGAAATTCTTCACCGTCAAGCTGGTCAAAGTAGCATGTAATTAGGTTCAAAGATGAATTTTCTGAGTCACATTCATGCAAGTCCTTCGAAAGGCTCCGGATGAGCGGGGTTACTGCATCATCCCTGCAACATCCAACCCCGTCTTTCCTGCGCAGGCCGGAATCCAGGTAGCCCACCGCAGATACGTCCATCTCGAATAGTGTTTCTGGATTCCAGCCTTCGCGGGAAAGACGGGGTGCGAAGCGTCAGCGTTACCCACCCTCCGCTCATGGTGAGCCTGTCGAACCACCTGCTTCGCATCAACCGTACTCAACCAGAGAGGGCCTTCACAACCCGGGAGGAATGGTGACTCACTGTGTCCTCCACGCCCATCTCCATTTTTCCGTGCAATCGGGAATGATGGCTTAGGGTGGGATTGCGCTCAAGACACGCGGATTTATTTTAGAATGTCTGCTAATCTTTGTTCCAATTGCAATATCACTCAATACCACTTGCTTAAATGGCGGAGAAATACACACCCATGGATGATTTCTTATCCAGGGCCTTGGACTTGGCATCAGCACAGGGCGCATCCTACTGCGATGTGAGGCTGGTTGATACCAACCAAGAGCGGTTTGTCGTCCGCTCCGGCGCAGTGGACACCCTCAGTAACGACGAGTCCATTGGCATCGGCGTGCGGGTTCTGGTGAACGGATCTTGGGGGTTCGCCTCCACCAACATCGTCTCGGCTGCTGAGGTAGACCGCATAACTAGCCTGGCAGTAGAGATAGCCAAAGCTTCGACCGAAACAGGCAACGGATCAGTGTCCCTGGGCCCGCCAGTCACCAGCCGGGGCGTTTATACCACGCCCATCCAGGTTGACCCGTTCACAATCTCCTTGGAAGACAAACTTGGGCTGCTGCTGGAAGCCGACCAGCGCATGGGCTCGGTGAAGGGCATTTCCGCCCGCACCGGCAACCTAATTTTCATAAAAGAGCACAAGACTTTCGCCAATAGCGAGGGCGCCCACGTGGAGCAGACCATCTATGAGGCCGGTGGCGGTATCATGGCCACCGCGAGGGGCAACGGCGAAGTGCAGCGGCGTTCCTATCCCCAGTCAATGCGGCAACAGGGCTGCGCAGGCTGGGAGTTTGTCGACGCCATGGACTTGGCCGGCAACGCGGAGCGTATCGCCACCGAGGCTGTGGCATTGCTGTCGGCGGACCAATGTCCGTCAGGGGTCACCACGCTAATCGTCGGCGCGTCGCAGTTGGGACTGCAGATACACGAGTCCTGCGGCCACGCCATCGAACTGGACCGGGTCCTTGGCTCAGAAGCCGCCTACGCTGGAACGTCGTTCCTGACTACCGACAAACTCAACAACTTCCAGTACGGCTCAGAACACGTGAACATCACAGCAGATAGCGTGCGTCTGCCAGGCCTGGGCTCCTACGGCTGGGATGACGAGGGTGTCCCGGCCCAATCCACGCCAGTGGTCGAGAATGGGCGTTTCACCGGATACCTGACCTCCCGGGAGACCGCTGCAGGTCTGGACTTGGGACTAAAACCCAACGGTTCCATGCGGGCCGCATCCTGGAACCGAATTCCCCTGATTCGCATGACCAATGTGAGCCTGGAGCCGGGAAACTGGGAGTTTGACGACCTGATCGCCGACACCGAAGACGGCATCATGATGGAGATGAACCGGTCATGGTCCATTGACGACCGGCGTTTCAACTTTCAGTTCGGCACGGAGATCGGCTACGAGATTAAGAAGGGCAAGCTGGGAAAGATGCTGCGCAACTGCACCTACACCGGCATCACGCCCGAGTTCTGGAACTCCTGCGACGCCGTCTGCAACGACAAGCTCTGGACAATGTGGGGAATCCCCAACTGCGGCAAGGGGCAACCGGGACAGATCGGCCACACGGGCCACGGAGCGGCCCCGGCCAGGTTCAGAAACATCCAAGTAGGGGTGATGAAGTAATGCTGGGTCGAGAGGCCGCTCTGGCCCTTCTGGACAAGGCCCTTGGTTACTCCAAGGCCCAAGAGACCGATATCTATCTCAACGCCCAAGACCTGAGCCTATCCCGCTTTGCCGGCGGGGCAATCCACCAAAACGTGTCCCACGGCAACGTGGTCTTGAACGTCCGCTCGGTCGTCGGCAAACGCCTGGGTAGGTCAACGACCAACGACTTGAGCGACTCTGGTATCCGCAAAGCCGTGGAATCAGCCCACCAAAACGCTCAGCTCATGCCGGAAGACAGCAATTTCATGGGTCTGCCCCAAGCGTCTGATGCGGCCACGGTCGAGAGTTGGGACGAGGCCACAGCCTTCTGTAGCCCGGATACTAGGGCCAAGATCGTACACGGGGTCTGCCTACAGGGCAAAGAGCATGACCTGAACGTATCTGGAGCCTGCCGGACGGGTGTGCAGGAGATTGCAGTGGTCAGCAACCACGGAACGCGCGCCTACCACGCTGGAACGTTTGCCGGGTTGATCATCAACACTATGAGCGACGACTCGGCTGGCTGGGCCAAGGGCGGCGGTTGGCGACTGGCCGACATGGACACTGAGGCGCTGGGTCGGGAAGCCGTGTCCAAGGCGGTGGACGGACGCAATCCGGTGGCCATTGAGCCGGGGTGTTATCCAGTGGTGCTGGACACCTACGCCGTGGACGACATTCTTGAAGCCCTAAGCATGTACGGCATGGGCGCACAGGCGGTACAGGAAGGCCGAAGCTGGATGAATGACATCATCGGCGACCAGGTCATGAGTCCCAGTGTGACTATCTGGGACGACGGTTCTGCCACCCAGGGCTGGCCGTTGCCATTTGACGCTGAAGGCGTGCCACGTCGGCGCGTGGATGTCATCACCGCAGGAGTTGTTAACACCCCGGTGCACAATTCATACACGGCCGGCAAAGACGGTGTCGTCTCTACGGGACACCAGGCCTACTTCACCGGAGCGCCCATTGCCAGCAACCTGTTTATGCAGGAAGGCGACTCATCCCTCCAAGACTTGATCGGTTCCACCGACCGGGGCATCTACATCACCCGGTTCTTCTACACCCGTCTGGCACACTCCAAGGGCTGTGTACTGACGGGAATGACCCGTGACGGCACATTTATGATCGAAAACGGTCAGATTACCCACCCCGTAAAAGACCTTCGTTTCACCCAGTCTTATGTGGATGCTCTGGCTGGCGTGGAGTTGGTTGGCCGCGAGTCGAAGCTGATTCTTAACGAGGTTGGTTTTGCGACCAGGGTGCCAGCCCTGAAGCTAGCAAGTTTCAACTTCACTGGCGTAACCGTTTAGTATTCTAATTCCTGCTTCGCCTTGAGGGTGGACAGGCGTGCTATATTACGAATTCACCCAACAACCCCTTAAGGAGTGACAGGCCATGAAATCAGCTGTTTTGCATGAAGTGAACCAACCTTTGCAGATGGAAGAAGTGGACGTGGCCCTGCCCGGCCCCAGGGAGGTTTTGGTGCGCACCCGTGCCTCCGGCGTCTGCCACAGCGACCTGCATTTTGTGGAGGGTCTCTACGCCACGGTCATGCCGGTGGTATTAGGCCATGAAGCCGCCGGAACTGTAGAGGCCGTGGGCAGCCAGGTGGACTACGTGTCCCCCGGCGACCGGGTAATCTGCTGCCTTTCGGTCTTCTGCGGCCAATGCGAGCGCTGCACAACCGGGCGGCCAGTACTTTGCTCCCGCACCGGATTGGTGCGTGGCCCGGATGAAACTCCGAGGCTGAGCCAAAGCGGCGCGCCGGTGACCCAGTTTGCCAATCTGGGTGCCTACGCCGAGATGATGCTCGTCCACGAGAATTCGCTGGTTAAGATTGAACAGGACATCGGCTTTGAGCAGATGGCCTTAATTGGCTGCGGCGCTACCACCGGACTGGGAGCGGCAATGAACACCGCCAAGGTGGAGCCGGGCAGCACCGTGGCAGTCATTGGCTGCGGCGGTGTGGGGCTGAATGCCATCCAGGGAGCCAGACTGGCCGGTGCCTTACGCATCATCGCCATTGACGGCGTGGAAGACAAACTGACGTTGGCCCGCGAATTTGGGGCTACCGATGTGATAGACGCCTCCAGTGGCGACGTTGAATCCAAGGTGAAAGACCTGACCAATGGCGGAGTGGACTACTCATTTGAGGCCATCGGCAAGAAGGAAACGGCGGAACAGGCGTTTGGGATACTACGGGCCGGTGGCACCGCAACCATCATTGGCATGATTCCCCAAGGCGTGAAGATTGAGCTGGACGGCTCGGCTTTCCTGCGGGAACGGCGCATCCAGGGCAGCAGCATGGGGTCGAACCATTTCCGGGTGGATATGCCTCGCTACGTAGATTTCTACTTGCAAGGTCGGCTCAAGCTGGACGAACTGGTATCCCGACGCCTCAAGCTTGAAGACGTAAACGAGGCCTTCAAATACATGAAAGAAGGGTCGGTTGCCCGCAGCGTCATGATGTTCGACTAGCTGCCAAGGGTGTTCTGGCCTTGGGCTTGGCGGGTGGTTTAGCCCGCCAGGTCAGGTCGGTCGGGCATGGTCATGATGGTCATAAGCATGGTGGCCACCAGCTTTTCTTCGTCGCCGTCGTATGCCAGAACGTCTCCCTTGCAGACGGTCACGGTTGCGCCGGGCCGCACCACCTCGCCGCGCGCCATAAACCGATCACCCTTGGCCGGAGCCACAAAGTTGACCTTGTACTCCACGGTCAGGACTGTAGTGTCTGGGGAGTTGAGACTAAAAGCGGCATACCCGCAGGCGCTATCCAGGATAGCCGTGACTATTCCGCCGTGAACAAAGCCGTGCTGCTGGGTGAGGTCTGCCCGAAAGGGCATCTCAATTTCCACCAAACCAGGCTCGATACTACCCAGCACCGCACCCAAGGTCTGCATGGATGTCTGGCGATTAAAACTCTCACGGACCTTGGCGACAAAGTCCGGGTCTCTGGGCTCAAATTTAGTCAACGATCAGACTCCGCAGCAACGGAAAATTCTCTCCAAAAAGTAGTTAGAAAACGTAGGCTAGAAATACGGTCTAGAACTTGAGCCCTGTGACGTCTTTGAAGCGGCGCATGGCTTCTATATGCTCGCCAGCCGTGGTCAGTCCGCCTTGGCGGTTTTCAATCGACAGATAGCCTGCACCCAGTTCCTGCCATGCCTTGGCTTCATCCATCCAGTCTTCCGGTTGTTTGCCGCTGACGCGAAGTCTGCCGTCTAGCACCAATTTGCTGGGGTCGCGGCCCATATCCCGCATGTAGCCGTGGACTTTTTCCACATAAGCTTTGCCCATATCGTCCGGGTTGAAGTTGGGACACCAGCCGTCGGCCAGCCTGGCCACACGTTTCAATACAGGCTCAGCAATGGTCGGAGTAGATGAGCTGCCTGCCCCCAAGAAGATGGGAATCGGACGCTGAACCGGCAGGGGATTAAGACCAGCGTGGCTGATGTTGTGCCACTTGCCGTGGAAATCAACCACATCTTGAGTCCAGAGGGCGCGCATGACCTCGATTTGCTCGGCGCTGCGTGCGCCGCGGTTGTGGAAATCCTCGCCCAGAGCCTCGTATTCCACGGTATTCCAGCCAACGCCAATGCCCAGGCGCAGCCGCCCTCCGGAAAGCACGTCCACCTCGGCCGCCTGCTTGGCCACCAACACCGTTTGGCGTTGCGGCAGGATCAGAATTCCGGTGGCCAGACCAACCCGCTCAGTGACTGCTGAGAGGTAGCCCATCAGTGTCATAATTTCGTGCACCACTGATTTATGGTTGTAGGTGCGCAGCGCTGGAAAATCATGGTGGGCCGGGTCGGCGCCCAAGACGTGATCAGCAATGAAGATATAGGCGTAACCCATGTCTTCTGCAGCTTGGGCAAAGTCCTTGATCGCTGACGGGTCTGGTTCAATCTCCGTCTGGGGGAAGATTACTCCAACTTCCAATGTTCGCTCCTCAGTATTCCTAAATCTTCATGCTCTAAGCAGGTTTTATCACCTACGCCTACGCCGGGCCAGCCAAAATCCAGAGACCGCTAATCCGACGATGACAATCAACACGATTAACAAAGGCCGCCAGATTTCCACTAGGACAACAGAGATGAGGCAATTTGCTTACTGGCGGATGTATTTGACCAAGCGATGGCCTTCCACGTTTTGGTTCACATAGAGATCTCCGTGGGAGTCCACCCAAACGGCGTGGGCTCCATTGCCCATACCGGCATCCAAGGGGCTGTCCCAAGTGGAGATGATATCGCCGTCGATGCTCAAGATACTCATGAAGCCGTCTAGTTCCGGCACGTAAATGATATTGTCCTGATCTATGTAGATGTCACAGGGTCGGGCCAAGCCGCCCCATTCTTCCAGGTATTTGCCTTCGGCATCAAATATTTGGATCCGGTTATTTTCCCGGTCAGCCACAAATACCCGGCCATCGGTGTGTACCCAAATGCCGTGGGGGACGTGGAACTCTCCGGGTCCGGTCTTGCCCGGTTCGCCCCAGGAAAAGAGCAACTTGCCGTCGGCGGTGAACTTATGAACACGCGCATTCCCGTAGCCATCGGAGATGTACAGGTCTCCCCCTGCGTCCAGAGCAATGTCGCTGGGTCGGTTGAATGGGCCTGCCGCCTGTTTGGCTAGGTCAGTAACGCTGCCGGACCAACCGGTGTCAGAGGGTTTGTCCCACTCACCCATGGTCATCAACAGATTGCCATCGGGCCGGTACTTCAACACAACATGGCTGTTTTTAACCGGCATATAGAGGTTGTCATCGGCATCTATGAACATGCCGTGGGCGTCGGGCAGATCGCCTTCGCCCCAGGAATTCAAGAAATTGCCGTCACGATCAAAGACCATCAGTGGATGATCGCCGCGATTGAACAAATAGACCCGGTCTTGGGAGTCGGTCACGATGGCCGTTTGGCCTAGGACCCAACCCTCAGGTAGTTTCTCCCACGTCTCTAGCTGCTCGTAAACTCGTACGTCTGCGCCTACTCGAACCATTGATATCTCCTCTGTTTAATCGGGAGCAAAATTGCTCTCCGTCTATTGTTTGCCTGTTGTTTAATTATATTTAGCGTTATTCGCCAGTGGTCAGGGCTTCAATGATCTGAAGATGCAATTCTTCCGACCGCTGAGATACAGCCTCCGCGTTGATGCCACCCAAGGGATGTGGGATGCCCAGGGGCTGAAACCCTTGGCGTCCAAACACTTTGGCGTGGCGGTAGGCTGAATTTAAGAACGGCTCAGTACAAATGACTATAGTTGGCACGCCCCGGTTCTCCAAGGCCATCGCATCGTGCACACTGCACGCGGTGCAAGAGCCTCAATCCGCGATACAGGTGACAACAAAGTCGCACTTGGTAACCAGATCGTCGATTATGTCGTCGGCGGCGGGCCGGGAATACACGTACTTGTCGACGTCAATCCCATCCCTAAGCTCGTAGTCTTTGTACATCAATTCTTTAACCCCTTGCAGCAAGAGGCTGGCATTGGCCTTGCGGTTGCCTAGAAATCCGCCCACCTTGCCGTGGATAGAGTCCAAACGCGAGGCTGGGCTCCACCGAGAATTGGCATTCGGGTCGATTGGTGAGAGCAAGCCCAACTCACTTAGCCTAGCCTTTATGTCTGCTGTTGGTGCGCTAACCATAATTTCTCCTTGGAAAAGGGTGTTACCTGGCAAACTAATCTTCAATCAGAATTTAGGGTTGCTCTATTTTGCGCGTTACGCGGCGCGATCCCCAGCCTGGAAGGTAGACGGAGTGAGGGCCACCGCGGCCTCCCGCCACCATGATGTGAATTCGGTCGGCGGTGCGTACCACCGGCACCATTTGGTCTTCGTCATTGGCATCGACAAATCGAGGCCAGAAGTGCCCCCGGTCAGCGTCACCCTGGGGCGGTCCGCCGCGCCGCAGCTCCCGCACCGATTTTCTGGCGTGTTCAAATAGAAATTGGCGGATATCCTGCTTGCGCCAACCACCATCGCTGAGGAAGCGGGCGTGCTCCGGGCCAATCACGACAAAGGTATCTCCCGAGACATACATCTGTACGTTGCCAAGGGTGCACATGGTATCGGCCAGAACTGTCAGGAAGTTTCGTGGCTGATTGTCGTGATACATGATGTTGTGGGGCGCTTCAGCAGGGAAAACAGTCACAGCGCTATCTGAAGCGTCCAGGCCAACATCGGTGTGCAGTGGCTCCCAGGGGTTTATTTCCTGGTCCTCGGCCACGCAGTAGGTATATGCGCCAGGGTGGCCAAAGGTGGCTTTGTTGGTCTCGCCGGGAATCGCCCCACCTAGGTTGACCAACACCAGTTTCACTGCGCGTCCAATGGTCGCGTTGGCCCGCCAACCGGCGCCAAAGCAGTTGTAACCGCCGTTGACGTCCAGTTCTTTGGCCAGTGGGCCGCTGACAATAACCAACGGCGTGTGGATGCCCGTTGAACACATCACACCGCGAAGGTTGAACCGGTCGTCCATCATGGCTTGGATAGCGGTGATGACCACCGGCATATACTCTGGCAGGCAACCGGCCATCACTGCGTTAACAGCAATGCGTTCCACAGTCGCTTTTCCGCCCAGCGGAGGCAGTTCGGCGATGAGTTCGTCGCCGTCACGTCCAGTGAAATCTACGAACTGCTTTACTCGGCCTTCAGTTGGCGGTACCACTGGCAGACCGTCGGTCCAGCCAGTCTCAAACATCAACTCAATGGCATTAGTTAAATCAACAGCGTCAGAAGAAACCATATTTGCTCTCAAATTTGCTTCGTAGGTACCAGGTACATGATTGTTCGAAGTGTAATCTGGGGCTCAATCACTGTCAACGAGGGCGCAGTTTTGCCCACGTCCGAAGCTAAAACTACGGGTGCGGTCCCCAGGGGGCTTCCAGCATCAGTTTTACCTCTTGGGTCATCACCAGGGGCCGCAGCTTACCGGCAAACGCCATGAACTCATCGTCGGAAAATAACCTGGACCAGAAATCGCGGCGATCAGCGTCGTCCTCGAATCGCCACAGGTGGACCAGTTGGTTGATGGTACCCACATCGCTGGTGAAATAACCAACTAGTTTGGAGTCGAACCCTCCTTTCTGTAATGCGGGCCACCCAGCCTCGGAATAGTGTTTGATGGCTTCACCCATCTTACCCACATAAAGGGTGTAGGTACGCAGTTCAAATATTGCCATCGCCCCTCCATTTTTTCCAAAATCAGTGAATCAATCTGAATTCCAAGATTGTACCAGCGACAAGCGCTCCTCGAGCCGCTGGGCTCTCCGGCTAGGTTTAAAAACAGCCAAAGGTGCGCCCCATGGCATTAGTTGATAAAGAATATTGACATATAACTTAGCCGCAAGTGGGATGCCCGCAATTGGATGCGCATTACATAGGCTGATTAAGAGGGAAAATAAACGCCAGATTTTAGCTACACATCACAGATTAGTATCAACGCTTCGCCACAAAAGATTTATGACATTGTCAGCAATCCGGCCAGACACGCCGAGTTAGCCGGAAGCAACGAACTAAATACGACTACTCAAAAGCCATCCGGCCCCGTTGGCCTCGGTACCCACATCATGGCTGAAGAGACTGTGGTGATGGCCGATGGCAGCACCATGGACCTCACCGCAGATTCAATTGTGGTTATGTTTGACACGCCAAAGTCATTTCCCTGGGTTGTGAACCCGGCCCTCCCGGAGCAGGTTCGCAGGATTCAGTGGTGGTTCAACATAGCTCCTGAAGGCACTGGTTCCAAGGTCACCCATGAAGTTGAAGTCGAATGGGGGAACTCAGCCACGAAATGATGATTGGCCAGCGCGACAACTACGAGCAGGTTCGCGCTGGCGTCGTCCGCACCGGTATGGACCAAACCGTTCTCAACCTAAAGGGAATCGCCGAGGGCGGCGGTGGCATGTTTGGATGGCTGAAAAAGATGTTCGGCGGCTAGCCAAAGCCACAACAGACAAGAAAAAGCCGGTGGAGAGTTTCTCCACCGGCTTTTTTAGTTCTCTTTAGAGGTTTTTCTTGAGAAGATTTTCACGAATTATTTCCCTTTGAAGGCGGGCATGACCTCTTTACCGAACCATTCTATCTGGTCCGTAATCACGCTCTGGGGTGTGCCCATGGGGTGACTCATACCGATCCGCTCGAGCGCAGGATAAGCCTCTTCCACAGCCTTGAGCTGCTCAATAATCCGGTCCGGTGGGCCGGCCAAGAACGCCTGCTTCTTAACGGCTTCCTGGATTGTCGGCAGTCCACCAGTAGGTGCCCGACGAGGATCACCAATGATGTCAATTTGCTCATCGGTCATACCTCGACTCAAGCGCAGAGGACCAAACATTTTGAGGTTCTCTTCGAAGAAGCCTTGGGCCTCTTGCATGGCCTGCTCCACCGTGGGAGCCATGTGGAAGTGGAAGCCAACGCTCAGACCCTCGCCCAGCTGGGCGTCTTTCTTGCCGGCGCGGATCAAAGCGTCTCGGTAGCCGGTCATGATGTCGTCCATGACGCCGCCTTCAGCAACGCCGCCGCCAAGAACGCCCTTGATACCGTGCTTGACCATGAAGTCCAACGCCCTCTGCGTGCCACCTTGGATGGGCTGCCAGCACTCAACCGGCAGAGTGGCCGGGCGGGGCACCAGAGTCAGCTCCTTGAGCGTGTAGCCACGATAGGGCACCTCGGGCGGCAGGGTGTAGTACTTTCCTTGGTGGGAGAAGGATTCGTTGTTAAACGCCTTGAAGATGATGTCCACCGATTCTTCAAATTTCTCGCGGTTGGCATCCTGGTCGGTGATGTCGGAACCAAAGGTCTCAACCTCACGGGTGTGGTAGCCGCGTCCAACGCCGAAGGTCACCCGGCCTTTGGTCAAGATATCTGCAGTAGCGAAGTCCTCAGCCAGGCGGAGGGGGTGCCACATGGGGGCGATATTGAAACCGCAGCCGAACCTCAGGTTCTTGGTCAAGTGGGACAGATGGACGTTGAGCATAATCAGGTTGGGGATGCACTCGTAGCCCTCTGGCTGAAAGTGATGCTCCGCCATCCACATGGTGTCAAAACCGTTCTCGTCCAGGGCTTTGGCAATGGCCTCTGCTTTGCTGTAAACGGTCATCAGGTGTTCGTTATCAAACTTCCTGTCGTTGACCGCCGTGCCGGCGTAGCCAATGTCGGTCATGTCTACGTGACCGGCAAATAGGCTGTCGAATTTTGTAATCATCGTTAATTTCGCCTTTCCAGTTTCGATTTTGGCCTAGTCTGATTAGCAATAACAACGGGGCTATTTAATCGCCATTATAGATAACAGCCCAACCCTGTCAAGCGTGAAACGGGTGGCGATGCCTATTTAGACAAGAGGTAGACGAGAGTACGGGGCTAGTCTGGTATCCCCATTGAAACCGAAGTATAGGTGCCGTCTATGGCTTTGGTAACATGGCCTTGGCCGGTCATGTCTTCAGCCAACAACATATCGCCGGGGTTGAAGAGCATGGTGGTGCCGTCTTTCACTGAGACTTCCATTTGGCCGTCTAGGACAAACAGATACTGTCGGCGGGTTGGGTTATGCCAGTCACTAAAGCTGTTCACGGTGGAGGTCCGGATCACCAGGTCTTCGCCGGGCTTGGTGGGAATACGGTGAATCGCCTCTGCGGGGGCAGCCATCTCTTCCAAATGGGACTGGCCATCATCGCCAGTATAGATACGCACAAACATGCCAACTCCTAGTCCAATTAGTATCAGTGACCGGAGTATACACGTAGGCCATAACTTGGTGGCTCGGGGTCTGTGGGAAGGGTAGTAGCTAATCTAAGACGATGGGCGTGGGCTAGCTAAAACACAATCGCGCCGTCGACCAGGTCCAGGCGGCGTTGGGCCGTGGCGGCCAAGTCGAGGTCGTGGGTGGCCACAATGACGGTGGCCCGCCTGGATGCTGCGACTTCACCCAATGTCTCAGCTATGGAACGAGCGGAGGCGGTGTCCAGTTCTCCTGTGGGCTCATCGGCGAACACCACCTCCGGCCCGGTCACCAAGGCCCGGGCGATGGACACGCGCTGCTGTTCGCCGCCGGACAGTTCAAATGGGCGGTGTCTGGCCCTGGAGCCCAAGCCGACAGCCTCCAGAGCGTCGTGTGCCCGCTGTCGGCGTTCCCGCCATGACACTCCGCCGATGTGCAGCGGCAGCTCCACGTTCTCCTGGGCCGAAAGCAATGGCATCAACCCAAATGACTGGAACACGAAACCGATCTTGTGCCGGCGCATATCAACCATATCAGCCTCTTTCAACTTAGCCAGGTCTTCGCAGTCAAATTCGACGGTGCCGGAGCTGGGGCGGTCCAGCCCGGAGAGCAGGTTCAACAATGTGGTCTTGCCGGAGCCGGAGCGACCGGTGACCGCCAGAAAATCACCCCGTTCCACGGTCAAATTAATGGTGGCCAAAGCAGTCACGGCGGTATCACCGGAGCCGAAGACACGACTGACACCGACCGCTGTAATCACCGGGCCGACCCTGGCCGTTATATTTGGTTCGCTAGCCACCACTGCTTAACTCCTAATATTTCAAGCCTGGTAAATCCAAGCCCGGTAAATCCGGCTGCTAACTACGGCTGCGGGTCTGCCGAGGGTTTGTGCTGGGCGGGTCGATGATGATTTGACCATCTTCAACCTGTATCTTGGCCAAACCACCGCTGCGAAACCGGTCGGCCAGTTCCAGCGGAAGCTGAAGCCGCCCAGACTGGTCTACCACCACGAACTCATCCTGCACCATGTCGCCATCTCGTCGGTAATCCGGCCTGGGGAAAGTCTCGGAACCAATTCGTCCGTCTCGAATGTGAACAACCCGGTCCACAAACTGGGAGACTCCGGCGTAGTGAGTCACGGTGACCACCGTGACTCCGTAGGCACGGTTCAAACCGCGAATCATCTCAAAGATACTGTCGGCGTTTTCCGTATCCAACTCGCCGGTGGGTTCATCAGCCAGCAGCAGGGGCGGCTTGTTGGCCAGGCCCACGGCAATGGCGGCCCGTTGCTGTTCGCCGCCGGACAGCTGGTAGGGAAGCCGTTTGGCCTTGTCGGCGATGCCAAAGGATTCTAATAATTCACTGGACCAGGCTCGGCGAGCCTTGGCCGATTGGCCGGTCAGAGCCATGGGCAGTTCGATGTTATCGCCCACCGTTAGGTAGGGCACCAGGTTTCTGGCAGTGGCCTGCCAGACAAAACCGACCTCAGAGCGTCGGTACATCACCAGGTCATTATCAGACACGTCCAGTAAATCTCTGGAGCCGACCATAACCTGACCTGCAGATGGACGGTCCAAGCCGGCCAAGATGTTTAGCAACGTACTTTTTCCACTGCCACTCGCCCCGATGATCGCAATCAGCTCCCCGGGTTCCACGGTCAGGTCCAACCCGCGCAGGGCCACCACTTCCAGATCGGCGCGTTTGTAGATCTTGAAGAGGTCATTGCAGTTGATATACGGGCCGTCTTGCTGAACCGGACCGGGATTGCCGCTCTGATTGGTCAGATATTCGCTCAACTGTGTCATGTATTGTCTCCCATGCCTAAAACCTGGGTTGTTTTGGGTTTGGCTATACAGGAAGTCCCTAATTTAATCATCCTGCGTCTCCCATCCTGAGGACCTGCTGCACCTGTATTTTGGCGCTCAACCAGGCAAGCCAGATCACAGTTACTAATGTGACTGCCGCCAGGACCGAATACGACACCAAAAGCGACAGCCAATTGGTCGTAAACGCCATGGGCGGTGTCACACGCTCGCCTTCTTCAGCCAGTTCCATGAGCGGCAGCAGACTTGAACCGATCAACTGGCCCACCCAGGTGCCCAGAGCCACGCCGCAGATGACGATGAGGAATAGATTAAACCACACGATGCCCCGCATCTGGCCGCCGGTGGAACCCAGGGTGCGGAGCAGGGCAAATTCTGTCTGACGCTCCTTAGTGTCCAGGAACGAAAATAACATCACTCCTGAGCCCGTGGCTAGGGCTACCGCCAAGAACAACAACACTAGCAACGCGCCCCAACCGGCGTTGACTAGCGGTTGGTCGACCCGGGAGACCACCATTTCCTCGGCGTCATAAACGTCTCTGATGTTGACCCCGAGTTCTCGCATGAATGCGGCCACATTATCGGCATCGCCAACCGCACCGGTCTGATCGAAATCATCCGGCATGTCCGCAGAGAAAGATTCCAGGTTCACCCAAATCTCATTGGCTCCGGCCATTGGGACTGGGCTATGTTGGTTGGCCACAGCCTCAAGACTGTCCAGATCCAACACCACAAACGGTTTGTCTCCGGGGTCCAGCGTGGGGAAATAATCAGCCACACCGACGACGTTCACCCGAATCGAGTAGGTGGACAGTCCCAAAATCACGTCGTCACCCATACCAGCATCGGCCAGTTCCAAAAACTCTGAGTTAACCACCGCGGCTATTGGGGCTTCTGTAGGGCCAGGCCTCAGACCCCGCAGCCCAACGCCGCCACTGGCCCAACTGAAGCGTGTCGATACTGGAAATTGTCCACCCCCTGCCGACCCGCTGGTCTCCAATGCGTACAGTCCAGGCCGTGAGAAGTCTTCGACTACGGACCAGCCGTCAGACGACTCAAAATCGGCCAGCAGGACCGGCCCGCTGGTGGTCACCGCCTCTAACTTTCCCAAGAAGATGGCCCCCAGGCCGTCAGACCCAAACCCGCCAAGGCGGTTGGTAACCTGAAATGATTGCAGCGTGAATGGCCGCACAAGAGTGCCTCGACGTGTGTCGTTAACGAGACGGCGTCCGGCCGCAATCACCGGTGAAAGGTCTGACTGAATCTTGTTCCAGCCTTGGTTTCCCAAGGTTCCCACCCAGGTATCAAAGTAAACGCCGTTGGCGTCGCGCAGTCTCGCCCAGAGGTTCGCACCGCCGTCCAGCCCTGTGGGTTGCACCCATGCAGACAAGCCAATTACGTCGTCAGGAAGCTCTAGTCCTTGCGGAGCCTCCGGCCCGTCTCCCAGCAACTCAGCCAAGTCACTCATCGACTTTCCATCGGCCAAGTCGTCTCTAAACCAGGCAACGTCAGCAATTTTCGCAGAGTCCACTGCCAGAATAACGGCTGGATCACTGAACCCAGTGGACGTGATCTGCCCGTTGGTGCGGAACACATCAGCCGCACTGACCACGGCCGAATTCTCAGCTACGTTTTCGGCAAACCGACCACCAGGCTTTACGCTGGATACGCCGATATGCCGTACCCTCAGGTCAGCCCCCGCCGAATATAGCGCGCGTTCTTTTTGACTGCGCTCCAGAGTGGAACTGAAGGCGCTGCCAATGACACCCAGAGCCGTAGACATAGTCAGCAGTACGATTAGGATGCCAGGCACTATTGGGTCGCGGGCCACGTGCCGCAGGGAGTGCACCAACCAGGAAGGGGCAACAGGCCCAGCCAGGCGTGACAGGAGCAGCGCAAACCATGGGAATACCCGCATCACCACCAACCCAACGGCCAGCAGTAATAGGGCGGGGATGAGCAGACCAACAAAATCCAGCTTCAACTCGGTACTATCCGGCGATTGGATCAGGAACGCGCCCCGGCTTCTGGCTTGGAACCAGATCAGCAGGATCAGACCCAGGGCGACGACATCCAGGTAGTAGCGGTGCAAGAATGACGCCGTTGGCGGGCGAGCGCCGGACTGTTTGGCTTCGATGATTCCGTGCCTAGCCGCCGCCACGGTGGCCAAAGTGAACACCAACACGGCAAGCCCGCCGCCGATTAGTCCTAGAATCATGGCACCCTGAGACACAACCACCGGAACCCCAGAGATTTCATCAGCCCCGCCGCCCAGCCCAAAGAAAACGTTGCCCAGCACCTTGACCACGAGCATCGCTAGGAACGGGCCGATGATCACCGCCGGAATGCCTAATAGCAGACCCTCTCCCAGGCCCATTATGCCAATCTGAGTCGTGGTCGCACCCCGGCTCTTGAGCATGGCAATCTCACTGGAGCGGGAACGGACAATCAACCCAGCCACCAAAGCCAGGTAATAGAGCAGAATCCCGGTGATTAGGAACACCACCAAGAACAGAGGAACCCTGGCCAGGATTAGTTGCTCGTCAAAGTCGCTTAGAAGCGTGTCCAACCTAATGGATGAACTGGAGTTCTTAAGCTCGAATCTTATGCCATTCTCGACCCTTAAAAGTGTTGTTCGTAGGTCTCGAACGTCGTTGGCCCGCAGGTTCTCCCGGTCCAAATAATAGAACCAAGTGACATCGGTGTAGAGCGTTGGGTATTGGCCAATCACTCGGTTGATGACAGCCTCTTCGCTGGTGAACATGGGCACGATGGTCCAGCGGTCGTTCTTGAGGCTAAAGTCGTCATCGACGCCATACCAGAATTTGTCATCGGGATTGACTCGCTCAAAAACGCCCGATATACGCACCGGCAAGCGCGGCGGGTCGGTGTAGGACGCGGCGGGGAAGATGCTCGCCACATCGCCCACTGCCATGCCCAGCAGATCCAGGCCCAGCCCATCCACCACTACTTCCATTGGGACGTCTGCAGATTCCGCCGCATTATCTGCGCTTGGCCAGGATCCCTGAGTCAGTGTGACTCGGTCAGTCCCAAAGCTGGACATGTAAACCACGGAGCCTCTGGGTCGGCTGTCGTTGTTCACATCCATGCCGGGACGCCCTTCAAAATAGAAGGTAGCCGTGTCCAAAACCAACGCTTCCTCCGCCATGTAGGGCGATAGCACTGAAGAGACGTTCTCTTGGGCAAAATTCAGCCGGTCCTGATAAGCGGCACGTCGTCCGGAGGTAGTTGACGACTCATCCTGGCTGCTAAAAGACCTCATGGATACGTTGGTCTCTTTGGGAGTGGCCTCCTGCAATGCGTGGCGCAACGATGCGTTGGATAACAGGTCAGAAAAGATCACTCCGCTGGCCATCAAGGCCACAGCCAAAAGGATGCCGCCAAAGAGTACGGCCTCCAGTCGCCAACCAGTCACGGCTCGGCGCACGGCCATAACATAGGCAAACCTGATCATTGGCATCATTAGACGCCACCCCGCAGGACTTCAGAGGTGTTTAGTCGGCGCGCAGCCACGACGGCAAATCCCACCGAGAGCACAACGCCAGCCACCAGTCCGGCCAACACGCCCATCATCAGCCAGCCTTGCACGGCAGGCAAGAGCGGCGGCACCGGAGCGTTCCCCTGAGGCGTAAGGTCAACCAGTTCCAACACTTGAAGCCCTGGCCAGTACCCAATGGCGGCGCCGGCGGCGATGGCTATTGCGGCGATGATCAGGCGCTCTGTAGCCAGTGACAGCATGAATTGGCGACGCGAGAACCCCAGTACGCGCACAACTGCCAGATCCATCCGCCCGGTTTTGACCGACACCAACGCGTGGACGGTCAGTGTCAGCAGCACAGCGATGCCAATGGCCACCATGCTAAAGATAGTCAGGCCGTTCCAGCCGCCTCCGGCCAGTGGGTTTCGCTCGGCCAACCCAGCCACTACTTCAGCGTCACGCACGGAGACCAAGCCAGGTATCAGGCTCGGTATCGCAGCGATGACCTGTTCTCGGTCTGCCTCGGGATCCAGCGCCAGCCACATCTCGGCTGGCCGGTCCATCGCGCTGAAAGGGAGCCGGCGAACATACTTTCGGTAGTCTGCCAGGTCCACGATCACAAATGGTCTCCGGTCTGGTTTTAGCGTTGGGAAGTGACTGGTGATACCCACAAACCGGACAGGCACCGCCAAGTCTCCCAGTTTGATCCGTATCTGCTGCCCCAAACTGAAGTCTGGCCCACCGATGGCCGGGATGGGAAATGGTCCGGGCGGGAGGTGGATACCTCGTTGTCCGGTGGAGATTGGCTCCTGCCAGGAAAACCGCATGCCTGACCCGCCGCTACGTGCGCTTGAGCGAGACGATTCAGCAACGTCCGGCATTTCATCCTGGTTTAGCAACGGCACCCACGGTGAATCGCCCTCAAACCCTTCTATTACAACACCAGCTGGTACAACACCTGCTGGCAAAGTGCCAGTAGATGGACCAAAAGCCGTAACATCATCCAAATGAATGGCCCCATCAGACAATCTGTTGGCGGGAGAGGTTGAGATGAAGATTGAGACTAATTCCAGCGGCAGCGAGACTGCGGTATATTCAGGAATGTCTCCTTTGAACAGCCGCCAGCGTCCGTCAACGGCTTTTACATCGGCAATCTCAGCGCCTGAGGAACCGGGGCTGTCCGTCTCCAAGATGTCGCCCATGCCGATGTTGCGGTAGATGCCGGTAGCCGTCATCAGCCTGGCCCACAGGTTCACGCCAGACCTGAGGTCAAGTTCCAGCAGGGCATTGCTGTCCACCCAAATCCCCAGGGACTCACTATCTTCAGGCAATGGGATGCCGGTGCCGACAAGACTGGCCGGAAATGGCCTGGGCCGGAGAAGTCGGCTGATCTCTAGTAGACCGCCCTCAAAGAAATCGTCCCGGAACCAACTGGTTTTAGCCAGGGCTGGAGGGTCTACTGCCAGCAGTTCCACATTTTCGCCGCGTGGACCGTCCAGAGGGGTGACCGAGTCTCGGAAAACTGGACTGACCGCTGTAATGCCCGGCACTCTGGCCAGTTTTTCTGGAGCGTCTATCGGCAGGGCTGGTCCACTCAAGACCATGTTCCCGCCCACGCTGTACCGTGCCTGATCGCTCTGCGCTTGCGACAGGCTGGACTGGAAGGTGGCCCCAAACACCCCCAATGCCGCCGCCAGCATCAGGATTACCGCCAACGAGCCGTGGGGAATGGGGTCTCTGGCCAAACGGAGTAGCGAGAACTGGAACCAGGCGGGGCCGATGCGCGTCCCCAACCAGGCCAACAACCGGACGATCAAAGGAATTATCCGCAGCAGCAGCACCGCAGCAGCAAACAAGCCCAGCACTGGGCCAAGGACCAATGTTGGGTCGACAGTTATCCCTTGGGATGATAGTTCTTCGGCGACAAAGCCGTTGCGACCGCGCACCTGGAACCAGATGATGGCCACGATTACCGCTGCTAAGAGGTCCAGATAATACCGGTGCAGGAAAGGGACAGATGGCGGCCTGGCTCTGGAAAGCAATGATTCCAGCGTACCCATCTTGGCTCGGCCCGTAGCCGTGATCAGTAGCACCGCCAGGGCTAACACGCCTCCCAAGGCACCCATCCAGAACATATCCCCGGCCAAACCTAAGGGAATGGGTGCTGATATGTCTCCTCCGGGATTTATCGTGTCCAGCAGCAGTGTCTTGACGACGGCCCAGGCCAAGAAAGGCCCTACCACCATCGCAATGACAACCACCACGCCCTCCGCCAACGCCAGCACGCCGGTTACCTGCGCTATGCTGGCACCGCGACTACGCAGCAGGCCCGCTTCCTCTGCTTGGCTGCGACCCAGTGTCCCGGTGATAAGCGCCAGGAAATACAGCACAACCACCACAACCAGAGACAGGTACAAGTAGAGCGGGATTCTGGCCAACGTCAGAGCTTTATCGAACTCTTCGATTGTCAGGTCCAGGCGGCTCAGGACTAATGTGCGTGGGTAGACCTTATTAACATCGGTCTCCACGCCAAGAATCTGGTCCTTAACGTGGTTCGCATTGTCGGCGGTCAAAAAAGCTGCATCCAAGAACAGGTAGAAGCCAAAATCGCCCACCAAGGTCGGGTAACGCTCGCCGATGCCTTGGAAATAGTCATCTTCGGTGACGAATAGAGGGACAATCACCGACTCGCCAACGGCCCGCAGATCGAAGTAGATCGGTGCGCCCATCCAATATTCTTCTCGATGGTCGATCGGTTCAGCCAGACCAACAACCTTGAATGTGATTCGCTCCGAGGAGCCTCTGCGGGGAATCAGAAATATCCGGTCGCCAACGTCGTAGCCCATCTTGCGGGCTGCTTCTGGCCCCAGGACTGTTTCGATATCGCCCTGCTTATTCGGGTCTGTTAACGCATCGGGGTCGGGCCAGCGCCCTTCGACCAACTCCGTATGATCTTCGAAGCCAGTGAGAAAGAAGGGCCGGCCTCCTGGAGAACCGAGAATCGGCGCGGTGGGCGAGTCGAGCAGGATCAAATTTGCCTGGGTCCGTCCAAATCGCTCGGTTTTCAGATGCAAATCACCCAAACGCTCTTCGGCTACTCCATCCACCAGCTGCTCCAGTTTCTGGTAGTCACCCAAGCCCAGGGGCCGGTTTTGCGCAATGACTTGGGCGTCGTGAACCTCGGGCCTGAAAGAGGATATTGCGTGGCGCAGGCCAGCTTCACCCAGAGCGCGGGAGTACAAGGCTCCGGTGGACATGATTGTCACCGACGCCAGGATGCCAAAAGAGGTAACCGCCAACAATAACCAGGACTGACTCAGTCGGCGGCGCAATAGCCAGGAGACTAGGGACAGCAGGGGCATGAAACTTAACGGCCCTCCCAGTCACCGGTGATTGGTTCGCCCGGTCTGTAATTAATATTGATTATCGGCATACAGTTTCGGATTATACGACGTTATTGGTCTTTATGGATTACTACCGGGGATTGCTCCGTGAGTCCACCAGCCCCATGCTATAATTTCGCCCACCAGCCGCAGGCCGTGTCTAGGCGTGCTTGAGACCGGAAATTAGACACTTAAACCGAGGTTTCACCATGAAGCGATTAGAAGGCAAAACAGCCCTGGTCACCGGCTCTGGCCGCAATATTGGCCGTGCCATCATCCTGAAACTGGCCGCAGAGGGCGCCAACGTAGTGGTGAACGCTCGGAGTAATAAAGAAGAAGTGGAATCTGTGGCGGCCGAGGCACGGGCGCTGGGAGTGCAGGCGCTGCCCTACGTCGCAGATGTCTCCGATCATAAGCAGGTGAGCAGTATGTTCGCCGCCGCCGCTGAGCAGTTCGGTGGAGTGGACATCCTGGTGAGCAACGCCGCCATTCGCCCCAAGAAACCGTTTACCGAATTGACGCTTGAGGACTGGGAATTGGTCCGAGGCGTGGTGCTGGACGGGGCATTCTACTGCGTCCACGCCGCCATGCCACACATGGAGAAGAACGAATACGGCCGAGTGGTGTTTTTCACTGGAGACGGCGCTTTTGTGGGATCGGCCACTCGCGCCCACGTGTCAGCCGCTAAGATGGGCATCATTGGGCTGGCCAGGGGACTGGCTTCGGAGTTTGGACCCAAGAACATCCGGGTGAACGTCATCTCGCCGGGGCGGATCGACACCACCAGAGACATGTCCTGGTATCCCGAGGGTGGGATGCAAGAAACATCAAACATCCCGGTACGCCGCCTGGGCACAGTGGACGACATTGCCGCCACCGCCATGTTCTTAATCAACGACGACTGCGGCTTCATGACCGGCCAGACGCTACACGTAAACGGCGGAACTGCCTTCTTTTAACCGAAGCAGTTTGACTCAATTAGAAAAGGCCCGGCTGCTCTTTGCAGCCGGGCCTTTTCTTACATAAACTCAGTGCGGATCTTCTAAGCCCTAAAGCGGAACTCTTTCAGGTCGTCTGAAATGATTAGTTTGGCCTCGGTTAGTTCCTGAATTTCGTCGGCGGTCCAGCCTGGAGCGTGCTCCACGAGCATGAATCCCTTTGGAGTAATCTCAAACAGGCCTAGGTCAGTTACCAGCATCTTGACCACACCGGGGGCGGTGATGGGCAGGGTGCACTTGTTCAGCAGTTTGGGGCCGCCGTCTCTGGTGGTGTGTTCCATGGCGATGAATACGCGCTTGGCACCGGCAGCCAGGTCCATTGCGCCACCGATACCGCCGCCCTTGCGACTGGGGATGCGCCAGTTAGCGAAGTCACCGTTCTCGGCAACCTCATAGGCACCCATCACGGTCACGTCAATCATGCCACCGCGAATCATCATGAACGAGTCGGCGTGGTGCACGCAGGCCATACCCGGCAGAGGCGTAACTTTCTGTCCGCCGGCGTTGACCAGATGGCGGTCTTCCTCGCCTTCTTTGGCCAGCGGGCCGTAACCAATCACACCATTCTCGGCGTGGTTGATTATCTCCCGGCTAGAATCTGAGTAGTTGGAACACAGGGTGGGCATACCCACGCCCAGGTTTACGATCCAACCGTCTTGAAATTCCATGGCCAGGCGGTCACACATTGCCTGACGTTCCAATTTAACTTTTTCAGCCATTGTTATCTCCGTATTTAAGCCGTCAGCATTTTCTGAAAGCTACTAGCTTTTTAGATCCAGCTTATTAAATCCAAATACCGTCTGCGGGTATTTTCACCAATCGGTCAACGTAGATTCCCGAAACGTGAATCAAATCGGGGTCAAGTTCACCTGCCTCGACAATGTCCTCTTCCACCTCAACGATGGTCACCTTGGCCGCCATGGCCATCAGTGGGTTGAAGTTACGCTGGGTCAGCCTGAAAACCAAGTTACCGGCGGTGTCAGCCTTCCAACAGCGGATTAAGGCGTAGTCACCGGGCAATGGATATTCCAGAACGTGCATGCGACCGTTGATCTCGCGGTGTTCTTTTCCCTCTGCCAGTTCAGTACCCACTGACGTTGGAGTGAAGAACCCACCAATTCCGGCAGCAGCGCTGCGAAGTCGCTCGGCCAGGGTGCCCTGGGGCACCAACTCGGCCTCGATTTCATCGTCGTTGTACATTCGCGTGAACGGTGTGACCTGGGACGGGTGAGTGGACGCGGTGAAGGCACAGATCATTTTCTTCATCTGTCCGTTTTCAACCAACGTGCCAATGTCGATATTTTCATCTACTGTCCCAGCGTTATTGGAAACGCCGGTGAGGCCCTTGGCACCCTGACGATTTAAAGCAGCTAGCAGGTTCCTAGGCACGCCCACGCCGCTGAATCCGGGGCTGAGTATTGTGACGCCGTCTGGGATGTCCGCTACGGCATCGTCCATGGTTTTAAAAATCTTGTTCTTCATGAATACCTTTAAACTTCGGCTTTAAGAAACGGGGTCTAATTCGTCAGTTGTCATTGGCTCTCGGCCGCATACAACAGGCCCTTAGCTGGCGTGTTAAATACTACCGCAGACTGGTGTGTCGCGCTAGACCAAGGCTCGTATCAATAGTATTCCGCATTCGGATCAGTGTTTTTGGGGCTATTTTGAGACAGTGCCGGGATTGATAATCCCAGGATTTCGTGTATCTTAATCTCGAACAGGATTAAGGCTGGAGGTACATTTATGGTAGCAACAAACCACCGGACTTACGTATATATTGGCCTTGGCGGAGAGGGCGACTACATTGGAGAAGGCGGTTTAGTCCGCCGCGCTGACGGCGAAGAAGAATGGACCGACGTCTCCAAAGGCCTTCCAGATCAAGCCCAAGTACGTGCATTAGCCATCCGACCAGATGACCCCAAAATAGTTTTCGCAGGCACCGACAAGGGCGTTTACCGCTCCAAGGATCGCGGCGAGACTTGGGAGGCGCTGAATGACGCAGCCCCCGGAAACGAGGTCTGGTCACTCATCATCCACCCCGATAACCCCAACGTGATTTTAGCCGGATACGAACCCTGCTCCATCTCCCGCTCCCAAGACGGTGGCGACACCTGGAAGATGATGGACACCAGCGGGGTTATTTATCCTTACATCACTACGTATATGATGCCAACTGCCAAGCGGGTCATTGGCATGGCATTTGACCCGTCTGACCCCAACGACATCTACGCAGCCATAGAAGTTGGCGGCCTCTTGGCCAGCCGTGACGGTGGCGAGACCTGGGTCTCAATGATTGACGGCCCGTATCTCAAGAACAACACTCTGGACCTGCACCACGTACAGGTCAGTGCTGCCGCCCCGGGCACAGTGCACATTGCCACACAGACCGCCATGTTCCGCAGTCGGGACAAAGGCGTTCGCTGGGAGCACGTGCAATTTGAAGACATGTTCCCTGGTGGTTCGTACTGCCGAGACCTGCTCGTTGCACCGGGCGACCCCAAGACCATCTATCTGGCCGCCGGAGCCGGTGGTGGTGCCGCACCTGCAGATACCGTCCAAGAGGGCGCTCTCTACCGCAGCCGTGATGCCGGTGAGACTTACGACCGTCTGGACTTGGGCGAGACTGTGCCCGGCCGTATGATGGCAATTGCCATTGATGCCGCCGCTCCGGACCACATCTATTGCGCCGCCTACAGCGGTGAGGTCTACAGCAGCGCCGACGGCGGGTCGAATTGGAGCAAGAGCAGGACCCCGGCAGAGGCGACCCGCCATCTGCACGTTTACCCAATGGTCTGCGGTTAGACAATTTAAAGCTAACGCCCTAGGTTAAAGTTAAAGCCCTAGGAAATAAAATCGATGGCCTGAGATAGAACTTCAAGCTCAGGCCATCGATTAAGTTGGTTGCGTCCGGCGGGCGCGCCGAAAATACAGGAGACCGGATTGACAAGTTTCTCGATTGACCGGGCGACCTACAGCGTGGGAGAAAGAGCCCTGGATTTAATGGTTCTGGAGAAGACTGGGTTCCCAGAGTTTTTCCAAGGACACCAGGTTATCCGTGAAGGTTCTTTGGATAACGCCACTCTGGCCGAAAACGGCTTTGAAGGCAGTACTGCAGACCGTTTCTCTGACGCCGGACGCGTCACAGGCGTGATGCGGGAGCTTGGACCCACTTCCAACATGGCGATGTCCGACGGTTTCGACTTCATGGCAGCTTCAGTGGTCCATTTGTTCGACTCCCCTGATTCGGTTCATTACTGGATGCACGACATCTTCCTGAAGGACTTTGAAGACCAGATCGGTGAAAGCTCGGGACCGGGACATCAATTGGTCTCGGCCACCAGGCTAGAGCCGCAGGGGTTCTTCGACGAGGCTGTGGGCCTGCACGTATTGCAGGGGGGAACCAATGGTCTAATCTCTTCCACCGTGGTGGACTTCAGAGTGGGACGCTTGTTGGGAGTGGTCTTCATCGGGGCCGTTGGTGACCATGACCGACTTAGGCCCGTTGAGCAGTTGGGCCAAGCGCTGGAGAAGCGAATGGTCAGCGTGGTGTTGGGTTCAACCTAGGTCAGATTAGGCTCACGGTGAGCCACAGCTTCCCAGATTAGCTAATGTGGATCGGCTCTACTTTGACCGTTCGGCCCGTTTTGACCGACTCAATCATGGCCTCGGTGATTTGCACCGATCTGAGGCCGTCCAACCCAGAAGCCTGCGGTTCTTCATCGTTGGCAATGGCCCGGTTGAAACCCTCTATCTGCCACTTGGCTAGAGACAGGGCGTCCGGCTCGTAATCAACCGTGTTATTCACAGTCTCGCTGATTACCTCCAAACTGCCGCCAAACGCCGGCCTGGAAGAATCTTTCAGTATGACCCGGCCGTCGCTGCCGTAAATCGTCACGTCGTTCAAGGCGTCCGGCATTTTGTTTCCACAGCACATTGCCCCAATGGCGCCACCGCTGAACCGCAGTGACAAAGACACCATGTTTTCCAACGGTGACTCAGCCGTCTGGCCGTCGGTGATTGCCGCCACTTCTACCACTGTCTGGCCGATTACGAATTCTAGGTCGTCCACGCAGTGAACCCCGGAGCCAATCATGGTGCTGGAGTTGCCAACCATTTCCGGAGACTCCCACCACTCCCTCAGGCCCGAGCGTAGCTCGCGCTGCAACTCTCCTCTGGTGCCAGAACCGATCAGACCCTGGGCCATCGCCACGCGCCCCAGTGCGCCCTCACGTATCAGCCTGTTGGCCTCAATGTGACCCGGATGGTGTCTAAGTTGGAAGCCAACTCCCAATTTGACTCCGTTGGCTTTACAGGCCTTGATCATGTCCACGCAATCGCTGACAGTCGTGGCCATTGGCTTCTCAACCAAGACGTGCTTCCCAGCCTTGGCGGCTAGCTTGGTGAATTCAGCGTGGAGATTATTGGGGGAGGCGATGAATACTACATCGACTCTAGAATCAGCCAGCAATGCCTCGACCGAGGTGTAGGCAGCGTCTGCGCCGTGGGTCTTGGCGAAGGCATCCGCCCGCTGTTGGTCCCTGCTGTAAGCGGCGACGATTGAAGTGTTCTCAGCCAGTGCGGCGGCCGGCGCGATCCGGGAATTGGGATAATTCCCTGTTCCTATAAATCCCCACCCAATGGCCAAACCAGCACCCCTTCAGTTAATTATTCCCAGATTGTTCGAGACCGCTAAGCCCCAGCGCCGACTTTATTGGCCGCTTCTTTGAGGAACTTAGTCAGGTGAGGCAGCACCGGCTCACTGGACCGGGACGCCTCGCCGTGGTTCAGACCTGGCAGCGTCACAAACACGCAACCCGGTATCGCCTCCGCTGAGGCCTTGGCAGCCGGGTAGAACCCATCAGCATCACCGCAGTAAATCAAGAAAGGCAGATTTAGACCAGGCAGCAATTCTTCAATGCCGTCTGTGCCCATCGGCGCAAGAGTAGCTGCGATCAGAGCTTCGGCGTCATTCTCCAACAACCTTGCTTTCCGTCCCGCTTCCATGTGGCCTTCGTTGAAGCCTTCGTTGGCTTCAGCGTTGGCCACATAGGCTTCAATTCCCTGCCGAAGCACACCAATCCTGCTCTCGGGCGGGGTATCGGTGTTGGCTACGTGAGCGCCCATGCCGCCGATGGCGAACGAATGGAACCGGCCCAGTGCGTGTTTCACCAGACCAAAACCGATGCGCCCACCCATGGAATAACCCAAATAGTGCGCCTTATCCACGCCTACGTCGTCCATAACTGCCAAAATGTCGCTGACCCTGAGTTCCAAGTCGTAAGCTGCCGGGTCGTGGGGTTTGTCGCTGCGGCCATGACCGCGAGCGTCCACCAGTATCAACTGATAGTCCTTTTTGAGTTCCTCGACATAGCCGTAGGCGTACCAGTTTTGCAGGCTGCTGGTTAACCCGTGTTGAATCACTAGGGGAGGACCGTCTCCCTCAACGTGGTAGTGAATTTTTACACCTGAATGGTCTACGTATGGCATCTGTCTTCTCCCAATTTATTGTCTACGGGTGATTTTTAGAAACCTAATTGTTTTAGCCCTCGCGGATTAGCCGTGCAGCCTCGTCTCCCATCTCGGAGGTGGAGGCGGTGCCGCCCAGGTCTACGGTCAGTATTGTGCGTTGTTCCAGGCATTTGGCCACTGCCTTGTCCACACGCTCGGCCGCTGCCTGCTCGCCGAAGTGATCAAGCATCATGGCCACGGCGGAAACGGTTGCCAACGGATTGGCGATTCCCTTGCCCATGATGTCGAACGCCGCGCCGTGCACTGGTTCGAACAGGGACGGGAATTCATGATCGGGGTTGATGTTGGCGCTGGGCGCCAGACCCATACTGCCAGTCACAACCGCTGCGATGTCTGACAGGATGTCGGCGAATAGGTTGGACGCCACCATGACGTCAAAGTCTTCAGGCCAGCGGACCAAGTCCATGCAGGCTCGGTCAACCAACAGCGATTCTGTCTCGATATGCGGGAAATCGGCCGCCACTTCAGTAAATACTTCATCCCAGAAGACCATGCCGAACGACTGAGCGTTGGACTTGGTCACCGAGGTTACTTTCTTGCCTTTGGGCTTGTTGCGCCGGTCGCAGTACTCGAACGCGGCCCGGATGATGCGCTCCGTGCCTCGGCGGGTGAACATGTTGGTCTGGACCACCGTCTCATGGGCTGTCCCAGCGTATAGGCGTCCACCCACAGGAGCGTATTCGCCCTCGGTGTTCTCCCTGAAGATGACCATATCGATGTCACCGGCCTTTTTGCCGGTCAGTGGCGATTCCACGCCTGGATGGAGATAGGCTGGGCGGATACAAACGCCTTGGTCAAAGCTACGCCGCATGGGCAACAACAGGCCATGCAGGGTGATGTGGTCGGGAATGTTGGGGTCACCAACGGCACCGAACAAGATGGTGTCAAAGGCTTTCAGCGTCTCAATACCGTCTTCAGGCATGAGGTTGCCGGTCTCACGGTAGTACTCCGAGCCCCAGGGGAACTCGGAGAACTGAAAGCTGAGTCCGTCGGTGACACTGGCCACGGCCTCAAGGGCTTTTCTGCCTTCGTCGATGACTTCTAGACCAACGCCATCGCCGGGAATCACTGCTATTTTGTATTCTGCCATCTTGGTCCTTATTGTTTATTGGTGCTGATTAGAATTCGGCGGGTCAGGTTTTCACCTGCTGGACTCCGCCGCCCATTAGTCGGAAATGATAAACCTCGTTGGCGTCCGGGAATGCCTCTCTAGCCTTGTGAAAGGTCGATGCGCCGCGACGTTCACGGGCATCCAGCAGCACACCCATAATGGTGCCGCTGTGGCCAACATTGATTCCCACTGCGCCAACCGACTCTGCAAAAGCTTTGACTTCGCCAATACGTGGCTTGGAGAGCACTATTTGGCTGGCTTCGGCGCTGATACTGGCTCCCTGCCCCACCAGAACCGGGTCTTGTTCGGCAATCCCCTTTCGCAGCAAGCGCAGGGCTTCGGTCGTCTGTTCGTTGACGGCCTTCCAGCGTTGGAAGCGGTCGACCATGTTGAACTGCACGGTGTCCACCGTACCGCCTAGGTCTAGGGCCACTATCTCCATGGGCGGAGGCGGGCCCAGGCTCTCGTGAATGGTCCCGGCACGGTGGTCAAAAAGGGCCACGCCGGGAATCATGACGCCGTCAGTGGGTTCAATGGACAGGGCGATATTAGCGATCTGCTCGGAGGTAAGCTCGTGACCCAACGCCAGACCGGTGGCCGCGATCGCCGCCGCGAGGTCAGCGCTGCTACTGGCCATGCCCTTGCCACGGGGAATGGGATTGTTGATGGTGAGCTTGGCACGGACTTTGGCATTTTTCAGTTGCAAAAGCGTGCGACGGACTGCAGCCCTGGTCTTTTCGCAATTTTCCGGGACTTCTATACTGTGGCCACCCGAGTAAATATCAACTTTGACTCTGGAGTAGAAATCCACTGGGCAGGTCACCAGAAAATGGTTGCCGTCGATGATGCCCTGGGCCAGTTCACCGCAGACGCCGGGCGCGCGAACAGTGGCGGTGCCCAAAAGCACTGGTTCGTGTCCGTTTGGCGCGCTGCCATTTGGCCCGTTATCGTTTGATGGCGAAGTTGCCAAGGGCTCTACTCCCCGTTTCCGGATTTTATTTCCAATGGTATGCCCGCAACCACCAGGTGCACTTCCGTGGCAGTGGCGGCGATGCGTTGGTTGACCGTGCCCAAAAGGTCTTGGAAGCGACGGCCCAGGGGTTCAGCAGGCACCAGACTCATACCCACTTCACTGCTGACCATGACAAACGCCTGGTCAGACATAGCAGTCAGCACCAATAATTTATCGGTCTCGGCGATGACAATCTCTTCCATGGCTTGCTTGGACTTGGATTCGTGTTCCATCAATAAGTTGGCAACCCAGACATCAATCGAGTCTATGATCACCGCTCCGGGGCTCGGTTCTTGCCCCAGCAATCCAATCATCCGCCCCGCCAGCCTGGTGGGTTCCTCAAGGGTTGACCAGTCTGCTGGCCTAGTTTGTTGGTGGCGTTCGATGCGTTCTTTCATTTCATCGTCAACCGCCACGCCGGTGGCCACGTATAAAATCGAACCGCCATTGAGTTGGCCCAACGACGCCACTCTGCTCTCAGCAAAGGCGCTTTTTCCGGACCGCACACCGCCAAACACCAAGCAGAGGTCGGAGGCCATTAGGGTCTGGCCGCGTTGTAGTCGCGGCTTAAACCTGACATTTTGTAGATCAGATCCATATCAATGCTAGAGCGGACCCAATCGGCCAGCTTGTCGTATTCGCGGTCCAGGCTGTTCTCGGTAGTTACATCAGGGAGGGAAACACCCTTGCGTCGGGCCAACTCGGCGAGCATGGCGCCCCGCAACTCTGGGTTAAGGAACAGACCGTGGATGTAGGTGCCCATCACGCTGCCTGAGGCGTCGATTGCTCCCTCCAAGTCCCCGTCGCCACTCACTCGTACATCAGCGCGATCTTGGATCAGGAACGGCGGCGAGAAGCCCTCACCAACAGTTCGGCCCATATGTATCTCATACCCCGCAACCGGCATGCCCGACGCGCCGGCCAGCAGACCGGTGGCTCCACCGGTAGTTTCAGAGACGCGACCTTTGATGCGGTGCGTTTCTTTACTGCCTTCAAAGATGGTCGTTAGGTTCAAAAAACCCAGGCCATCAAGCTCCGTGATGGACGACTCTATATGCTCCGGGTCGCTCACTTTCGTGCCCAGCATCTGATAGCCACCACAGATACCCACCACCGCCGCACCGCCAGCGTGCAGGTCTTTTACCGCCTGAGTCAGGCCCTGTTCATTCATCCAAGCCAGGTCAGGAATGGTTGTCTTGGTGCCTGGAATGATTATCAGGTCGGGACGGCCAAGTTGGGCGGTCGATTCCACATAGCGAAGTTCCACGCCTGGATGCCGTGAGATGGGATCAAAGTCGTCAAAGTTGGCAATATGAGGAAGCTGAAGCACGACCACGTCTAACACAGACTGGTGGGTGGCTTTCGGTGCATCATCCAAGGCGACAGAGTCTTCTTCGGGGATGTGGATGTCGCGGTAGTGGTGGATCAGCCCAGCCACGGGGATTCCGGTCTTCTCTTCCAGCCAGGTGATGCCGTCGGTCAGCAAGCTGGGGTCGCCCCGGAACTTGTTGATGATCATTCCCTTGATGATGGCCCGTTCCTCAGGCTCCAGCAGCTCCAAGGTACCCACCAAGGCCGCGAACACGCCGCCACGGTCAATATCGCCGCAGAGCAAGACTGGAGCGTTGGCGTAGAGGGCCACGCGCATATTCACAATCTCGTTCTTTTTGAGATTTATCTCAGCGGGGCTACCGGCGCCCTCGATAACCACGATGTCAAAATCCTCTCGCAGGCTGTCCAGAGACGTGTGTACCGCCTCCCATAGTTGGGGTTTAAGGCCAAAGTAATCTCTAGCCTTGGCGGTCAGCAGGGGTTTACCCATGAGGACCACTTGGGAGATGTGGTCCGCTTCTGGTTTTAACAGGACCGGGTTCATCTCAACTCGGGCTTCTACCCCGGCAGCGTCAGCCTGGACTGCCTGAGCGCGGCCAATCTCAAGACCGTCTGCAGTCACATACGAGTTGTTGGACATGTTCTGGGCCTTGAAGGGCGCAACGTTGTACCCGTCTTGGCGGAAGATGCGACAAAACGCAGAGACCAGCACACTCTTTCCCACGTGGGAGGCAGTGCCCTGAACCATTAATACCTGTCCGGCCATTTAGATTATTGTCCTTTTTTGACTTGTTATGGCAGACATCTAGACTAGTTGGCCATCCCCTGATGCACTGTGCCATTTATATGGGAAGTGTCATTGAAGAGTTGCAGGACTGCGTTATCTGTATAAGTATCAACCATGGTCAGACCGCAATTGCCAAACACGAAGGACCAGTTTCCCTCTAATGGCATGCCCAACAACGAGACCATTGCCGCGCGGAGGACACCGCCGTGACTCACAACCAGCACAGTTTCGTCCAGATGGTTGGCCTTGATCTCAGAAAAGATACTGGCCATACGAGTGCTTACATCCCGGGTGGTTTCGCCGCCCTCAGGCGCATAACTCAGGTCTTTTTCCAGGTATTTGGGGTACTCCGCCGGAAATTTCTCTTGAATCTCCGACAGGGTCATGCCCTCAAATATCCCTTTATTGTACTCACGAAGTCTGGGGGTTTCGTTCAGCGTGATGTCGCGTCCGCCCAGAGCGAGTTTGGCAGTCTCAGAGGTACGCTTAAGGTCGCTACTGTAGGCAACATCAATTTGGCGGTCCGCCAGTCGTTGCCCCAATGAACGTGCCTGTTCCGCGCCCTTTTCAGACAATCCTATGTCAGTGTGGCCTTGTATCCGTCCTTCGGCGTTCCACTCGGTTTCGCCGTGACGGACTATTAATAATGTTCCCATTCTGGTGGATATTCTAAACACGATGCACTTGAAAGTACACAGATACTTCTATATAAAGTCTCTAGGATGTTCCACATACTACATGTAGATGAGACTAGCTAGTCTCAGTAGTTGCCATAATATAAGAAATTGGCATACTATATGTTGACATGTCTTAACATCCAAGCTAAAATGTCGAGACCGTAACGATGGGAGGTGTTTCTTATGGAAGCATACTGTGTGAAGTGTCGAAGCAAGCAAGAGATTAAGAACCCAGAAAAGATCACTATGAAAAACGGGAAGCCTGCCACTCAGGGTACATGCCCGTCATGTGGCACCAAGGTTTTTCGTATCGGAGCCGCCTAACAGCGGCCTTCGGCTTTTCTTCTTCGCTGATTTCGGGCAGTCAGACGGCGAACTAGTTCATTCGAGCTAATAGTCGGCTTTCGACCCACCGTCAAGATTTGGCCTGTGGCAGTCACCTAAGGTGTTGTGTAGGGGTGTGTGTATTAGGTGACTGCTTTCAGTTTGGTTAGATTTGTTTGAAATTTTCCGCCTAGCCTTAAGGTTTGCGGATCTATTTAGATTCGTTCATCTTAGATTGAAACTATCCGGGCGTAGGGCTCTGGAAAATTAGCTACATTATTTTGTCTTCCTCATAGGCTTTATCCCTGCGTATTTTTGCGCGGGATCGGCAAAATGGCTTCGTGGCCGAGGGTCCCTCCCCTTCGGCCACTTTTTTGTGCCAACCGCTAGAGATTTCAACCTCGCCAACCGGTGCTCACCAGCCGCAACCCCTCGTTTATTTTGTCATCGTTACTGGACAATATTTAACCTCGATTACCATGCTCTGTGCTATTATGGCGGCGCACGCCAAGCACAGGGTTTTCAAGCGTGTTTTATCCCGTACTAGCTATGACTAATCGGACGAACGACTAACGACTGATACGGGGCTAGCTTTCGTGTATAAATCTATTCGTGTAATAACTTCGGAGGTTCACCATGACCCAACCGGCTTCCTGGCAAGACCTACTAAAGAGCGGCGCACCCGACATCCTGAAAGTGTCGGAGGATGCTCGCGACGCCATCCTCCCCGACGGCGCACTTTCCAACAAGACCAAGACCCTGATGACCATGCTGTGCGACGCCCTGTTGGGTCACGGCGGCGGAGTAACAACGATCGCCAATCGGGCCCGAGCTGCCGGCGCATCTGAAGAAGAGATTGCCGAGACTGTAGGCGTGGCATTTTTGATGGGTGGGCTACCGGCCTTGGTGACTGGCGCCAATGCATTCAAGAAGTAACCAGCTAGTTTTGATCTTTAACCAGGCGTAAATCACTGATTTTACAGAAGTATCAGAAGATCCAGAACAATTAGAGGTACCTGAAATGGCACAGGCCGAACCCATTGTCTTTTTCAACGGTGAATTGAAGCCCGAATCCCAAGTTGGCATCTCAATTAGGGACCGTGGTTACCTCTACGGGGACGCCGTTTTTGACGCCGCGCGTACCTTCAACGGAACGCCATTCCGCCTCCCGGAACACATACACCGGCTCTACGATTCTTTGCGCTATTTGCGTATAGACGTGGGGATTAAACAAGCGGAGATGGAAGACTGGTCGCGTCAGGTGATAGAGCACAATTACAATTTATTGCCACCAGGCCAGGACATGTGGGTGATGCAGCGCATCAGCCGGGGCATCGAGCCGATCCTGCCCGAAGATGTCATGACACCAACCATCTTGATTGAGACGCATCCGATTCCTTTTGCGCGTCGAGCTTCTTTGTACCGGGACGGCGCATCAATCTTCACGCCATCCGTGCCCAGAGTGCCGCCCCGTTTCCTCAGCCCACGGGCCAAGACGCACAACTATCTGAACCTTATTATGGGCGATCTGGAAGCTGCCGCCAGCGACCCCGACGCCTGGTCGGTGCTCTTAGATGAGTCTGGAAACTTGACGGAGGGCCGTGGTTCCAACATTTTCTTGGTTAAAGATGGAAGGGTTGCCACGCCCAAGGGCCAAAACGTGCTTGAAGGCATCACCCGGGGAGTGGCCATGAATTTGGCGCGAGGCTTGGACATGCCCGTAGAAGAGCGGGACCTAGACCTCTATGACGCCTACGTGGCTGATGAGGCATTTTTGACCTCGACCAGTCTTTGCATATTGCCTGTGTCCTCGTTCAATAAAACCATCATCGCCGGCGGTCAGGTTCCAGGCCCGATTACCCGCCGCCTGATGGACGCCTTCAGCGACACGGCCGGGATGGATTTTGAAGGGCAATATCTGGCTCACCTTGAGTAATTCCCTAACTAACGCATCCGGCACTAATCCTATTCACCTGTACTAGTGGGAGAGAACCATGTCCGACCAAATCGCGAATATCACCGACTCACCGGCAGAGAAACTGGCCGGTGACTTTGGATTTACCGAAGGCCCTCTCTGGCATCCGGACGGCTACTGGCTATTCGTGGACATTCGGTCATTGAAGATTCACAAGATGTCGACAAGTGGTGAATTGGAGACGTTCCGAGACCCCAGCTTCGGTACCAATGGGATGACCTTCGACAAACAGGTCAACATGGTGATCTGTGAGAGTGATAATCGACAGATTATGCGCCGCCAGGCTGACGGATCCTACACACCCATTGCCACTCACGCCGACGGCAAACGTCTAAACCGGCCCAACGACGTTGTTGGCCGTTCTGACGGGACTCTCTATTTCACCGATCCAGGCGGGCGTCTCACGGACGCTGAAAGAGAGCTTGATTACAGTGGTGTGCACCTAATCGGCCCCGACGGCACCCAGTCTGTCGGCACAACCGAGACTGAATACCCCAACGGATTGGCATTCTCTCCGGATGAAAAGACCCTCTACGTAGCAATCACACGCCTGGACAGTCGTTGTCTGGAAGAAAAAGAGAAGAAGCAGGTGTGTGAGCACCAGTTGATTCGCGCTTTTGATGTGGCGACCGACGGCAGTCTGAGCAATAACCGGGTGTTCGCCAACATGTATTCCGCCGAGGATGGCGTGCCTGACGGCATGAAAGTAGACGTGGCAGGCAACGTTTATTGCACCGGCTCAGAGGGGGTTTGGATCTTTGACGCGTCGGGCAACCATCTGGGCACGATCATACTTCCTGAAATACCCGCCAACTGCGCCTGGGGCGGACGCGACAACCGCACAATGCTGTTCACCGCCCGTACCTCTGTCTTCAGCATGCGTATGAAGAACGCGGGCACAGCTATTCCCAGGGACTAATCTCTGGTCGTTAAAGTCTTTTTGAAGTTCTATTAGTATTTCCTGAGGGTTGATAGACAGCATGGCCGGTTATGACGCAATAGTGATTGGTGTTGGCGGCATGGGAAGTGCCGCCGTTTACCACTTGGCCAAACGCGGATTAAAGGTCTTGGGCCTGGAACAGTTTGAGATTCCCCACGAATTAGGCTCGTCCCACGGTCATTCTCGGATGATTCGCTACACCCTCCAAGAACACCCTTCCTACGTGCCATTGGTTCGCCGTGCCTACGAACTGTGGCATGAGCTGGAACAGAATGCTCGTGAAACCCTCGTGGTTACCACCGGGTCGGTGCGTGCTGGCCCTCCGGATAGTGACTTCTACTTGGGTGCCATCGAGGCCTGCGACCTGCACCAGATTCCCTACGAAATCCTCGACAATACAGAGGTCAATAAACGGTTTCCGGGCTATCAGTTCCCCGAAGGTATATCCTCGGTCTACCAGGCAGACGGCGGGTTCTTGCTGCCTGAACTGTGCATCACCAGTCACGCCCAGGTGGCTGAAGAGGCTGGAGCGGAGATCCACAGCGGCGAAACGGTGCTGGGCTGGGAAGTCCAGGGGGATGATGTTCAGGTGCGTACCAACCGTGACACTTACACTGCAGCCAGATTGGTGGTTACCGCCGGTGCCTGGGCTGCCAAGCTAGTCCCACACGTAGCGCAATACGCCGTGCCTGAACGGCAGGTTCTGGGTTGGTTTCAGCCGGAGCGGCCCGAGTTGTTCACTCCAGAGAATTTCCCGGTTTTTGGCATCTGGACTGACGAGGGACGCTATTACGGCTTTCCCAACTACAGTGTTCCGGGATTTAAAATTGGGAAAGCCCATCATTTGCTTCAGAAAGTGGACCCGGACGACATGGACCGCGAGGTACACGCCGAAGACGAAGCCATCCTACGCGGGTTTACCAGTCGCTATTTCCCCCTGGCCGCCGGTAATCTATTGGACACCAAGACCTGCATGTACACCAATACTCCAGACGAGCAGTTCATGATTGGTTTACTGCCGGACCAGCCCCAGGTGTCGGTGGCCGCAGGATTTTCTGGTCATGGGTTCAAATTCGCCAGTGTGATCGGCGAAATCATGGCTGACCTGGCGCAAAACGGAGAAACCAGTCACAACATTGACCTTTTCCGGCTCGACAGATTCGACCCGTAAGTCGATGATATGCTGAACTGGTTAACTTAAAATAAACTGGTCCGAAAAATTGACGGACACAGGCTCCAACTAGTATCTCCAGGCGGGTTCTTCAGCTGATTATGATTGGGAAGCAATAAATTTATGGAACATTTAATCATCCACGAGACCCCGGCAAAAAGGCTGAAACACATGGTTGTCGTTTTCAGCGGCTGGGCAGACGCTGCCGAGGGTGCCTCCAGCGCAATCAAGTTCCTACAGCGGAAACTAAAGTCCAAGAAATTCGCCGAGATTGACCCGGAAGAATTCTATGACTTCTCCCAGACCCGTCCGCATACCTCCCGCACCAGAGACGGACAACGTCGAATTCACTGGCCCGCCAACGAATTCTCGTACCTGACGGATCCCAGCACCGATTCCGATGTCATGGTGTTTGTTGGGGTTGAGCCCAATCTAAAGTGGCGTACATTTGCCAAGACCGTGGCCACGGTGGCAAAGGACCACGGCGTGGAATCAGTGGTCCACATTGGCGCGCTTTTAGACGCCGTTCCTCACACACGCCCAGTCAGACTCAGCGGAACCGCCAGTGAGTCCAAACTCAGCGATTTCTTGGAAGGACAGGGCATTCGGTCATCCAATTACCAAGGTCCCACCGGAATCAGCTCTGCCGTGATGGCCGCCTGTATTGAAGAAGGTCTGGAATACACCTCTATCTGGGGCCATACCTCGCATTACCTGCAGGCTGCGCCCAACCATAGGGTGGGATCGACACTACTTGAGATACTGCTCAAGCTGTTGAACTTGCCCCTTGATCTAGCTGAGTTAAAGTCTGCGGCCGGCATATTTAATGAAGAGGTGGAAAAAGCCGTGGCCAAAGACGAACAGATTGCCTCCTATGTCGCCAAACTGGAAGGGCAGTACGACGAAGCAGTAGCTGCAATAGAGATTCCGGATCCTGCCGAGTTGGTCAGGGATTTAGAGAATTTTCTCCGAGGCGAGCAACGCCGACCTCCAACAGACCCGACAAGTTAATTTTCGACCCACCCCAGGCTAACCCTCTACTATAATTCTCAATTCCCGAATATCGGCCAGCTTTTCTTTATGATGCGGAAAGTTTCGGTCCTCTGCGCCTCCCTCTATTCCGAGATCTCCAGGTTATGTCTAGGGCAAAGTGTTTCAGGCGTAAAAGTGTTGACTTGCTAAAGGCAATACCAGTAACCTAAAATACGCATCTAGTGAGCATTCATAAATATGATACTTATTTTCATTCAGTCGGTATCAATGGGTTTGTAACGTCAAATCGTTGTTGAACGACTGGTTCTGGGCAACCAGATAAGTTGAAATCCTTATATTTGTGCTAATTAATCCTTAGGATTCCATTGAACCTGCCTGAGGGTGTTAATTTGTCTAATCCCTAAAATACATT
>JAPKDE010000068.1 GCA_028822675.1 Dehalococcoidia bacterium | reverse complement strand
GATCAAACTGGGATATCTGATACCCCTTCATCAAGTCTGGGTAGGGGTAGTTCTTGCGGTCAAATTTGGTCAGTTTGGGTATATTACAGCCCAGGGCCAAGCCGGTCATGATGGTGAACTCAACGGCCTTTTTGTTGATCACTGGCAGGGTTCCAGGGAGACCCAGGCATACTGGGCAAACGCGGGTGTTTGCGGGTGCAGTCTGGTAATCGGCCCGGCAGGAGCAAAACATCTTGCTCTGGGTCCGTAGTTGGACGTGTACTTCTAGGCCGATGACTGTTTCGTATTCCATAGAAAAAAAGGTCTCGTTGGGTGGCGTCGGGGAACAAAATTGCGCCTGTGAGTTACTGAGATTCAGTATAGCAGGCGCAGTTTTGGGTAACAACGATGGCGGAGATACTAAGGCTATTTAGCGTCACCTAAGCGAGCAGCCCCTTGCTCTTCAGCATCTCTTGCGCGGTGGTGCCAATGTCAGCGGGAGTTGGGATGATCCAAGCGCCTGCGTCAGTCAGCGCAGCAATCTTGTACTCGGCTGTAGCGCTCTCTCCGGTGATAATTGCACCGGCGTGGCCCATGCGTTTGCCGGGAGGGGCTGATGCGCCGACAACCAATGCCGCCAAGGGTTTGCTGAATTCTGCCTTGATGAACGCAGCGGCGTCTTGTTCCATGGTGCCACCAATCTCGCCAATCATCACCACGGCATCGGTGTCTGGGTCGGCGTCGAACAGGCGGAGGACGTCCACAAAGTTGGTTCCAATGATTGGGTCGCCGCCGATGCCGACACAGCTAGACTGGCCCAGATTGAGAGTGGTGAGCTGCCCCACTGCTTCATAGGTGAGGGTGCCACTGCGCGAGAGTACGCCCACCCTTCCAGGTAGATGGATCGCTCCGGGCATGATTCCTATCTTGCACTTGGCGCCGGGGTTGATGAGTCCGGGGCAGTTGGGGCCGATCAGCCTGGTGGGTTTGTTTTCTAAGTAGCGGTAGACCTTGACCATGTCCTGCACCGGGACACCCTCAGTGATGCAGGCAATGAGCGGGATACCAGCGTCTGTGGACTCTAATATGGCGTCGGGCGCAAAGGGTGGCGGCACGAATATCAACGCCATATTGGCTTGGGTTGCAGCCACAGCTTCTTCAACCGAGTTGAAAACGGGGACTTTGTCGTCAAACATCGTCCCGCCCTTGCCGGGGGTAACTCCTGCCACCACGTTGGTGCCGTAGGCCATGCAGCCACGAGCGTGGAAGCTGCCTTCCTTGCCGGTAATACCCTGCACCAATACCCTAGTTGTCTCGTCTACCAGTACTCCCATCAGGGTTTATCTCCGACCGCGTATGCGGTTAAGTATCGCTGGTTAAGCATTGCATCAAACATTAGATTACTAAACATTGATCTGCTTGATGGCGTTGGCGGCATCAGTGAGCGTGTCGGCAAAAACCACCGGCAGTCCTGACGCGCCTAGGATCTCTTTCCCTTCCACAACGTTGGTGCCCAACATCCTGACCACGAGGGGAACGGTGGAACCAGTTTCGTTGTACGCCATCACAATGCCCTCTCCGGCGATGTCGCAACGGAGAATGCCACCAAATATGTTGACCAATACTCGCTTCACCTTGGGGTCTGAGAGGATGATCTTGACGGCGCTGGAGACCTTCTCCGGGGTTGCTCCGCCGCCCACGTCCAGGAAGTTGGCGGGGGCCGCTCCGGCAGCATTGGTCACGTCGAGAGTGGCCATGGCCAAGCCTGCGCCATTGACCAGACAGCCTACATCACCATCCAAGTTTACATATGCAATGTCCAGGTCCGACGCCTGGGCTTCCAACGGGTCTTCCTGCCTGATATCCCGGTAGGCCAGCAGGTCCGAGTGGCGGAACATGGCATCGTCGTCCAGGTTGATCTTGGCGTCTAGGGCTACCACATGGCCTTCGCCCGTGATTATTAGCGGATTAATCTCCACGAGGGAGCAGTCATTTTCCACAAACACGCGGTACAGGGCCGATAGAACCTTGGCGGCTTCACTGGCCACGGCCTGGTCTAACCCCAGTTTGCGTATCAGACGGCGAGTCTGGAACGGCATCAACCCGGATAGTGGGTCGACGGGCTCTGTGTGGATGTCTTCCGGATTATTTGCGGCGACTTCTTCAATGTCCATGCCGCCCTGGGTGCTTACCAGTAAGGCGGGTCCCCGGTGGCCGCGGTCAATTGTCAGCGCCACGTAGAGTTCCTGTTTTATGTCGGCTAGTTCTTCAATCAGGAGTTTCTCTACCGGAGCGCCCTCTGGGCCGGTCTGTGGGGTGACCAGATTTGTTCCCAGCATCTTCTGAGCCGCTTCTAACGCCTCCTCTGGGCTGCGCACCAGCTGGACGCCACCGGATTTGCCGCGTCCACCAGCGTGTATCTGGGCTTTTACCACTGATTGCCCGCCTAGTTCTGCCGTGGCAGCCTTGGCTTCTTCAGGGGTGGCCGCAACGATGCCGCGAGGCACCGGAATCCCATAACGGGAGAATACTTCTTTGGCTTGGAACTCGTGGATGTTCATGCAGGTCCTTGGCTGGGATGGCTAGGCTTCGGAACTTATCAGCCAACGGTGTTAACAAAAAGTTAGCTAAATGTTGGCTACAATTTAACCATTGGAGACGGCCATTTCCCAGGCGTCCGTAAAATGTAGGCGATTTTGACTCGCCCGTCAACGCGTTTGAGTGCGTTTCCGGTGGACAAATAAGGTAGTCAGTTTCATAATCGCGCCATTCAATCAACTCTATTAAAAAAAATGCACTTAGATTTGGTTGGATTGCGACGCTCAGAACAAGAATTCAGCTAAACTCGACTCGGCAACGAAAGGAGAAACCATGGTCCGCTATAACAAGGTGATTGAACTATTGGAACAGGATAAGCCGGTGTTCTGCTCCGGCCTAGTCTGGAATGGGAATTTGGACGATATGACCTTTGTCGGCGATGCCAATTACGACATGGTCATTGTTGAGATGGAGCACCAGGGATTTGATTTCAACGATCTTAGGACCATGCTCCAGTTTTTGATGAACCGTAAAAAAATCGCTGAATCGGGCACCCTTCAGGCTGACCCTGCCCCGTTTGTGCGGATTCCGCCTAATACCGGCGAGCGCAATCAATGGGTTATAAAGCAAGCCTTGGACGCCGGGGTTTATGGCCTGGTGTTGCCGCATCTGGATACCGTGGAAGACGCCCAAGCAGCAGTGAGGGCAGCCCGCTATCCCCAGGTGCCTGGCGTAGCCGATTTTGAGCCAAAGGGAGAGCGGGGCTGGTGGTACCGCATCGCGCCGCGCTACTGGGGCATGACCCCCGCCGAATATTACGATGCAGCCGACCTGTGGCCGCTGGATCCGGACGGCAACATGCTGCTGATGGGCATCATTGAAGACCCGGTGGGCGTGAAGAACGTGCGAGACATCCTGCGAGAAGTTAAGGGGCTCGGCGCTATTTGGGCTGGACCGGGGGATATGTCAGTGGCCATGGGGCACAAGGGAAACGCCGGTCACCCCGATGTACAAGCCAACCTGCTGACTATCTTAGAAGCCTGCAAAGAATTTGGTGTTCCTTGCGCCACTGGTTGTACTGCGGAAGAAGTTCCCATGCGGCTGGAACAGGGGTTCCGGATAATCATTACGGCCCCCGAAAAAACCACTAAAGGTCTAGACGAGGGCCGTAAAATCGCTGGTCGTTAATTATCTGAAGTAAGTTGCTAAAAGCCGGAGTTAACTTCGGCTTTTAATTTTTAGTTGGCGTTATTAGTACCCTCTCCAGGTCCTTGCAAGAATTTGAATATGTCGGCTTCTGAAGACAGGATGACCGTTGTCCGCTGGTTCAAGAATACCTTGTAGGCTTCAAGGCTTCTCCGGAAGGAGAAGAACTCTGGGTCCTCTTCCAAGGCGTCTGCCAAAATACGAATCGCATCCGCCTCACCTTGGCCTCTTACTTCGTTAGCTGTCTTGTCTGCTTCGGCCAGGATGATGTCCCGGTCCTTGTCGGCGCCGGCACGAATCTGCAGGTCTTGCTCGTCACCCTCAGCACGGAACTTGGTGGCAATTCTGCTCCGCTCTGCACGCATCCTGGTGTAGATGCTGGGGGTAACAGTGTCCGGGAAGTCGGCGCGTTTGATACGAACGTCAACGATCTCTATCCCGAACGGTTCATCCCGCGCCACGAAATACTGGACCGTAAATGTGTCACCGGCCGTCAGCGTTTCACCTTCTTGTGCGCCAAAGGTCAGTAGGCCTTCGCTAAAGCTGCGCTTAAGCACATCGACTCCCGGCGTTACTTCCCCATTTGGGCCTGAAACGACGCTAATATCGTCAGGAAGTATCACTGAACCTTCGATTCTGACCTGGAAATCTGCTGACTCGCCGCCAGCCGGAACCGTGAACTCTTTGGTGACCTCCTGGGCGTTGGTTCGAGCGCGTACACCGGATAGAACTATAGCCAGCAGTTCGGTCCTTGATTCTGTCCCTCTAATCAAAGGCAGGCCTTCGACATCAACAACCTGGTTTCCGGCGCTGTCCAAAATGAAGTTGGCCCCAATGATCTGCGGCCTTTCCAGAAGTGCGATATTTTCTCGCAGCGTGGCGTTGACAATGTCACCCAACCGGCTTCTTGCATTGCTCTCTGTGAGCAGGGTCTTGCGGAACTGGACCGGGTCGGTGATCCGGTAACGGGCGTATGAGTCGATGCTAAGGTTTTCTTTGTTTGCGTCCCGCATCGTCTCGGGGTCTGCGTCAATTCTCAAGAGCCGTTTATCAAAACGGACTACTGTGTCGACGAAGGGAGCTCTGTAGTTGAGCCCGGGCTCGGTTTTGACAGACTTAACGTCACCAAACCGAGTGATTATCACCTGCTCTGTCTCGTCTACTATGTAAAAGGTTTGAGAGACGACAATTAGTCCCACAATGATGATGATGCCTGTGATGATGAGAGTTCTCATTTATTTTAATTCTCGTGCTAAATTGGATTCAATCGAAATAGTGTCTTTTACGTTTGGGCTACGGCTGGAGGCTAGGGCCGATGGGCAATGGGACCAGCCCGCCCGAATCGCCTAATACCAGCACTGATTCCGCATCTGGTGAGACGATTATCTTGGCAATTCCAGGAAGTATCTCTTCCATGGCCTCTAGATATAACCGCTGCCTGGTAACGTCCTGTGACAGTTTGGACCGGTTGTATTCTTGTAAGACCGAAGTGAAACCTTCAGCTTCACCTTCTGCCCTGGCAACCCTGGACTGGGCAAATGCTTCTGCTTCTCTCTTGATTCTTTCTGCGTTACCACTGGCCCTGGGTATGATGTCATTTTCATACGCCCTTGCCTGGTTGATTCTGGTGTCACGTTCTTGGCGCGCCCGGAGTACGTCATCAAATGCGTCACGTACTTCTTCCGGGGCTTTTACGTCCTGGAGTTGCACGTTGGTCACGTTGATGCCAGTACCGTAGGCGTCCAGAATCTCTTGCAGCCGTTGTTTGGTGGACGCCTGTACCTCTTCACGTCGGGCGGTCAGCACATCGTCAATGGACCTCTGGCCGATAACCAGACGAAGCGCCGCTTCTGAAGCGTCTTTCAGTGTCCTACCGTCTGGACTACCAATGCCGATGTCACGGTCAACCTCACCCGGGTCTGAGACATTGAACAGGAAATTGACTAGGTTTTTAATGTCGTATTGAACCACCATCTGTACGTCAACGATGTTTAGGTCACCGCTAATCATCTCAGCTTCCATTGGGGCTGGGGTATCGGCAACGTTCTCGCCGCTACGGAAACCAAGCTCTAGACGGCGAGTTTCAGACGTCAGAACGATGTCTCTCTTGCCGATAGGGCCAGGCCACCACCAATGCAGACCGGTCTGTGTGACCGGATTGCCCTGTACTGCTCCAAATCTGCGCAACGCGGCCTGTTCACCAGGGCTAACGGTGTAGACGCCAGTCGCTGCCCAAATGACAGCAATCAGGCCGATGACCAGAACGATTGCAAGGCCAACGCCACCACCTCCGAGTCTCTGTGCAACGCGACCGATGCCGTCGCGGACAGTGCCGATTATCTTTTCAAAATCCATTTCAGGCTGCCTGGGGCCGCCACCGGGTTGATACATATTTGTATTTTCCTTTTGCTTATCTTGCTTTTTATGGCGCTAGCCAACTAATAAAGGCTGGGCGCCCATTTATCAATTATCAACTGAACACTGTAAATTCTACCATCCCAGGTAAAAATGAACTACAACCTGTCACCTGCTGTCACCTGGCTTAGGAATATCTGAACTACAACCTAGCCATTGGCATTGGCGCGCTCAGCATTCTTTATCTATGATGCAGTTCACCTAGATTATGTTGTGCAGCCCGGCTGGGATTATTTCTGGTTTTGGCACCGCGTCCGACTATTATGCAATTGTAGGCAGGGTATAATGCTTTTTATTGTCTAGGTTTTCACTTACATTCACTATGGTAAGTCGACAATAATCAGTGATTAAAGCAACTACTAATTTCAATTAAGGACCTAGCAGATGACCACATTTGGCCTGGATATTATCCCAGGAAACGACATGACCCGAATCAAGGCTGTATGCGAACACCAACGGGGCCTAATCTATGTGGTTCCCGCAGAGCGCAGCTGGGTCTGCAGCAAAGAAAATCTGCCAGCCCACGCCCTGGCCGGGTTTTTCAGAGAACTCAGCGCCTTGGATAACAAAGCGGTTGAGGGGTTGATGCAGGAATGGGGCATCTACTTTAGACAACTACCCAAGGAACAAGAAGAGGCCGAGGTTGAAGTCACACCAGCGTCTTAACCCTAGTTCTCAAATTAATTAACAAGGCAAAAAAAGAGGCGGGTCTAAAACCCGCCTCTTTTTTATTTGGCTTTTGTTAGGGTACCTAGTCGTCGCCGTCCGCTGTCGCGGTCGACGGCATTGAAGCCGCCGGCTGTGGGTTTCCAGCCGGAGTAGAGGTCTCGGGGCTGGCAGCGTAAGCAGGCGGTGTCTCTGGCACCACGGGCGGAGTGGCAGTCTGGCCGCCAGACTCACCGTCAGTGTTGAACAGCCGGTTCATGGCCTCACCGGACACCGTCTCGTATTCAATCAGGTATTCCGCCAGCCTAACTAGTTTTGACTGATGGAGCGTGATGGTATCAACGGCCAACTCGTAGGCAGCGTTGATTAGTTCGGAGACTGCGTGGTCGATCTCCTCGCCCATCCTTCCGGCGTAATCCCTTTCTTCTCCACCAGAGGACCGGCCGAGGAACACCATTTCTTCGGCCTTGCCAAAGGTCCTGGGCGCTCCAAGTCCATCAAGACTGTGCGAATCATTGATGATGATTGTGACTGGTTTGAGGCTTTTTGCAATCAGGTTCTCGTTGAACTCGGCTAACTGGAAATCGGCCTCTTTACGAGACCGGAATTCAGAGTCGTCGTTCATAGTTACCAGCAGGTCATTGCCGTAAACCTCAATCGATGAAATCTCACCGTCTCTGGCCTTTTGAATGACTGAGCTAATGGGCATTGCCTCGTAGACTTTGGCGCTGAACATACCGTAGCGCTTGACCATTCCCATGGCCAATTTGGTGGCCTGTTCCAGGTCATTGCTGGCTCCGGTGGTTACTTCATTGAAGATAATTTGCTCGGCTACCCTACCGCCCATGGTGACGGCCATACGGTGGGCGAACTGGTTCTTGGTCCACAGGTACCGGTCTTCTTCCGGGACCAAGGAGGTGTGTCCACCCATCTGTCCACGAGCGACGATGGATATTTTGTGCACCGGGTCGGCGAATTCCAGGCCCCAGGCCACCAGAGCGTGTCCGGCTTCGTGATAGGCCGTCATCTCCTTCTCACGGGGGTTAATCCGCCGGTTCTTGCGCTGTGGGCCAGCAATTACACGATCGACAGCCTCTTCAAAGTCGTCCATGAAGATCTGTTTCTTGCTGCCTCTGGCCGCCATGATTGCTGCTTCATTTATCAGGTTGGATAGTTCTGCGCCGCTGAATCCTGGTGTCTCTTTGGCCAATGAGTCAAAGGTCACTTCCGGAGCCAAGGGCTTGCCGGCCGCGTGAACCTTTAGGATGGCCTTTCTACCTTCAATGTCAGGCAGGTCCATGGTCACGCGTCGGTCGAACCGACCAGGCCTCAATAAGGCTGGATCCAGAATGTCTGGGCGGTTGGTGGCGGCAATCACAATGACGTTGGTGTTGGTCTCAAAGCCGTCCATCTCAACCAGTATCTGGTTCAGGGTTTGTTCTCTTTCGTCGTGTCCGCCGCCAAGACCGGCGCCACGATGGCGACCAACGGCGTCAATTTCATCAACGAAGACGATACAAGGTGCGTTGCGTTTTGCCTGCTCAAACAGGTCTCTGACCCGAGCGGCACCTACGCCAACGAACATCTCGACGAACTCAGAACCGCTGATGTGGAAGAAGGGCACGCCGGCCTCTCCAGCCACTGCCCTGGCCATCAGCGTTTTGCCGGTGCCAGGAGGGCCAACCAGGAGAACGCCCTTTGGGATGCGGGCGCCAAGGGCTAGGAATCGTTCGGGAAACTTAAGGAACTCGACAACTTCGGCGAGTTCTTCTTTGGATTCTTCTACGCCAGCTACGTCGTCGAACGACACAGTAGGCTTGTTGAAGGGCATCATCTTGGCACGGCTGCGGCCAAAGCTCATGGTCTGGTTATTGCTGCCCTGTGCTTGACGCATCATGAACAGAATCAGACCACCAAAGAAGATCAAGGGTAGGAAGTTCAGCATCAACCCAAAGAAACTGCTGAGGCCACTGGAACCTTTGTAAATGACCTGAACGCCGGATGGCGGGCCCACAGTCACGCCGCTTTCCACCAACATGCCAATCACGTCGGTGTCGCGGCCGATGCGACTGGTGAATCTGTCAGCTCCGGAGGCGCTGGTGCCTCTGGGGAAAACGGTGAGCGTTCTGCCATCAATAACAATCTCGCGAATGTCATTGTTTTTGGCCATGGCGACCACCGCGGTTAATGGTTCCTCAGTGCTGGCGCCGAGGCTAGGCAACAAAGTGTAGAAGATTACTATTACCCCGATGACGATCATCAGGTACACGAAGCCGTTGCGAAGCCACCGGTTATTACCCATGTTTACCTCTTAGTTTCTCGTTCAAAACGTACAGCCACTCCTACTATATATTATCGGAGAGAGCCTGAAATTGCAAAGTATTTACGCCCGTTTCACGGCCATACAGGCTTGGGTTTGGCCGTTTGGTTAAATGCGAATCGCCGTTAAACGGGCACATCTGCGCCCTATCGATTTTTGGTCCAACTATAGACGAACAACGCCGACAGAGGGATGCATATTACCTAATCTTGTTAAAAATTCGGGTCCTGCCGGTTAAGAACGGATTTCGCTTGCATTATTTTGTGATTTTTTGCAGTCAATACGCATCAAAGATAGTATTGGATTGGCAGTCTCATGGTTTGGGCGCGGTTAATCGGGCCGTTTATCGTGGGTGCACAACCACAAAGGTGCCGATTACTACTTTGGCATATAATTAAAGCTAACAATAAAAAAGGGGAAATCATGGCTGATTACGCACATCCTGAATCACTAGTTACCACAGACTGGGTATCTGAACATGGATCAGACGCCAATGTTAGATTGATTGAGGTTGATGTTGATACCTCTGCTTACAACGCTGGACACATTGCCGATGCAGTGGGCTGGAACTGGCAGTCTCAACTCCAACAAACCCTTAGCCGAGACCTGGTGAGTAAAGAGGGCATGGAACAACTTCTAGGTTCCTCTGGTATCGACAATGGAACCACGGTTGTTCTCTACGGCGACAACAACAACTGGTTCGCTGCCTGGGCTTTCTGGCAGATGAAGTACTACGGCCACGATGACGTGAAACTCATGAACGGTGGACGCGCCAAGTGGGAGGCCGAGGGCAAGGCACTTACCACCGACGCCGCCAACCACGGTTCCAAGTCTTACACCGCCAAGGCTGCCAATGAAGACATCCGCGCCTATCGTGACCAGGTCCTAAGCAAGGTCAATGCCAGCAGCATCAACTTGGTTGATGTCCGCGCCCCTGCTGAATTCAGCGGCGAGTTGCTGGCCCCTGAGGCTCTTCCCCAAGAGGGCGCACAGCGCGGTGGCCACATTCCCGGCGCGGCCAATGTGCCGTGGGGGCAGGCTGTTGCCGAGGACGGCACCTTCAAGTCGGCCGACGACCTGCAAGCCCTTTATGGTGGCAAGGGGATCGACGGTAGCAAAGAGACCATCGCCTATTGCCGGATCGGCGAGCGCTCCTCCCACACTTGGTTCGTACTGACCCAACTGTTGGGACTCTCAAACGTCCGCAACTATGATGGTTCCTGGACTGAGTGGGGCAGCATTGTTGGCGCACCCATCGAGAAATAACGAACAGCTTCAGTTTCTAGAGCGTAAAGTTACGCTGGTAATCACGCAATCGATAAAAGGGCCGCATTTCTGCGGCCCTTTTCTTTTTGTTGAGTGCTCCGTTTGTTTCTGTTGTTTATATAAAGGGCCACGGCGTAGGCCTGGGCGCAGTGGATTCCAGCCTTCGGTGGAACAACGAGGATGGGGGGCTTGGAGATTAGTGGTGGCCTGCCATTCGCTCGCCCTGAGCTTGTTGAAGGATGCGGTGTCGCAGATGACTAGTGCCGGCCAGTGGTTCGACAGGCTCACGATCTCTTCATTACAAAAGTGTCCTACTTTTTGCTGGTGGCCAACACTTCATTACTTCTACACCTCGGACGATCCCAATACAGGCTTTTGCACCGTTTGTTAGGACAAACCTTAGGCTTAGATTCAGTTCTGGGCACCCAGACGTAGCCGCACCGTTCACACTTGTTAACCCATACCTTAGCTCTTCCCAATAGTTGGTGAATTTCTACCCAGATAGACCGTTGTGTACGGTTGACTTCGTAGCTTGGATAAAGATGTGGCATCAGATCATACAAATGTTTGAATTTGTTGGCCAACCAAGGTCATAATTTCTATTTCTGTTAGGCGTTTTGATAACCGAACTCAGCCTGGTTCATGAGAATCTAAACCGACAAAAAGTAAACAACTACTTAACCAGGCAGCTACTTGTCGATACTTAAAACAACCAGTTCAGTAGTAGTGGAGCGTTTTCAGAAAAATTTCTGAGGGCGCTCTTTTTTGCCCGATACTAAGAATGATAAAAGCCATTTTGTTTCAAGGGGCTTTTTTTGCTT
>JAPKDE010000067.1 GCA_028822675.1 Dehalococcoidia bacterium | reverse complement strand
AGGTCAAGAATATGATCTTGCTCTTTGGCGTGATGGCCGCCTTCATGGCTTCCAGTTCGATTTCGAAGTTGTCGTTGCGCTCAACGGCTATGGCTTCGCCGCCGCAGATGCCTGCCGAGAACGAATACATGCCAAAGGTCGGCGTGGGAATTATGACGTTGTCGCCAACGCCCACGTACATCCGCAGCAGCAGGTCGATCAACTCATCACTGCCGTTGCCGGCGACAATCAGTTCTGGGTCAACTTTGAGATAGCCAGACAACACCCGGCGCAAGTTGCGCTGTCCGGGGTCTGGGTAGTAGTTGTAATTCTCGTATTCACCCAAGGCAGAAGCCACTTTTGGAGAAGGCCCATAAGGGTTCTCGTTGCCGTTCAGGCGGATGATCTTGTCCGGAGAGATTCCAGCGCGTTCCGCCATGACTTCCATGGGGTCAACGCCTTCATAGGTCTCCAGCGCCTGTATGTGGGGCAGCATCGATGGCATTTTTTTATTCTGAGTCATCTCAATCTATTTACTTGGTGGCTTGATTCAGATCGTCTTAGAGCGGGTTTAGGCGCTCTTGGCGATGGTATCAAGCCTGATTTGAATGGCGCTTGCGTGTCCGGATAGCCCTTCGGCGTCGGCGATGTGCACCGCTGCTTTGCCAAGTTTCTGGAACTCGGCCGGGCTTAGACCGACCACCGGCATGGTGCGCAGGAAATGGTGCACGCTAAGGGCGGAACCAAACCTGGCAGTGCCCCCGGTGGGCATCACGTGCGAGGGTCCGGCGATGTAATCGCCCATGACCTCTGGTGAGTACTCACCCAGGAACAGGCCACCGGCGTGCTTAATCTTGTCGACCCAGGACCAGGGGTCATCCAGCAGCAGGCAGAGGTGTTCCGGAGCGATTCGATTGACCAGGTCTACAGCTTCTTCCAGCGAGTCGACCAAAACGACTTTTCCTTGGCGGTCCAGCGCGGCTTTGGCGACGTCACCCCGTGGCTGAGTGGTGAGCATCCGGTCTACCTCAGCCTCGGTTTCGTCAATCAGTTTCTGGCTGTTGGTTATCAATATGGCAGTGGCCAGTGGGTCGTGTTCTGCCTGGGCAATCAGGTCGGCAGCGCAGAAGCTAGCGTTGGCCGATTTGTCGGCCAGCACGATGGTTTCGGTGGGGCCAAATACGCCGTCAATGTCCACAGAACCCTGCACTAGTTTCTTGGCGTAGGAGACAAAAATGTTTCCAGGGCCACAGATCTTGTCTACTTTTGGCACCGAAGCGGTACCGTAGGCCATGGCCGCGATGGCTGGCACTCCGCCGACCTGATACAGGGTGTCCACGCCCGCAATCTCAGCGGCGACGATAACGGCTGGGTTCAACGACTGTCCCCGTTGGGGCGGCGTGCATAAGATGACTTCACGGACTCCGGCAACCCTGGCCGGTACGGCTGTCATTAGTACGGTTGATGGATAGGCAGCACTGCCGCCGGGGGCGTACAGGCCAACTCGGTCCAGTGGCCGGATCAGCTCGCCAAGACCCTGCTCCCGGTCTACCCACTCGTCGGGCATGGTTGATTCATGGAAGCTTCGCACTCGTTGAGCGGCGAGTTCCAAAGACTCGTAGAGTTCTTTGCTGACCGAGTCTCTGGCTGCGGACATCTGCTTTTCAGTTACACGGAACTCTTCCAGGTCAGAGCCATCAAGGAGCTTGGCGTAGCGCAGGACTGCGGCGTCACCTTCGTTCCGTACGTCATCCAGCATCTGGTGCACCGACTGCAGCGGTGTCACACCCTTGCCGAAAGCTTCTTCAGTGCGGGCGAGAACCGACTCTGGCAGCGAGTCCAGGTCTAGTGGGTCAATTCGAACCAGAACGTTTTCAGCGTTCTTGACTCCATGTATCACGTTAAGGGCCAACAGGTTTCTCCGTTTTTAACCGGGCTTTTGTCTTAGCCGGGCTTTGGTCTAGTTAATCTATTTTGGCCGGGTATCAGGTTGATTAAATCTATTTCGGTATGAACTCTTGCACCTGGGCAATCGTCGCAGCGAGGGCACGTTCTTGGTAGGCCGTTACTTCGCCCTCGGGTACGCTCTCACAGACTTTTTCCAGAGTGCCGGGCATACCGTCTAGGAACCGTTCGACTGTGTGTTGTACTTCTTCATCATCACGATACAGCCGGTTCAGGGCACTTTTCAATCGGTCCCAGGTGAAGTCCCATACCACAAACCGGCCAACGCGGTCCTTCCACTCAGTCAGCAAACCCTCTTCAAAGAATGGCATTGACACGTCTTGGTCAGAGCAGGCCAACAGATCTTTTGGGTGACTGTCGCCGTTAAGCTGGGGCAATGTCTGCCGGTCCATGTCCAACTGCATTGCCCGGTCCCAGATGTTGGCTTCGACATCGTTATCGGTGAGCCGTGTTTCTGCTACTGATGTGTCAAAATGGGGCCGGAACACACTGGTGATCCAGATCTCGTCCGCTGCCAGATGGCAGATGTACCCGGCCAAGAACGCCTGGGATGCCGGTGACATGGCTTCCTTCAACTCCGGATGAGTCTGGAACATGGTCCTAGTCCCGGTACCCACTTCAGCCACTGATAGCGGCGCAAAATGGGTCAGTTCCCGGGGTTTTTTGGTCATGGCCCGGATGTCCGGGGCGGTTGACCCCAGGTAAAAGCTGCCCAGATGGTCGAAGACATAGCTGCGGTCCAGCTGTTCGGCAACCTGGTTGGCCAGATATATGTGCATCGGTAGGTTTGGCATTGTTTATCAACCCACTGGGATTGCGCCCGGCTTTTTCAGTTAGCCTCTGCCAGTTAGTTATTACCGTTAATTTCTATTGCGTCGAGTTCCTGCCAAATAGGGCTTCGTAGGCCCCTGAATGGCCATCGAATAAATAACTCAACTGGGATGCGGCAACGTCTATTGCGCCGCAGTCCCTGAGGTGGTCAACCACTTCAAGCAGTTGTCCCTTTTTGATAAGCAGACTCACGCTGAACCAGTCTTGTTCTTCAACGTTGTAGACCCTGGCGACGGTGGGGCCGCGTAACCCGGCCAGGTCAGGCCGTGCCAGCACCGTTGAGCTGACTTCTTCCGGGGTGGACGCCCGAACATTGGCGGTGACCCGGTAGTAGGGCTCGGCCCGCAGATGGCCTTCCATGAGTTCCACGATCGACCGAGCCATTGCCAGTGATTCTTTAGACTCGGCCAGCGTTATCGGGTTGGCGATCAAGCAGGACTGCGAGGACAAAATTGTGCCACTGTCTAGCTGCTTGAGTTGGTTTTCTCGTAGAGTTGTTCCGGTCGCTGTTACGTCTGCGATCAGGTCCGCGTAACCGGCAGCGGGAGCTGCTTCCATGGCACCGCTGGCCGGGACCAATGTGAAGTAATTGATGCCGCGTTCGTACAAATAACCCCGCAGCAGTCGGGGGTACTTGGTGGCGATGCGTAGCTGTTTGCCCTCTTGTCTGAACTCCAAAGCCAGGTCGGCTAGGTCGGTGAGAGAGGTTACATCCATCCAGGAATTTGGTACGGCGATGACAAAATCGCAGCGGCCATATTCCAGGTCTTCAATCAGGACCGATGCTCGTTTTTCATCGTTGCGGTACTCTAGTACCCGATCAAGGCCGGTCACGCCCAGTTCGGCGCTGCCCTCTTCAACTTTTTGAGCCACGTCAGAGGTGCGTTGGAATAGTACCTCAACACCGGGAATTGCGGGCACGGTGCCGGTGTAGCGCCTGGAGTTGGGCCGAGAGACGGGGATGCCACAGGCCAGCATGAAGCCCATGGTGGAGTCGTATAACTCGCCGTCACTGGGGAGCGCAATGCGCAGTACCCCGTTTCCGTTTCCGTCTTTGGTTTTGGTTTTATCAGTCAAATTCTGGCCTAGCACGCCCCGGTGGCGATTAGTGCGTCCAAGTTATAAGCAAAACCCAAAGCTGGCACGGCGTTGCTGCCGCCCAGTGCCCGGGATAGGGTGTCATAGCGTCCACCGCCGCCCAGTGTTCCGGCCCATTTGGGGTGGCTGACCTCAAATATCACGCCGTTGTAATACGCCAGCCCGTGAACCAGACCAAAGTCCAATACAACCTGGCCCTTGGCGTCTGACCCGCTGTTCATCAGACCGATTATCTCCCCAAGTCGGTCTGCGGCGGCTTGGTCGGCTCCGGCTGAAGCCAGGGTTTCCTTGACCTTTTGCAGGGCTTGTGAGGGTGCGCCGTTTATCGCTGCCAGGTCGCTGGCAAGTTCCAGTCCTTGACGCAGTTTACCTTCGTTGTCGCTACCTCGAATCTTGTGCAGCAAACGCTCCACAACGTCCTCTGGGGTGCGCTGGCCCAGTTGGTCAGCCGAATTCCACTGCAATAGACCCAGCAGTACAGAACGTGACTGGGTGTCGTTCAGTCCGTCAATCGCCTGTCGGAGGGCGGCGTCTTCCGGGTCGGTTGAACCGTTGACCCCGCCTACCAGGTGCGTGTGTCGCCCTTCGTCCAAGAAACTTGGGACTGCGGAGCGGCCCGCTTTGAGGTGGGGCATGTTCTGGATTATGAATGACCGCGCGCGGTCTGAGATGCCCACCGAGTCCAACAGACTATTAAGGATGTCTAAGTCGGCGAGACGCAGAGTCCAGCCTTCTAACCCCAACTCGGTTGGCACTGCCACGGCCAAGTTCAGCAGTTCAACATCGGCTGAAATCTCGGATGATCCGATGAGTTCGCCACCCACCTGGGTGAACTGTCCACTGGCCTCCGGACGGGAGTTATCAAACCGAAAGACTGGACCTGAGTATTGCCACCGCGCCGGCAGGTCTATAGCGGACTCGTTTTCCAAGTAGTGCCGCATGATCGGTGATGTGAACTCAGGTCGGAGGCTAACAGAGTTACTCCCGGCATCGGTGAAGCTGTAAAGCTGGGAGGCTAGTTCTCCGCCCGACTTGCGCATGAAGAGTTCGGTGGGCTCCAGCAAGGGTGTTTCCAGTTGTCGGTAGCCGTAGCCGCCAAGCAATTGGGAAAGTCGTTCCTGCAGGCCCTGTTTCTGGCGCAGTGTTTCTTCAGTCAGGTCTTGCATTCCCGGTAGCCGGGATACGATGTTGGTGGTTTGTCTGGGTTGGATCGTCATTTCAAATCGGCAGAATATTGGGTGCACAAATTGGGCAAATAAATAAGGACGCCTCGAACGGTGGGAGACGCCCAGGTACACAAGATATTGTACATCAGCCCTGGAGTTACTTCCAAGAATATAGAGTCCCGTGGATGAGGTGGTTTTGAAGATCGAATTGGGGCGGCTTACGGAATAAAATTGGCGAACTCGTGCTAATACGGGTTAGAAACCCGCCACTACGGAGAATAACCACTCACTATGAGCGGAAAGCGGGGTGATGTGGTACGGGAAGCCAAAATTAGTGACTCAGTGGATTCCTGACTTCGCAGGAATGACGGCTGGGTTGGCCCAGGAAATCCCCTCCCCCTCAAAGGGGGACGGTTAGGTCCGACTATGTCGAAACTCTCGACTAAATCGGAGGTGGGGGTAATTGCTCTTCAACAACCATCTTCGCCAATCTCAAGACCTCTCGCTCATCCTGATCCTGTGGAAGGATTGTATGAGTTAGACATGGTTGTGGCGAAAATTGGTTCGACTGGCTCACCATGAGCGGGGAGCGAGGGAATCTGCCGGATATCGGCCAGAATGCTACGGGTGGGCGTTCAGACCGCCGTCGACGTACACCGGCTGCCCGGTTGAGTAATCACAGTACTCGGAACAAAGATACACCAGCAGCGGTCCAATATCTGACGGGTTTCCCTTGCGACGAAGGGGCGTGTAGCGGACCAGCAGCTCTTCTTGCTGCTTCTCGATGGTTTGGTTTTCAGTGTCCATTAGACCGGTGCCGATGGAGTTGATCCGGATGTTGAAATGGCTCCATTCCACGGCAAGCGACCGTGTTAACGCCAGTATTGCGGCCTGACTGGCGGCAAAGGCCGAGCCGTTAATCATGCCGCGCTCGGCCATCTCTGAAATCATGTTGACTACTCGGCCGGACTCGGCCTTGGCCATGCGGGGCAAAACCTGTTGGCTGATTAGGTAAGTTGCTTTGGCGTTACGGGTCTGGACGGCGTCCCACTCTTCCACGCCGATCTCTTCCAAAGGGCGGGCAAACATGCTGCGGTGGTCGTTGACTAGGATGTCCACTTTATTGTGGGAATTGTCGAACATTTCTAAGGCACTCTTGGCGCCATTAGGATCGTTGGCGTCCATCAGCGCTCCACTGGAACCGGATGGCAGGGAAGCCAGAACGGCGTCCAAAAGCGCTTGAGTACGGGCCACGGCAAAAACGGCGGCTCCGGCCTCGGCTAGCGCCTGGCCCAGGAAAGGGGCCTCGGTGCCGCCGGATGTGGACAGTATCGCTATTTTGCCAGTGAGGTCATATTCGGATAGGACCGGCATGGATGTTCTCCTGATACCAGGGTCAAATTATCCCTGGGCTGATTGATCGGTTTGTAACTGCCCGTGCTTTACTTAAAAGCCAAAGGCTGCGGTATTAGGCGTCTTGTGAAGAATCGAATCGACTCCGGAAGTCCTCGTGCCATCTTTCTTGCTCTTCTTTTCCGAGCTCCGGCATATTATCCATGGCGGTTTTGTGGGCTTCGTCTCCTGACTAGACCATCTCCATGACATGTTGCCAGTAGCTCTGGCCCATCTCCTCCGTGGTTTCACCCTCGAACTCGGCGTCGCATGCGCCGCGCATGTCTCTGCAAGCTGCTTTGTTCACGATTAGGCTTCTATCAACTGTGGAATCAGTCTTCTAGAGGGATTACCGGTGCGTGACCTGTGGGATAGATACCCGCGGCCAGACCTCCACCGTCGGCAATGAACATCTCGCCGGTCATGTAATCGGAAGCCGCTGAAGCCAGGTAGACGGCCAGTGGGCCAAAATCGGCCGGTTTGCCCAGTTTGCCATTGGGCAGGAATTCCCCGCCGCGGGGCAGGCTGGCAGCCATGCTATCGGTGGCGCCAGTGGGCACGAACCCAGGCACAATCGAGTTGGCAGTGATGCCGTACCTTGCCAGGTTAAATGACAGAACCCGGCTGAGCTGGATCATGCCGCCCTTGCTGCAGCAGTACATGTAAATCTCACGTCCGCCCCGCAGACCAAATCCGGAGGCTACGTTGATGATCTTGCCGTGCTCTTGGGCCACCATGGTCTGGGACACCTCTCTGGAGCAGTAGAACGCTCCAGTGAGGTTTACCCGCATGATGCGGTCCCATTCTTCGTCTGTCAGCTCCCAGATGGGCTTGCGGACGTTGTCGGAGACCGCGCCGGCGTTGTTCAACAAAACGTCGATCTTGTCAAACTCGTTCAGGCAGATCTTCATCAGATTGGCTACCTGTGATGAGTCGGTGACATCTGTGGCTACGGCCATGGCTTTGACGCCAAACGTCTCAGCCTCTGCGGCGGCCTCTTCCAAAGGCGCGATGCGCCTGCCGGCAATGACCAGGTTGGCTCCGGCGCGGGCCATGTCTTTGACCATTGCCCGACCCAAACCGGTGCCGCCGCCGGTGATTACGACCGTTGTTCCTTCCAAGCTAAGTGATTCCAGCATTTACATCTCCTGGGGAGCGACCCCCATCCTAATCGTTCCGCTATCAAGGGAACGAAACTATTTCTTCCGTTTTAACGATATTAAGTTATTTTCAGTTGCCGCTGAGCGTTATGTCGCCCGCAGTCAGGGTTAATAATGTCCCATCATCCTGGCGGAGCAGCAGGTTACCCATTGGGTCGGTGCCCTCAGCCACGCCAGTGTATTTGTCGTTCCCCCAGGTTGCCACCAGTCTTTGGCCGGTGGTCGAAAGCAGACCCTGCCACTCTTCTATAGGAGATTGGCCTTGGCGCAAGTCCAAATAAAGAGCGTCTAAGTCCATCAAGAACTGACGCAGTAGGTCTTCCCTTGGAACCTCTTGTCCGGCCGCGGCATTGATGCTGATGGCAAAGGCAGCAATCTCTTCGGTTTGATCGGTGTCCAGGCTCACATTCATGCCTAAGCCGAGCACAGCATACCATACGGTATCTCCGGCGATTGCGCTCTCTGCGAGGATGCCGGCGATCTTACGTCCGTCGATTAATAGGTCGTTGGGCCACTTAATTCTGACCTCTAGCCCAGTCACTTTTCTGACCGCTCTAGCAGCGGCGATTCCACCGATAATGCTGATGAACGGTAGAGCGTCTAAGCTTGGCCGAAACAAGACTGAAACCAGCAGGTTGCCCGGCCGGGATACCCAAGTGCGACCCTGACGACCCCGGCCTGCGTTCTGGACTTCGGCCACCACGACAGCGCCCTCTTCGGCGTTGCCTTCGCCCAGTTTGCCGGCCTCATCCATGGTTGAGGAAAGCTCCGGGTAATACAGCAGACGACGACCCACAATACGGGTGAACAACCCTTGCCTGACAGTAGCCGCAACAAGATTGGGAGGCATATCTAACTCTAGTTATTGACGCAAAATCGAAACGTGGCTGTGCCACCTACCAGGCGTGTTCGATTTTGTCCTTGAGGGTTTCCACCAACTCAGAAACTGGGACTCTGGCTTGGTGCATGGTGTCCCGTTCTCGGATGGTCACGGCATGGTCATCGATAGTGTCGAAATCGATGGTCACACAATACGGTGTGCCAATCTCATCCTGGCGGCGGTAGCGGCGGCCGATGCTCTGGGCGTCGTCATACTGACACCTAAAGTGCTTGCGGAGAATGTCATAGACCCTCCGGGCGGTTGGTAGTAGCTTCTCGTTCCGGCTCAGGGGCAGAGCGGCCACTTGGATCGAGGCCAAATCACGGTGGATATGGGACACCACTCGGACTGCGTCACCGTCCGGTTCCTCATCATAGGCGTCCAACCAGAAGGCCAGAGTTGCTCGGTCAACGCCTCCGGACGGCTCAATCACATAGGGCAGAAAGCGGGGTTCTTCGCCTTCGGCCGCGGCATCATCGAAATAGGTCAAGTCATGGCCGCTTACCTTCTGATGCTGGCCCAGGTCGAAGTCGGCGCGATTGGCGATGCCTTCAAGCTCGGCCCAGCCCCAGGGGAAGCGGTATTCAATGTCATAGCATGCCTTGGCATAGTGGGCCAGTTCGTCACTGCCGTGCTCGCGTAGACGCAGGTTCTCGGGCCTGATTCCATAGTCGATGTACCACTGGAAGCGGGCTTTGACCCACTTATCCAGCCATTCTTCGTCGGTGCCGGGCTTCACGAAGAACTCCGCTTCCATCTGCTCAAATTCTCTGGTGCGGAAGGTGAAGTTACCCGGTGTGATCTCGTTCCTGAACGACTTGCCGATCTGGCCGATGCCAAATGGCAATTTCTTGCGGCTGGAGTCCAAAACGTTCTTGAAGTTGACGAAGATGCCCTGGGCGGTCTCCGGGCGTAAAAATACCTCGTTGGCAGTGTCTTCCACAGGGCCCATGAACGTCTTGAACATGAGGTTGAATCGACGCGGCTCGGTCAGTTCGCCGCTGCAATTGGGGCAGACCAGGGTTTTCAATGCGGCGGCGGCCTCTGGGGTCTCTGGGTCCACGCCGGTGGCTTCCAGCAGGTGGTCTTGGCGGAAGCGAGAATTGCACTCTTTGCACTCAACCAGAGGGTCGGAAAAGTTCTCCACGTGGCCACTGGCAACCCAAACCTGGGGGTTCATCAGGATGGCTGCGTCCAGGCCCACCATGTCGTCACGCCCGGATATAACCGCGCGCCACCAAGCCTCTTTCACATTGCGTTTCAGTTCAACGCCCAGCGGGCCGTAGTCCCAGGTAGAACCCAGTCCACCGTAAATCTCAGAGCTTTGAAAAACAAAACCCCGGCGCTTGGACAAAGACATCATTGTGTCCATGTTGGCGTAGGGCAAATAGCGGACCAAAAGGAATACCTCCTGAAGTTCGGGACGAGAAATCGAGACCCATTAAAAGGGCCATTGGCGAGGTTATCAAGTCCGGTGAGTGATGTAAACGGGCCTGCATTTATGATGGGCTCTACTATTACCGAAATCATAAGATACCGGATTATCCAAATGGTAAGAATAGATACGACTCAAATTTTAACGAGAATAGATGCGTTTAAAGGTCATCTCAAAACGACAGAAAATTTTGAGATGGTACAACGATTCATTACTTCCGGAGAATGTTTTTTACTAGATTCTGAATCCTATTTCGAACTAAAATCCCTTGTGGCATCGCAGTTTGAGTTACACCATAGCCAGGGATTGATAACGGGCTCAGCTGAGCTCGGCTTTAGTATTGCTCCAACAAAACGATTCCGACATTTTCGAGACGAATCCCATATAGATGTCGCGATTATTCCGCAGTATTTTTTCAATGCCATCTGGAAAGAAGTGTTTGATTATTGGAACAACGGTGGATTTTGGGACAAACAATACCGATTTTATTCTTATTTGTTCAGAGGTTGGTTGCGACCAGATATGGTGCCAGTAATGAACAGCTCAAAATTCCAAGACCCCTGGTGGGAATTTTTTCGCGAACTAACGAATGGCGGTAAATTTGGACAATATAAGCTAAGTGCTGGGTTGTACAAATCATGGGATTTCTTAGAAGAATACCAAGCAAATGCAGTCAATGCGTGTCGCATACCGTATGAGTATTGGAATGAAAACAACGGCGACGAACAGAAGGGTCGGTGTGTTACTAACTGTTATGCGGGAAGGTAGGTTAGTGCCAAACCCCTCATTTCAGCGAAGGCTTGTTTGGAAATCAAAGGACAAACAGGATTTCCTAAAGACGGTTCTAGATGGTTTTCCATTTCCTGAGATTTATATTGCTCTTGGAGAAATAAATCTTGAGACCGGTGAGGGGACAGAGATGCTGGTTGATGGCCAACAGCGTTTGACCACTTTGAATCAGTATTTCACCGGATCACCCGAAATAGAGCCAACTAAAGACTTCCCTCCATACTCTAAGCTGTCCTACGAGAATAAATCGGAATTTCTTGAATACGATGTAGTTATTAGAGATCTTGGAAGCCTGACGATTAATCAGATTAGGTCAGTTTTCCGCAGGATTAACTCCATTAGCTATTCATTGAATGCATGGAGATTAGCAATTCACGATTCGATGGTGAATATAAAATCTGCGGAGAAACAGTTGCAGCAAATCCATTTTTTGCAAACCATAAATTTTTTAGTGCCAATGAAATTAGAAAAATGGAAGACACGAAATTCGTTTTAACTTGGATGACGACAATGTTGTCTAGCTATTTCAACCGTGATAACGACATTGAAGGATTTTTAGAAATCTACAACGAAGATTTTAAACACGGTACTAAGATAAAAACTGAGACGAGCAAGGTTCTAAAATTCGTAGATAGCTG
>JAPKDE010000066.1 GCA_028822675.1 Dehalococcoidia bacterium | reverse complement strand
AAGGTCGTTGGTTCGAGTCCAACCCCCGCTACCAATCGCAACTAAAAAAGGCCTCTTGATTATTCAGGAGGCCTTTTCTTTTGCTCCGTTTTCAATGAAGATTTCTACCCTCCATTTAAATGAATGACGTACTGCCAGAGCGGCTGTTCTACCACGAATTATAGGAGGGGCTTAAATGCAAACGAAAGTTTACCGGTTTGTGCTTGGAAGCGTAAAATTCGGATATCTTGTTTGTAATTCCGAAGTTGTCAGGGTTATATGAAGTACATATTGATTACACTTGCGGCAGGAGTTTTGCTACTTTCGCTTCCACCGTTGGCAACGAGAATCAGGATTTTTAGATTTCCAATAATTTGTGAACCGAATTGACGAAAAATTCGTAGAGACTAAAAATGAAATTCAAACAGCTTTAAATAATCTGCAAGCCATATAACTAGTGGTTAATTCCCTAACTCAACTTCAGCAAAATCAAGACTTCCACCTAACTATCAACGATTTGGTGAACAAAGATAAAACTACAGAGTTGCCACAGGCTCAGGCTAATGTAGTCGTCGTACAATCCCCAAAAGTTCCCCAAGTCGTTTTGAGTTCATTGTTTCAACGGCGTACTAGTTTGCGGAACAGCCTGACAGAGATTATTTCGGAAATTAAAACCGCCATGATGATTCGGTACACCTTCATGGATGCGGAAACCAGTTGATTTAACCGATCTAAGTTAATATATACACCTTGAAAATGATGGACGCCGGGTTTGTCGATTTTGAAATCGCCTGGCGGGGTGACATCTTCAGAGATTCGGCGCTACAGGCTGCCGCGCTCGACTTTGGGATTATTAGAATAACCTACCGGGCTCGTAAGACTTAGACAACCAAGTTAGGCGGCCCGTCAAATTGCGGAGAAGAATATATATGATAGACATGAGCGGCGAGATGAAGGAATTGGTGGATCGGAACCATGCTGATGGTTGGTCCTGCACCGTTGGGACGTCAGACAAAGACGGTCAGCCGCAACTCAGCCTCAAAGGCAGCGTAATGGTCTTCGATTCGGGGACACTGGCTTACTGGGAGCGGGCGAAACGTTCCGCCCTGGAAAACGTGGCGGAAAACCCCAAAGTGGTGATCCTCTACAACAACATGGATGACAAGATCAGGTGGCGTTTCTACGGCACAGCTGAGGTCCATGAGTCGGGCCCCATCCGCGACGAAGTCATGGCGCGTACGGTCCAAGCCGAGCTGGACCGCGACCCGGACCGCCTGGGCGTGGCTGTGTTGGTCAAAGTGAACAGGATAGCCGAACTGACTGGCACCGTACTACAAGAGCGCTAATCCTTAGAAAAGCCACCGAGAAACCACCGGGAAAACATAACGAGACTAACGCCCCAAGTTTAAGGAGATCAAAATTGGACGAGATAATAGCGTTACAAGACCGGCGCATCGAGGCGATGCTCAAGAGTGATGCCAAAACACTGGAAGATATTATGGCCGACGATCTGGTCTACACTCACACAACCGCCAGACTGGACACCAAAACGTCTTTCATTGACGCCGTTAAGTCCGGAAAGGCTATTTACCATTCCCTGGAACTCAGCGCCCGAGAAGTTCAAAATCTGGGGGATACGGCGGTGGTAACCGGTCACGGCAAGTTCCACGTTGGCAACAACAAATTTGAACTGAGATTCATCGACGTCTATGCCAAGCGCAACAACGCCTGGCAGATGGTGGCCTGGCAATCAACGAGGTTGCCAGACTAGCAGTCAGCTCACAGCAATCAGCTTTCACCATTAAAAAGAGTTCTTCCGCGGAAGAACTCTTTTTAATGGTTTGCCTAATCGCTGAACGCTGAGTGCTGAAAGCTATAAACTAACGACCGGCAGCCCTTCGTCGCGGCGGACGTCGTTGATGATTTGTAGCACTCGTTGCTCGATGGGCGGGTATTCCAGCTCGAACTCGCCTAGTAGGCGGTTGTTGTCCACCAGGTAGTTGCCGGACTCGTTTTTGCCGTCTTCGCTGGCGAAGTTTATCTGGGCGTCGGGCAAATACTTCTTCACAATCTTGGCCAGGTCACCCAGGCTGATAGGGTAGCCGCCAGAGTTATAGATGGGGTGCGCGCTCTTGTCGACCATGGTCACCCGGACAAAAGCCTCTGCAATGTCATCCACGTGTACCGGGCAGCGCATCAGCCCAGCCTTGGGGAAGTTCACAACCTCGCCAGAAGCCGGCAGGGTCACAACCTGCACATGGTCAGTGGAGCCACGGACCTTGTCTGGCCCGGTCACGTTGGCGGGGCGGATGCCCGTGATGGACATACCGTAGACCTGGTTGAACTGCTGCGCCTGGAACTCGTTGAACCGCTTGTGCATGGCGTACTGGCTGGTGCCGTGCATGGGGGCGTCTTCGTCGATGGCCTCGTCCCCGAAGTTGGACTGTTGGCCGCTTACGGCAATGGAGCTGGCGTAAGTCACCCTATTAACGCCGCAGATCCGGGCCGCTTCAAAACTGTTATCCATGCCGAGGATGTTTAGCTTCATGGTGAAATGCGGGGTGTCGTCGCCGCTGCCCAGTAGGTAGGCCAGGTTCATGATCCGATCCGGCTTCGCGTGCATGATCGCCGTGACCACATCTTGGAACTGCATGATGTCGCCGCGCATCACCTCCACCTGGTCCCCAAACTCGCTGAAGTCCGCCGCTCCGGGGTTGATGTCCATCACGACCACTTTCTCGCCGCGCTGGATCAGCCGGGGAACAGCCCTCTTTCCAATAAATCCGGTGCCGCCCAAAACCAATGTCGTCATCGTTAGCTCCTAAATCCTATCGGCCACGCAGTGTGATTTCTGATACCTGCAACATTCCGCTCAGGTTCCAAGATGATTGGCTTTGGGAGATTATTTGTCAAGACGGCAGGCGTTACTGCTCCTGGATCGACCGAGTTACCCCGCTAGTAAAACACGAAGAAGCTGACGACCAACATCGTACCCGTGATGAACGGCCAATAAAGAATCTCAACCAATAGGTTGTCCCGATACTCCACGAAGGGGACACTGATGCGGGCAGATGTGAACAGGATCGAGTTTAGCGAAAGCAACAAAATGGCCGTATAAATGACAAAGTAGAAATATTCCAGATACACCACATCCCCAGGTGCATCTAGTCCATCTCTGAGGCTTATGTGGGATATGACTACGACGAAGAACAAGGCCGCGCAGTAGGCCAAGACGTTGGAGGTGCTGAACCCAAAGATGCCGATGCGCTCCTGCCTCAACGTGGCGATTACCAGAACCGCAAACAGGAGGCAGGCGACAATCAACAGCGGGATCACATGGGATATAAAAGCGTCTACAAACTGGCGGCGCAGGCCAATATTGAAAATCAACTCTGGCAGAACTAGTTGATTGGCTTCACTAGAGCGACCCAAACTAGTATTTAGGTTTAAGTCTCTAAAACTGAAAAATCTGCTCTCAGCTTTCCAACCACCCAACACCAATTCGTTCTTGTCCATTCCAGGCAGAATATCCGGCCTGGTGCTTGGGTAGGATGCCAAATCCGGAACGAGCAAGAAATCGCCGTATGGGTCCCGCGGCCAGATTCTAATTCTGAGGTCTTCCCGATTGAAAGGGTAATGGGCGTAGTCTAATTGCTGCCTAAGCTGGGACCTGAAATACCAACCGATTACGAGTTCGTCGCCTTCTACTCTCCGAAAAACTTCAGCCACGTCGTCGTGGTAGCCAATATTCGCCTGAGGGAGGGTGAAACCAGGTACCTCATCATTAGGGCCCGGAATCATGGATTTTGGGATTTCACGGCTATATCTTTGCCAAAGATATAGCCGTGAATGCGACGTTGTGAGCCGAAACAAAATCTACTGATTCAATTAATACCCCAGTTGGAAGTTCCATCAACTTATCTGAACCTTCCAGGTAATTGGAAACGATCTTACTAGTGATCGCCTGCTCTTGAAGTATCACATCTTTTTTCGGCGGTTCTTGAGAACCGGTTAGGGTGAGAACCCAGATGTAGGCGATGCCAGATATAGCCAAAAAAGAGAATATTATCGAGGCCTTCCAATAGCCTCTGTTGGATCCCTTGTGCTCCTGAATAATCCAGACCAAGGCTAGGAAGAACAGGAAAGCCGCCATCACCATGGCGATTTCGACTTCTCTTCTGCGGTTCTCTTCCACTAGCGCCAATCGTTGGATTATGGAGTCTTTATCCAGGGCTATCCCCACTCACCAACCTGCGGGTGCCACAGGAGCCATAACCAACCAAGACTCCCTCCCTGATTGATGGTCCACATGGTTAAACACTGAGAGCTTGGTTCCCTCTTCCGTCTGAGAGGCGTCATTGATTGTGGCGATGGTTAGCAGCGGGTCATAGTCTGTGATGTTCAGAGTCTCGTTTACGAATTTTGACTCCGGGTGATAGATGAAATCACCGGTTTTAGAGACTATAAAACCGTAGCCTGTACCAACGTCGCCGAAACTCACTGCGCCGACCAGTGTTTGGAATTGTTCGAGCGTTAGGGATACGTCAATCGTGCCGGCAGAGGTGCGCCCAGAACCGTCCGCCACCTCTCCGTCTGCAACAGGTTTGTAAAAAGTCGTTCTGTATCCGCCCCAGTAAACCCCGGTGGCAGACCCCAAATATGGTTCGTCCCACACTGGTCTTTCGTCAATAGGCCGGTGGTACCAAGCAGCGTTAACGGGCTCTCCAGCGGAATCGCTGCTCCCATGCGGTTGCGTGTAATCGTAGGCATCCTCAATCCGTTGGATGAATATGTCTCCGTTATCTTCGGAGTAAGAGAATGGGCAGTACCGGTCATCACCACTGCAATAACGAAATCAGGCAAGTGTTGCGGAGAGAAGCAGGCAGTGATGGCGCTAATCGGTGGGTTGGCTTCCAGCAGGCTCAGGAGCCTGGGTTCAATATCCTCTTCTGCCAGTTGCCCGGAACTAATCTCCTGGGACAGCAAGTCCGCGAGATTCGGAACCGTGTCTAGAACTAGGGAGATTTCTAGTGCGGCATCCACAGCCTGCTGCACGGCATTATTTCGCGAGTTATCGGAGACCTGACGGTTGTCCTGAATCAGAGAAAATATCAGCCATCCCGAGAGTACGCCGGTTAGGATGCAGAACAAAAGGGATATCTTGAAAGACCGGTTTTGCTTCAAAAACGATTGGGCAAAATAAACAAGAATGATTACTCCCAAGGGAGATTATTGACTTTGTTAACGGCTAATCTCAGCTTTGAATCATAGCGATTAATTCGACTGCGGCTCTCCAAATCGGCGAGCGCGAACAAGACGATGTAATTTACTTGAAACTGAAATTACAGTCAATTGGGCCGCTTTTAACGCTTATTAGACGCGCCATAGCAAGGAAAGCCATTGCGCCGAAGCCGGGTTCACGTTCGGGTAATCAAAGGCAGTTTTATCGTGTGTGTTAAGCCACAACTTGACCAACAAACCTTAGGGCCGTAAATTGCTAGCTAGTCGCGCCATCTGGATAATAATGGCGTGGACTGTACGGAGAGACGTTTCAATGAGCCTAGAAGGCAAAATAGCAATAGTAACCGGAGCCAGCAGAGGCATCGGCAAAGCCATGGCCATGGGTCTGGCTGCGGAAGGGGCTATGGTGATTGTAGCCGCCCGTTCCGAGGAGTCGCGGCCCATGCTGCCGGGCACCATCCACTCCACTGTGGGTGAGATTGAAGACGCTGGCGGCAAGGCGTTGGCGGTGGCAACCAACGTGCGAGAAGAGGACAGCATTCGCCATCTGGTGGACCGCACCCTAGATGAGTACGGGGGCGTTGATATCCTAATCAACAATGCCGCCATCGGCAGTTACACTCCCTTCTTGGAGATGACCATCAAAGAGTGGGACTTGGTCATGTCCATTGACCTGCGCGCGCCGTTCATCGCCTGCAAAGCGGTGGTGCCCATCATGATTGAGCAGGGCGGTGGCAGCATCATTAACATATCCTCCCATGCCGCCAACAATATATTTTCCTCGACACTCTCGGCGGATAGCGAAGAGATTGCTCTGATCGGGCAGAACTACGGCGCAGCCAAAGTTGGCTTGGAGCGACTCAGTTGGGGGCTGGCCATGGAGCTAGGCCCGCACAACATCGCCGTCAACGTGCTGCGGCCGCTGCGTCCGGTGATCACCGAGGGCTTCTTGGCCCAGCGACCAGATGCGGACGTGTCCACCTGGGCGACCTCAAGCGACATGGTTAAGGCCGCCAAATACCTGGCGGATCAAGACGCCAGAGGGCTGACCGGGGCTTTGGTAACCGCAGAAGAATTGGTCCGGAGACTGGACCTGTAACCACAGTTGATTGATCCGGCTCGGCGGCTGACGTCCGGCTAGCTCTTGTCTATGCGCGGGGATACAGTGTGGGAGGAGTGGTAGGGAATGTGGTGCGGTGCCCCGGAGCTTAGGAGCCTAGAACAATGCTGAAATTTTATTATTCGACCGGGACCGATCCATCTTTGATACCGACCAATGAAGGTGTAGCCGACGTAACCAGGCTGCTGGAAGAGCTGGACATGCCGGGCGTGCCGGTTGAGATGGTCGACGTTGCCGAACTGACTGAGAAAGAGCGTACCGACGCCTATTTGGACGCGGTCGGCGTCTCCGTAATCAAAAAATATCGCATTCGTCAGGTGTTTGGCAGTCGTAGGATTAGCGGCACGTCGTTTGGCAAGAATGTGCCTGCATTGATTATCATAAACCTGGAGGCTGGAAAGCCTGAAGAGGTCTACCCCAGGCAAGAGCCCGGCCGGATTGTCCCCATTGCCGCCTTCCTGCGGGCCTACCTCGGCGAGCTATCCAAGCACAAATTGGCCGCGTAGATTCGCCTCTTAGCCCCGCTGTGCGGTTCTTTGACGCTTGGCATAAACCTGCTATTATCGCCCAAACGTCCGCCCAAACGTCATAGACACCGGAGAGAACATGGACTTCGCATTTACGCCGAAACAGCTTGAGCTGCAGCAATGGGTGCGGCAGATCGCTGAAGAGAAGATTGCCCCCATTGCTGAAGAAGCGGATGAGTCGCCAACAGTCCATGCCGGGCTGATGGCCATCTTGGCCAATGAGGGCTTGCTCAAGTACTGCGTGCCTGAGGAGTACGGCGGGGTTGGTGTGCGGGTTATGGACCTGTGCATCATCCGCGAAGAGTTGGCCAGGGTTTCCTGCCAGGCCGACACCAACTTCATCATGCAGGGTCTGGGCAGCTATCCCATAACCCTGGGCGGCACCGACGAGCAGAAGGCCAAATACCTGCCACCCATAGCCAGGGGCGAGAGCATCGCCGCCTTTGCCTTGACCGAACCCCATGCCGGCTCCGATGTCATCAGCATGAAGACTGAGGCTAAGTTGGACGGCGACGATTGGGTCTTGAACGGCGAGAAGAAGTTCATCAGCCAGGCCGGCGACGCCAGCACCTACACCGTGTTCGCTCAGACCGAGCCGGACCAGGGCAGCCGGGGTATCTCCGTGTTTGTGGTTGAGGCCGGAACCCCGGGCTTTGATGACTCCAAGCGCATGGACCTGATGGCAGCACACCCGATTGGCGAGCCCAAGTGGGTTGATTGCCATGTTCCCCAAGCAAACCTGCTTGGAGAGCGAGGGCGCGGTCTGCGATTGGCCATGGGCACCCTAGATACCTTCCGAACCACCGTGGCAGCGGCGGCCATCGGCATGGCCCAAGCGGCTTACGAAGCGTCCATTGATTACGCCAAGAACCGGCAAATGTTTGGCCAGAGCCTTGCTGATTTTCAGGCCACCCAGTTCAAGCTGGCCGACATGGCAGTCTCACTGGATGCAGCGCGTCTGCTGGCCCAGCGAGCAGCTTGGCTCAAGGACTCGGGCCAAGAGTCGGTTATTAAAGAGGCGTCTTTCGCCAAGTTGTTTGGCACGGAGGCCGCAACCCGCATCATCCACGAAGCGGTGCAGATACATGGTGGCGCAGGACTAGAACGGGGCAACCGAGTTGAACGTCTCTACCGCGAAGTCCGAGCTCTGACCATCTATGAAGGCACATCTGAGATTCAGCGGCAGACCATCGCCAGGCAGATTCTTAAAGACTGATCGCAGATGCAGTTCTGGAATAATAAGAAAGGCTGCGGCTGCTTGGGCTTTCCAGGGTCGGGCATTTGGCTCTTCTTCACCTTGATGTGGTTCTTCACCGAGCCGGACGACATACCAGTGGGCAAGTGGGAGTTCGTCTGGCGGTTTATTGCGGGGCCAATCAACTTCTTATTCTGATCTGGTTATTTTCTGACCGGCATCCAGACGGGGTAGCAAGCATCAAAAGAAATGCGGTTCTGGGCTAACCAAGCCCCACGAAGGAGGATTTGCATGCTGCAATACTCAGAGATCGCGTTGGCCTTGGCTGATCTTGAACAAAACCAAGTCGTCTCTCGGATTTGGAGTGGCGACCACACGGTCTGGAAGCCCGACCCCACAGAGATTGCCGACCGTTTGGAGTGGCTGACCGTCACTGATTTTATTCGGGAGCATACGTCAGAACTTACTAGCTTTGCTGAAGAAGTACCAGACGCCGGCTTCAAACACTTCGTCCTGTTGGGGATGGGCGGCAGCAGCCTTGGCCCGGAGGTTCTTAGGCAGACCTTCGGCAGCGCTCCTGGGTTTCCCGAACTGATAGTCCTCGACTCCACCGTTCCAGCCTGGGTCCAGTCCGTAACTGACGCCATAGACCCAGCCCAAACCATCTTTCTAGTATCCTCCAAGTCTGGTTCCACCACCGAACCGAACATGTTCTACGCCTATTTCAGAGACCTGGTGGAGCAGGCTGTCGGTCGTGATACGGCAGGCCAGCATTTCATTGCCGTGACCGACCCTGGCACTTCACTGGCTAAACTGGGTGCGGAGCAGGGTTTCCGGCGCGTCTTCTTGAATCCCACTGACCTGGGCGGTCGCTACTCGGTGCTGTCTTATTTTGGACTGGTCCCAGCGGCGATTATTGGCCTGGACGTGTTGAGGCTATTAGATCGCGCCGATGGGATGCGAAACCAAACCAGCCCTGAGATACCGGCCAGCGAAAACCCCGGAGCCCTCTTAGGCGCTGTGATGGGTGTTCTCTCGCAAAAAGGGCGGGACAAGCTGACGTTGGTGACATCCCCGGCCATCAGCAGCTTTGGGCTGTGGGCGGAACAACTCATCGCCGAGAGCACTGGCAAAGGGGGCATCGGCGATGAGTTGTTCCGGTTGCCGGAGAACCGCTGGTGAGTCCAGAACACTACGGCGACGACCGGCTATTCGTGTACCTGAGATTGGACGGCGACGAGAACGGGCCGACAGACGACTCTGTGCAGGCGATCGAACTATCGGGACAACCGGTGGTCCGCCTGGACCTGGCGGATAGCTATGATGTTGGCGCGGAGTTCTTCCGCTGGGAGATGGCAACGTCCATTGCCGGGTCGATTATCGGCATAAACCCTTTTGACCAGCCCAACGTTCAGGCCGCCAAAGACATGACGGAAAGTGTGCTGGCCCAGTTTGGAACTTCTGGGACCCTGCCAGACATGGAAGAAGCCGGTGCGATCAGCCAACTGCTGGCGATGGTCGGGCCGGGGGATTACCTGGCAATCATGGCCTACATAACGCAATCACCTGAAGTCGACCAGGCTTTGGATGACCTGCGCCGTCGGGTGACAGAAAAATTCGGCATTGCTACCACCATGGGTTACGGGCCCCGTTTCTTGCACTCCACCGGCCAGCAACACAAAGGCGGCCCCGCTTCAGGCCTGTTCCTGCAGATAACAGAGGAACATTCCCAAAGCCTACCAATCGCCGGCACTCCGTACAGCTTTGAGGTGTTGGCCGACGCCCAAGCGTTGGGCGATTTGCAAGCTCTGCGGGCATCAGAACGTCGGGCCATACGAATGGACGCCGGTGCTGACCTAGCATCGGCCATAAAAAACATGGTTAAGGAGCTGAGCTAAACAAAAAGGGCGTCCCAGTAATCACTGGAACGCCCTTTTTCATTGCTACTCAAAAGCCCCCCTTTCGTAAAGGGGGTTGGGGGGATTTCCCCTACAGGCTAGTTGACGTTCTAGTCGACGTCAATGAATACAATGTTGCTGTCTGTGGACGAAATGCGTTGACCAACCACCACTTGGTACTCCGGGGAGTTGTACCATTTGCGGGATTGTTCGCCACTCTCGAATTCAATCATCACGATGGCCATCGGTTCGAAGTCACCGTCACCCTTTTCTACTTCTGGATTTGTGCTGGCTCGTGTATCTAGGTCTGCTAACGCTTGGTCCCTGCCCTAATCGCCGTCAATAATAATCACGGCGCTGTCGGCGGAGTCGAACCGCTGTCCGACCACGGCTTGATACCCTGGAGAGTGGTACCACTTACGGGCCTGCTCAACGTTTTCAAATTCGATCACAACCACCGCAGCGGAAGACCAGCCGCCATTTGCGGCTTCTACCTTTTTGCTGTTCATCACCAGTTTGCCGCCGTATTGGACCACTGTTGGTATGGCCACACCCTGATAAACCCCAAAAGCGTCGGGGTTGCTAATCTCTTTGAGTTGGCCAATCACAAACCCTGCCATTCAAACTCCTCGTCAAACTAGTTCTTGTTGCAGCCGTCATCTTAGATGCGGATTATCACTCTAAAGGTGTGTCTTTGAGATTGGCCCACTCACCCATCGTTTTATTCTAAGGGTGTGTCTTCCAGATTAGCCCACTCACCCATAGAACCGTCATAGTTTTTGGTGTTGTTGTAGCCGACCAATTGCATGACGAACAGACTGTTCGCCGCTCTAATACCACCCTGTCAATAAGTGTAGACGTTCTTGTCCGGAGTGATACCGTGCTCTGTCAGGATGCGTTTGATCTCTGCTTCTGGTTTGAACTCGTTGGTTTCTGAGTCCAGCAGGTTGAACCATTCCAGATGCACCGCGCCGGGGACATGGCCAACGCGCTTGTTGCCACGGCTATTGCTGCCGTCCCACTCGCCGTCGCTGCGAACGTCCCAGATAACCGAGTCGCCAACCTGGCAGGCTTGTTTCAGGTCATCAACCGTCGCCAGCTTGGAGTCGTCGTGTTTGGGAGTGAACGTCACGTCGCGTTTGAGTGCCCGGCCAAAGTCCACGGCTCCGCTATTGGCGACCCAGGCCCGCCAGCCACCGTTCAGAATCTTGGTGTTGGTGTGGCCGTAGGTGTTTAACGCCCACCAGAGTCTGGCGGCGGTCAGGCTTCGGGAGTGGTCATAAGTGATGACCAAAGTATCATCGCCAATACCCAAGCCCTCGCACATAGCCTTGAACTGCTCCGGGTTCATCAGGTGTAGGCGACCGGTGTCCGGGTTCTTCTCGTAGTTAT
>JAPKDE010000065.1 GCA_028822675.1 Dehalococcoidia bacterium | reverse complement strand
CGGAGAGAGTGGGATTTGAACCCACGATGAGGTTGCCCCCATACCGGTTTTCGAGACCGGCGCTTTCGTCCACTCAGCCATCTCTCCGAGATTAAATATTATAGCCGATTATTCGTAGGTGGCGCACTTGATATGGGGTGTACTTTGGATTTGTGAAAACAAGCACAACAGAACCACTACCCCCATATTTGCGAATAAATATAGCTAAGTATATTGATAATTAGGGTTGCCTGGGCGACTGATTCCGGTTATAGTTAGGTTGAATTCGTCGTAGGTTCCGACAGTGGTTTCTGAGTTCAAAACGGGCGCATTTAGGCGGTTCCACAACGTTTTCACGGACCCCAGGAGATTCAATGTTAAACCAGCAAGAGCTTGTAGAGCGGATGCGGGAGTGGGCGGTTCGGGTTACGCCACAGCGTCTTGCCATCGCCGAGGTGGTCCTCAATTCACATGACCACCCCACAGTCCAGCAAATTTATGAAAGGGTTAAAGGACATTTCCCGTCCATGACCCTGGCCACTATCTACTCCACGTTGGGCGTGCTCCAGAAGAGCGGCCTCATTCAGGAACTGCCGTTTCAGAAGCAGTCACGCTATGAGCCGAACATGGAACCCCACGTGAACCTGGTCTGTATCGAGTGCGAGAATGTGATCGACGCAGACACCGACCCGGTGGTTCATGACGTTGTCTTGGGCCTGCGCAAGCAGATTACAGACAACTCAGATTTTGAAGTTGCCTGGCAACGGGTGGATTTCTACGGGCTGTGCCCTCGTTGCTCCGAGGCTAAAAAACGGGGCGAACTTTCCGAAGTCTAACGACTGCTCGTAACTAATCAGAACCAAATGGCGATACTATGAAGGTCGGCCGGTGGAAACACCAGCCGACCTTCCTTTTTAGGTTCAAGTTTAGATTCAAAAGAGGTACCACATGGTTACCGGTGTCATTGGCGTAACATTCTGGACCGACAACCTAGAGCGCTTGTTTGATTTCTACCATGACGTGCTCCAACTGCCGCTGCACTCACGCCACGAGGATTTCATTGCCTTTGAACTGGGCGAATTTCGGTTCAACATCGGCCGCCACAGTGATGTTGCCGGCCAGTCTAAGGATCCCTTGCGATTCATGCCCCACTTGGGTGTTGACGATATCCAAGCCGAGGCCAAAAGGCTGGCCGATGCTGGTGTGGAGTTCATCCGCCAACCGGAACAAGAGAGCTGGGGCGGCTGGGTGGCGACTTTTAAAGACCCGGACGGTAACGTGCTGCAGTTGATGCAGTTGGCGTAGTTTGACCTGTAAGATTAGGCCCACGCGCGCTCAGCTCACGCAATAAAAACTAGAGAGGACAACATGGCCGGTGATGACAGGATTCAACAGGCGGCCCAATTCTTGTTTGAAGGCCACCGTGCGCGCGCCAAATACGAGCCAATTCCAGAGGAATTTGCGCCTCGCGACGAAAAAGAGGCCTACGAGATTCAGTCGGCGTTCCACAAGTTGGTTATTCCGGAGCGAGGGCCAGTCGTGGGCTACAAGATTGCCTTGACCTCCGCGGTGATGCAGAAGATGGTCGGGTTTGACCACCCGTGTTCCGGCGCAGTCTTTGCCAGCGGAGTCCATCATACGCCTTTGACGATTAACCGCTCGGATTACGTGCGACTAGGCGCCGAGTGCGAGATTGCAGTCCAGTTGAATACAGACCTCCCAGCCTCCGGCGCTCCCTACACCCGAGAGACCGTGGCCAAGGCGGTAGACGCCGTCATGCCAGCCTTTGAGTTGATCGAGGACCGGGGCGCTGATTACTCTGACCTGTTCTTCCTGGGCGTCATGGCGGATAACGCCTGGAACGCCGGCCTAGTGCTGGGCGAGCCGATAATAGAGTGGCAGGGGATCGACCTGGAGTCGGCTGCTGGAGAGATGGTCATCAACGGCGAACCAGTGGGCGGCGGCAAAGGCGGCGATGCGCTTGGGCACCCGCTAGAAGCTTTGGCCTGGCTGGCCAACAGCCTGGCAGAACGCGGCCAAAGTCTCAAAAGAGACATGGTCGTCATGACCGGCAGCATCGTCAGCACCAAATTTCTAGACCAAGGCGACGAAGTCAGCTTTGATATCGACACCCTTGGCGAAGTCTGGCTGACGGTCGATTAGGCGATGAACATAGCATCCCCAAAGCTGTAGAACCGGTACTGCTCAACGATGGCTTTCTCATAGGCCATCATCACAACCGCTCGTCCTGAGCCTGTCGAAGGACCATTGCTTTCCTGACCCTGCTCCACGAACGCCGAGACCAGCATTAGCAGGCTGGAGCGGGGTAGGTGGAAGTTGGTGACCATGGCGTCGACAATGCGGAATTTATGGCCGGGCAGGATGAAGAGACTGGCCTCGCTTTCGGTGGCTGTAAGGGCGGTTTGTCCGCTCTGTTCCAAGTCCAAGCCCGCTTGCTCGAGAACTCGTACTGACGTTGTCCCCACGGCGATGATGCGGCGGCCCTCAGCTTTGGCCCGATTCAATGCTTCGGCGGCTTCGGCGTCAATTGAATAGTGCTCGCTGTGAATCTTGTGTTCGGTGGGGTCGTCTTCGTCTACCGGCTTGAAGGTGTCTAGGCCCACATGCAGCGTCACGAACACCGTCTCAACTCCTAGGTCGCGGGCTTTTTGTAGTAGGTCTTCGGTGAAATGGAGCCCGGCGGTGGGGGCGGCCACGCTGCCCGGCTGGCGTGAATACACAGTCTGGTAGCGTTCCGTGTCATCCAGCGTTTCTTTGATATAGGGCGGCAGGGGAGTGTGGCCGAATCGCTCGATACCCTCTTCTGAAGACAGCCGCACAGTTTTGAGACCGTCATCGTGGGCAGCAATAATTTTCACGGAAAATCCAGTGTCTGGGCTGCGAAATTCCCCCTCGGTCCCCCCTTTACGAAAGGGGGGACCGAGGGGGAATTTCGGGGATGGCTCCTCTATTTGAACCACCACGCCTGGCCGAAGTCTCCGTCCGGGTTTGGCCATGGCCTGCCAGGTGCCGTCGGCGTTGCGACGCAACAGCAAGAACTCGGCGCGGCTACCGGTGTCGACCCGGTGTCCGTAGAGCCGCGCGGGTATAACCCTGCTCTGGTTGAAGACCATCACATCGCCGGGACGCAAATACTGGAGTAAATCAGGAAACTGCCGGTGCTCAATCTGGCCGGATTCTCGGCTAAGAACCATCAAACGTGAAGAATCACGGGGTTCAACCGGAGACTGGGCAATCAGTTCTTGGGGAAGGTGGTAGTCGAAGTCGTCAGTGCGCATGGATGAGAGCAGTCAGCTTACAGCGGTCAGCTTTTAGAGGCCGATAACTGTCTGCTGTTGGCTGTTAGTTATCCTTCCCGTGGATGGTGAGTCGGGTGGCGGTGAGAGTGTTGACCAATAGCATGGCAATGGTCATTGGCCCCACGCCGCCGGGGACCGGGGTGATGGCTGAGGCTTTTTCTGAGACCGCCGCGAAATCTACGTCGCCAACCAGCCGGTAGCCGCGCTTGCGAGAGGCGTCGTCGACCCGATTGATACCAACATCGATGACCACCGCGCCTTCTTTGACCATATCAGCGGTTATCACGTTGGGACTGCCGATAGCCGCGATCAAGATGTCTGCTTGTCGGGTGACTTCAGCCAGGTTCTTGGTGCGGGTGTGACAAACGGTGACCGTGGCATTTGCACCCTCCGCTCTCTGCATCAGCAGCAGGGCCATGGGCTTGCCTACGATGTCGCTCCGACCGCAGACGACCACATTGGCGCCTGCCGGGTCGTGACCGTTCCGCATCAGTATCTGCTGGATGCCAAAGGGGGTACCTGGAATGAAGTCAGCCCGACCCTGGACCAGCTTGCCCACGTTGAAGGGGTGGAGCCCGTCCACGTCCTTGTCCGGGTTGATCGACTCAATAACTGCGAGTTCATCAACTTGGTTGGGTAGCGGCAACTGGACCAAAATTCCGTGGAAGCGCGAGTCTTCGTTTAATTGCCGGACGGTAGCGAGAACCTGCTCAGTGGTGGTGTCGGACGGTAGCAGGATAGTGTCGCTAACCATGCCAACTTCCTCGCAGGCCCGGCGTTTGTTGCGCACGTAGATGGCCGAGGCTGGGTCATCGCCCACCAGCACCGCGGCCAGGCCGGGGGTGACGCCGTGCTTCTGCTTTATCTCGGCAACCCCTGTGGCAACTTCGCCTCGAATCTCTTCAGCCAGCGTCTTGCCGTCCAGTATCTTTGCGGTCAATCGGACCTCAGGTTTTCATAAGAATAATGCGACGCAATTTTAACATGGCTTGGCTTGAAATCGGACAGTGATTTGATTCACCTAGATGGGAAAACTATACTTGCTGCATGCGTATATGTTCACTTTTACCAAGCGCCACCGAGATTGTTTACGCCTTGGGGCTGGGAGACCAGTTGGTGGGTGTTTCCTATTCCTGTGATTACCCGGAAGACGCCGCAACCAAACCGGTCATTAGCCGGAGCGTGCGCCAGAATTCACACCTGCCCAGCGAAGAGATTGATGCCATTGTGCAGCAGGCGCGGGCCTACGGTAACCCGCTTTACTGGATCGATGCCGATCTTCTGAGAGAGGCAAAGCCTGACCTAATCATCACTCAGGAGTTGTGCGAAGTTTGCGCCATCGGCGCTGGCTCGGTCTTTGAGAGTGCGGCCAAGGTGCTGGACTATGAACCGGAGATATTGACCATCCGCCCCAGCTTGCTCGCCGATGTTATCCAGAACATCCGGATCATCGGAACTGCTGCCGGAGAACCTCAACAGGCCAACGAATTGGCTGACTCGTTGCAGTTGCGCATTCAGAGGATCAAAACTGAGGCACCTCAGGATGGCCCCCGACCCAGAGTCCTTTGTTTGGACTGGCTGGACCCGTTGCGCAACACCGGTCAATGGTTGCCCGAGATGGTCCAGATTGCCGGGGGGGATGAGGGATTGGCAGTAGCCGGTGGTATTTCCAGGGAACTGACCTGGGACGAGATCGTAGATTACGCCCCTGAGTATCTGATGGTGATGCCCTGCGCTTTTGACCCGGACCGAGTACGTAAAGAAACGGCAGAAAAACTTACCGGCTTGAAGGGCTGGAAGGATCTGCCTGCCGTGAAGCTGGACCAGGTGTTTCTTTTTGATGGCCGGATACCCACTCGCCACGGCCCTAGGGTGGTAGATGTTTTGGAAGCATTGGCAGAGGTCTTGCATCCCAAAGTGTTTAAGGGCATCTCAACCTATGAAGTGTTAGTAAAAGACCGGGAATAGCACGATATCCCCAGCCCGTCATGGGTTTAGTCCCTTCCACCGGATAAAATGTCCATAAGGACTCCGAATGATGAGCGACAAGAAACCCATTGCAATGGCCAGCACGTATAACCAACAACCAACAGCGGGCCCTACTGGTTGCGTCACTGGGAACGGAACACCCAGAGCGTAGGCTGAACGCACGGAGCTTCATAGAGATGTTTCAACCAATAAGTAGAATGATCAACTCAAATGATCGCAATGTCATGCGCACAATTGTCATGCCCATGGTCGTCGCTGCAATAGCATTGGCAATCGCGTTTATCAGCGCGTTAATCATCGACAGCGACAGTGGCATCGACGACGTGAACCTGTTTGTGGAACGACTGTCGGGTGATTCCGGTTCCTGGCTGGGAGGACTGGTCGGTGCGTCCGCCCTGTTCGCCCTGGCGGCGGGTATGGCCTCGGCGGTTAACCCCTGCGGATTCGCCATGCTGCCGGCCTACCTGGGTATGTACCTGGGTGACGAGGCCGGGCAGACAACCGAGACAAATCCGGTGAAGCATTTTAGTCGGGCCATATTGGTGGGGCTGACCGTGACCGCTGGGTTCGTTGTCTTATTTGGGATCGTGGGAGTGATAATCGGGTTCGGAGCCAACTTTGTCGGTGACCTCCTCCAGTGGTTGGGCCTGGTTATCGGAATTGGGTTGGTGTTTGTGGGCGCTTGGATGGTGGGCGGTGGCAAGCTGTACACCGGGGTTGCCGCCCGCGCTGCCAGCCACATGGGCAACCCAGCCCAGGTCAGCATTAAGGGTTACTTTATATTCGGCATCAGCTACGGCACGGCGTCGTTAAGCTGCACTCTGCCCATTTTCCTGGCTGTAGTGGGCATCAGCGTCGCCGGTGTTGGCGCATCGTCCGTCTTGACGGACTTTCTACTTTTCGCCCTGGGAATGGGCCTGGTAATCATGGTTCTTACACTGGGAATGGCGTTCTTCAAGACCGCCATGGTCGGAGCCCTCAGAAAGGCTCTGCCTTACATCCAGCCGCTGGGCTCAGGCCTAATGGTAATCGCCGGTACGTACATCGTCTTCTACTGGCTGACTATCGGGGGGTTGCTCTAAGTTGAGAATGAGACTATCAAAGAAGTTTTTCGTCGTTGGGGCAATCATCGTCGCCGCTCTGGCGATAGCCTGCAGTAACCAGGTTGGTTCTTCCGGGTTGAACAACCCGCTGAACGCTACAGACGTCGATTCATTCGTCGCTGACACCGGGCCGGGACCGATCGCAATAACGGACGGACCCGCAGTACCAGCAAAAACTGGAGTCCTCCAGTATTCATACTGGGGGCTAGCGCACCGATTTCAGCCGCCACACCGTGGACTTTGACGGGATTATCTCCGGGGGCGTGGGCCGTGATGGCATCCCACCCCTGGACCGACCCCAGTTCGAGACCATCGAAGAAGCGACCTCAGTGATGAGCGACGTTGAGCCAGTGGTCACGTTCAAGATCAACGGCGAGTCCCGGGCCTATCCTCTGTCAATCCTCACCTGGCACGAAGTGGTGAATGATGTGGTCGGCGGGGTGCCGGTAATGGTGACCTTCTGTCCGTTCTGCAACTTGGCGTTGGCCTTTGAGCGGACGCTGGAGAGACGGGTATTCGACTTTGGAGTATCCGGGAACCTGAGAAACAGCGACCTGGTCATGTGGGACCGGCAGACCCAAACCTAGTGGCAGCAACTCACCGGAGAGGCCATCGTTGGCGAATTGGCGGGGCACCAACTGCCCTTTATTTCAGCTTCTATAGTGTCCTGGGCCGACTTCAAAGCGGCCAACCCGGACGGTCTGGTGCTCTCACGAAACACCGGCTCCAACCGGCCTTACGGCAGCAACCCCTACAGCGGGTATGACCGGGCCGACCGTCCGCCGTTCCTATTTGATGGAGAAGAAGACGATCGCCTGATGCCCAAGGAAAGGGTCGCGGCCATAGAAATTGGCGAAGTATCGGCTGCCTTTCCGTTCAAGGTGCTGGAGACTGAGCGGGTGGTGAATTACCCGGTCAACGGCACAGACCTGGTGATTTTCTTCAAGCTAGGAACCGTGTCTGCACTGGATCGGGCACTGATCATCGATTCGAACGACGTTGGCTCCACCGGCGTCTTTGATGGCCAATTGGACGGCCAAGCGCTGACCTTCAGTCTGCAAAACAGAGACTTCGTGGACGACGAGACCGGCTCAGTTTGGAGCATCCTGGGAGAAGCAGTATCAGGCCCGATGGCCGGCAAGTCATTGACCCCAATCGTTCACGGTAACCACTTCTGGTTCGCCTGGGGAGCGTTCAACCCTGAGACCCTGATTTATCAGGTAGCAGACAGCTAAAAACCCCCTCTCACGGCAAACCATTTTCACTCCCCGCTTCCTTGCCACTCATTTACCCCCCAGTTAGAATGGCGCATACCATTCTTCAGGGGGAGGGTCTTATGTATGACAAACCGATGCTGGGCTTGGGCCAGGCACAGGACGCAATAGCAGCAATCTTGGCCGAGGCCAACAAAGAACCGGACCGTCCGTTGGCCATTGCCATCGTGGACGACACCGGCAGCATGATTAGTTACGGACGCATGGACCGTTGCCGGGAAGTGCCCAAGCGCATGGCCACTCGAAAGGCCTACACCTGCGCCATCACTGGCCAGGATTCCAAAGACTATGCGGAGCGTTTGGCGGGCCAAGGCCGCACCGTGGCCGAGATGGGCGACCCGATGCTGGCTGCCGTACAGGGCGGCGTGGTCATTCTTCACCCTGGTAGCGGCTCAATCATGGGCGGCATCGGCGTGAGCGGCCTGGCTGCGCAAGAAGACGAAGACCTGGCCAAGATTGGCTTGGAGGCAATGAAGCTGTAGTCGTTAGGCAGCGACGAAATCCCCCTCGGTCCCCCTTTATAAAGGGGGACCGAGGGGGATTTCGCGCAGCAATTTAAGGAGCAACAATGTCCAACCCCAGAGCTGAATTTTCGTCCATATTTGACCGCAAGCCTTTGAAGCTGCCCGGCGGTGCCAGAGTCGCTATTTGGCCGGTCATCAACGTGGAAGAATGGGACATCAATGAGCCCATGGCCCGCACGGTGTTGCCTACACCCCAAGGAGTGTCGGTCATCCCAGACATTCCTAACTTTAGTTGGTTCGATTATGGTTTGCGGGTGGGTTTTTGGCGGATGAAACAGGTGCTGGATAAGTACGGCATCAAGGGCACTGTCAGTCTCAACGCCTCAGTTTGTCACAGCTACCCATCTATCGTGACCGAAAGCGTGAAGTCTGGCTGGGAAATGCTGGCCCACAGCTACATTCAACGGGTGATCAACAAAGAGCCAGACGAGCGCGCCGCCATCCGCCGAACCATCGACACCATTAAAGAATTCACGGGTACTGCGCCCCGGGGTTGGATGGGGCCGGGACTGGCCGAGACTTTTGACACTCCGGATATCCTGGCTGAAGAGGGCATCGAATACGTGGCCGACTGGGTTAACGACGACCAGCCCTACCCGATGATCGTGAAGTCTGGCAGCTTAGTGGCTATACCCTATACCGTGGAACTGAACGACATACCGGTGTACCTGATCCAACACCACCGCTCGCCAGAGTTGTTCGAACGGGCCAAAGACCAATTCGACACCCTGTATCGCGAAGGGGCAGATAGTGCGCGGATCATGTGTGTGTCGACCCATCCGTACATTACCGGCGCGGCCCACCGGATCAAGTATTACGACAAGATTTTTGAGTACATCAAGCAGCACGACGACGTTGTTTTCATGACCGGCAGCGAGATCCTAGACTGGTACAACGAAGAAACGAAATCCCCCTAAATCCCTCTTTATAAAGGGGGACCGAGGGGGGCACTAATCAAACAATGGAGAACTAATCCAAATGCTATTTGAAGCAGGAAAGATTTCAACCTATGTCGGAACCGGAGCAGGTGGTTACGCCGGAGATGGTGGCCAGGCAGGCGAAGCCGTCTGTAACGAACCGTTCATGTGCGATTTTGATGCCGCCGGTAACCTGTTCTACACCGAGGCCAAGAACCACATCGTCCGTAGGGTCGACAAGGCCAGCGGCGCCGTGACCACCGTGGCCGGTAACGGCGAATTGGGCTACAGCGGAGACGGCGGCCCCGCCACTGAGGCGACCATGCAGGAGCCTTACTCGCTGCAGATTGACCAGAACAACGGCGACATTTACATCGTGGATCGTCTGAACGCAGTAGTCCGCAAGGTGGACGCCTCTTCTGGCACCATAACCACCGTGGCTGGTACCGGCGAGGTCGGCTATAGCGGCGACGGAGGACCAGGCAATCAGGCCATGTTCCGTGAACCCAACGACTGCTTCTTGGACGGCAAGGGCGGCCTGTTAATCGCCGACATCCAAGACCAGCGAATCCGACGTCTGGACATTGCCAATGGCATCGTCACCACGGTCGCTGGTAACGGCGAGAAAGAACGCACCGGAGACGGTAAACCAGCCTTGGAGGCCAGCTTCTTTGGCTCCAGAGCGGTCTGCCTGGACAGCAAGGGCAATATGTACGTTGCTGAGCGGGAGGGAAACGGCGTCCGCAAGGTTGACACCAACGGCGTTATGAGTACCATCGCAGGCAACGGTGAGCGTGGCTATGAGGGCGACGGCGGCCCGGCGTTGACAGCAACCTGGGGCTCGCCTAAGGCCCTGCGCTGTGATGCCCAGGACAACATAATTGTGGTGGACACCGAGAACCACGCCATTCGGCGCATCGACGCCGTTACAGGGATTGTCACCACGATTGCCGGTGGGCGGCTGGGCGGTGAGGGTGACGGCGGTGCGGCCACCGATGCCGCCATGGACCGGCCTCACGGCTGCGGCATCGACACCGATGGCAACATCTACGTGGCCGACAGCAACAACCACCGCGTTAGGGTGGTGGGCGTCTAATTTTCCCAACCCAAGAATAACTTCCTGCCCCTTGCTAGGGGCAGTTTGGGCTGCGGCCATTGAGAACAAAGAATTAGGAGTACTGATGCGGACGATCGATATCCACGCACACATAACCCCGCCCGGATTCGTGGAGGCCAGCAAAAAAGGCGAGTCCTGGCATGGGATGCCCGTTGATGCCATGGCCGTTCACCGAAATAACCCCAAGATCACTTGGACTCCGGAAGAACGCCTGGCAGACATGAACTCGTTGGGCGTGGATGTCCAAGTTCTGTCCACCAACGCCTATTTCTACAACTATGAAGGCGAATCAGCCACGGCCAAGAAGATGACCGCCGAGTGTAACGACTCTGTTGCGGATCTGGTCAAAGCCCAACCGGACCGCTTTGCCGGTTTCTCCACGCTGCCCATGCAGGACATCAAGGGCTCCATTGCCGAGTTGGAACGGAGCATGAAGCTGGGTCTGAAGGGCGCCATGATTGGCGACAACGTCAATGGCGAGACGTTTGATGAGAAGAAGTTCCTTCCCTTCTGGAAGGCTGTGGAGAGCCTGGGCGCGGTGATTCTGGTCCACCAGGGCGGCGATACCGTTGTAAACCAGCGTATAAACAAGTATCACCTGCCCAACACTGTAGGCAACCCGGCAGACCGGGCAGTGACCTTTGCATCGTTGGTCTTCGGCGGGGTGATGGACGCCTGCCCAGACCTCAAGATCTGCCTGTGTCACGGCGGTGGGTACACCTGCTACGGCATCGGTCGCATGGACCGGGGCTGGGAGGTGCGGCAGGAAGCCAGAGAGCACATCCAGAAGCCGCCCAGCACCTATCTGGACAAGTTCTACTATGACTGCCTAACCCACAGCGAGCCGGCCCTGCGCTATCTGATCGACTGCGTGGGAATCGACAAAGTGGTCTTCGGGACAGATTGGCCCTTCGACATGGCGATCGACTGGCCGGTGTCCTGGATCATGGGTCTTGAGAGCCTCACCGACGCCGAGAAAGAGGCAATCCTACACACGAATTTAGAGAAGTTGCTAGGGATTTAACTGTTTCTAATCTAATGACACATGTATCTGTAGGGGCAGGTTTCTAACCTGCCCCAGTTGCCGTAATCCAAATGCGCCATGGCAACGGCGTTCTGGGTCAGGGGTTTCC
>JAPKDE010000064.1 GCA_028822675.1 Dehalococcoidia bacterium | reverse complement strand
TGTCAATCAGCCTTTGGCTTGAGCAGGTATTCAAAGGAACCTAAGTGGTTGTTTGTGGTGGAGATGGACTAGAGTCGAACTCCTGATACCCTGCTTTTTGTCACCATGGTCACGGCACAGAAAGCAGGGTATCAGGCTTCGGTTTGATATCGACAAACTCTTTCCCGTAGATGGTGATCAGCAGGAATATCTGCTGAACCAGGGCCTCCTGTTCCTCGGGGGTCACCTCGAGGTGACCTCCAGGGCTGGCAAGTCTTCCAGGAAGTTGTTGGGCATTCCCAGATTATCGGCCTCCAGAGTTTCTAAGAATCTGCTTGATTTAACATCAGAACGATTAAGTCGGCGATGGGAATGATTAGCCAATTATCACTTAACGCTTACCATTGCCTCTAAAAGACCGCGTGTTATGCAATGCATTGGGCTCAACCAAGGTTCTGTCCTACTAGCACAGTTGCCTAAAAGATTATTCATATCGCTGTTGGCAAGCACCGAAATAGATAAGTCCAGTTCTGGCAAATAGACAAGAATGGAAGACGTGCCGGAGCCTCCTCCCGAGTGGCCATACGATTCCAAAACTGTGCCATCAGGAAGGGCGTGCTCTTTTCTAGCCACATGAAATCCATATTTCTGTGGACCGTCTATGAAGATTGTTTCATCCGTAACTGATCCCAGTAAAGCCGATCGAACACTTTTAGTAACGGCTGAACCTCTTTCACTATATAGTTCATAAGCCCACCGAGCCATGTTCTCAGAAGTTGAAACAATCCCTGCAGTTGCCCAAGACAATCGGCCATCCGCCTCATACCAATTAAAATCTTTCCAAATTTCTATCTGCGACAAGTCTCCAAAACCGCCAGAGCCGCCATAGTTCGACCGATCAGCATAAGGGTGTGCGATACCCTTCGGTGATTCAACGACGGGAAGTAAACTGGCTTGTACCGAGATTGGATCTAATAAATGGGTGCGATAAAGCGTGTCAAGGTTTTGACCACCAATATGTTCTGCAACCATTCCAAGAAGGTATGAATTGGCGAACGTGTGGTACCCAAATTCACCAGTAGACTTAGGGGGGTCTTTAATTAACGCAAAAGAGTCCGAAGGCTGCCAATTCGGACTGGTCATTAAATTGAAAGATTCACGGTCACCCGAGGTTCTTCTCCCAGCTATACCAGAGGTGTGTGTCAATAGCTCTGCAATAGTAGCGTCGGGAATTATAGACTTATCGAGAGACTGGTACGCTGGGTCGTCTGACAAAAGAACAGAAATTCGATCATTCAGTTCGTAAAGTCCTTCTTCCGCTTGTGTAAGAACCAATGCGGATAGAAAAGTTTTGGAACTGCTCTTAACTCCTGTAGGAGTAATTGGTTCCATCAGTACACCATCACTCGCGTAACCTAATGCCTGCGACCAGATTTTTCCATCTTGATATACGGCTACTGATATTCCCATCTTTTGCTGTAACTGTGGAAATTGTCTCATCAACATGGCTGACAGAGCTGCTTGTATGTCTGCCTTAAATTGACCTTTGGACTCCACGGCACTGAAAACCAAAGCAGGTGCTGGCTGATAGCGTGACAAGCCAAGTGATGGAATCTGCGCCGGTGCGGATGTTTGAGTAGGTACAGCCATTGTACTAACAACAGTTTTAGCAGTCGGCTCTGGTGTGGGTACAGCAGTTTTCGCAGTCGGCTCTGGTGTGGGTACAGCAGTTTTAGCAGTCGGCTCTGGTGTGGGTACAGGAGTAGTTACCTGGGTCGGTGAACACGAGATACCTATAGCCAACACCAAAACCATTGCTAGTATTATTAATTTACGTTTCATAAATCCTATTGTATACAAAGATATATTCAGAGCGTTTCGGATCCCCGAGAACATCCGCACCGTCACCAGTACGCCCCTTAGGGACTTCACGAAATAGGAGCACCTGAAACAAGAAAAACTCCTTTGGTTGAGGAGGATTATTTCTGAGGGCCTAACGATAAATTGGCGGGAATTCGAAGCATACCGGTGTTTGAGTGCGATGCCACCCCTAATCATAAATTAGCACTAAATAGCATAAGTGCTAAATATAAAGCTAGAACCTACTCGTAAGTGGTTACAACATAAGGAAACGGTCGGAGTCTTCGTGCACATTTGGTGCACAATTTACAGTCAACATCTGGTCAATGAAAACTGCGCAAGGAGCATACTCGGGCTTTGTCAGTGTTGACATTGCCCGGTAGGTATTACATGAGGTATGTTTGAAGGCAAGGTCGGCTGATCGCGGTCAGACCAAGACCCAGATATGCACCACTTTTTGCCTATTTGCCATGGCATCAGCATGTTGCAGGTGGTGCGTGTTCATCTTGAGCCGGTCAAAGGGCCCACTCAACAGATATTAGTCTGCAACCTCTATGATCATTTCAACTTCTACACAGCTCTTGCGGGGTAGTCCGCTCATGCCCACAGCAGAACGGGCGTGGCGGCCCTGGTCTCCGTAGAATTCCACCAGCAGGTCGGACGCGCCGTTGCCAACCACAAAGTGCCTATCGAATTCAGGGTCTGCGTTCACCATCACTAACAACTTCACCACGCGCTGGACTTTATCCAGGTCCCCAAGTTCCTGTTTGATTGATGCCAGGCAGTTGAGCAATGCCAGCTTGGCCGACTCGTAAGCCTGTTCCTCGGTCACATCTCGGCCCACCTTGCCGGGGTTCAACACCAACCCATCCGGCTTTCCGGCGATGTGACCGGCCACAAACAGCAGATTTCCGGTGCGCACCGCCGGCAGGAAGTTGGCCACCGGAGTGCCCACAGGCCCCGACTCCAAGCCCAATTCTTGCAGTTTCTATTCCGCGCCCATGTATTACCTTGCGTTACGCCTTAATTTGTTTAATTTTTTTCGGGGTCCTGAATTTCAGGAAATTATACGCGGCGTAGTCTTCATCTTGCGTAGACCAATCACAGCTGGAAATGCCGCCCATTCGGCTGGATTTAGCCAAAACGTGAAGGTTAAATAGTGCAAAGCCCCTCATATCAATTGACATGGGTACGCCACAGGCGCAGAATGTGGCTTGCCAATGATTAAACTCAAAAACAAAGGCGCGTTCGGCCTATCCACTGGTATCCACTACGCGTGGATTATCATGGCCATCGCCGCCGTCATGCATATGGCCGGTGGTTCCATTCGGCAGGCTTTCGGGGTGCTCATTGTACCTCTGGAAGAAGCTAACAACTGGAGTCCGGCGATGGTCACACTGGCCTACGCCTTGGCCAGCATCACGGGCGCACTTTTAGCCCCCCTCAGTGGCTACTGCACCGACCGCTACGGTGCAAGAAAGGTCATCCTAGTCGGCATCGCCGCTTTTATCGTCGGCGCTCTGATGACCGGCGTCGTCTCTGAGGTATGGCACCTGTGGATTTCCTACGGGATATTCCTCGGCGCTGCCAGTGCGTGTTTCAACGTACCGATCATTACCACCGCCTCATACTGGTTCCGCACTCACCTGGGCTATGGTGTGGGCTTCTTGCAGGCATCCCACGGACTTGGCCCGGCCATCATGGCGATTTTGATAAGCGTCCTAATCAGCGGCTCATCCTGGAAAGTGGCGTTCTGGTCCGTTGGCATCCTGGGCGGAATCATGATGTTGGCGCTTATGGTCTTCTTCAGAAACCGACCTGGCGACATCAATATCAGGCCCTTCGGCGCACCTGATACCGAAGAAGTAGTGCACGTAAGAGACCGTGTGGCGGAGGGTTTGCGAATCAAAGCTTTCCGATCCGGCATGCAGTCCACCACCACTTTCTGGAAGTTGGTGTCCATCCACTTCTTGGGCTGCGTCAGCCATTCCATAGTCATCATTTACATCGTGCCAATTGCGGTGTTGGCCGGTATGGACAACGTAGGTGCCGCAGGTGTGCTCAGCACCCTGGCCTTGGTCAGCGTCTCCACCAGGTTCTTGACGCCGGTAATCTCAGATTATTTGGGCGCTAGGGGCACCATGGCCACGGCCTTTGTCTGGCAGGGTCTGCCGGTGCTGATGCTCTTCTGGGCACAAGAACCTTGGCAGTTCTACATGTTTGCGGTGATCTTTGGCATTGGGTACGGCGGCGAAGGATCGGCGTTCCCGGTCATCAACCGTCAATATTTTGGTCGTGGCCCAATGGGTTCATCATTTGGCTGGCAGGCCTTTGGCGCCGGTTCTGGAATGGCCATGGGTGCTTGGCTGGGTGGGGCGTTGTTCTGGTTGTTTGACTCTTATACTGCAACCATCTTGGTCTCAACCTTCACTAGTTTAGCCGGGGCGTTTGTCATCATGTCCATGGAGCCAACTGGCCGCATCTTGATTCCCAATTGGGAAGATACGATCCCAATGGTCCCTGCCTCAGCCGACGACTAACCCAGTCCCCGGTTTCACGCCAGGGACTGCCTCTCTGATTGCCCCTCTGGCCCCTCTCCATTCCAAGAGACCTCTGTATCCTGGCGGACGGCAAGGCCAGGTTTCCATATTCACGCCTAAACGACAAATACCCCTTCCGGCTGAAGTCTTAGCAGGAAGGGGTGTTTATAAAACCGAAACGTCGCTGTGCTACCTAGGCTAGGTTGACTATGGCTTCTACTTCTACCATGAACTCTGGGCGCACCAAGCCGGCGACGACCACGGTAGAACTGGCTGGTGGAGAGCTAGGCCAAGTCTCTCCGCGGACTTTACTGTAGGCCGGGTAGCTGGCGATGTCCGTGATGAAACAGGTGATCTTGGCTACATCTTCCATCTTGCCGCCGGCAGCGTCGATTACGGCCCGGATGTTGGCCATCACTTGACGTGTCTGGGCTTCAGCGTCGCCCTCGCCGACCACTTTGCCACTGCTGTCCACTGACACGTGACCTGAGACAAACAATAAGTCGCCGACGATCATTCCGGGCGACAGGGCTGCATTTGGTCCGGCTCCTGCCGGGCTCACTGGCTTTCTCTCTACCATAACTTTACCTCCAGGATTTTTATGTATTTTTAAGTGCATATTTCGCGTTCCAGGGTGAGCGCGAGCACACATTATACATTTCAAACATGTAAATCAGACAGGCGCAAATAAGCTTGCGAGAAGGGTTCGCGGTAAAAAGTGAGCGGTTAGCTGCGGGCGGGGAGGGGCATGATGGTGTGGTCACGTGTCACGGAGATGCAGCCACGCACGCCGTCCAGCTTGGAGAACATCTTGTTCAGCTGGTCTAGGCCAGTGGTGTGACAGGTGAGGCTCAATGTCACGGTGCTGTCGGCGTAATCGCCGGTAACCACCGATGCGATGTTCACTCCCTCGTTGGACACCAACGCGGTCACGTCCCGCAGAAGGCCGACCCGGTCGTAGGCCTTCATAATGATGCGCACGGGGTAGAGCTGTTGTTCCTCGCCCCACTGTACGCTCACCAGTCGTTCCGGCTCGTCTTCGTGCAAGACGCTGGAGCAGTCCTGCTTGTGAACCGTAACGCCACGGGCGCGGGTGATAAACCCGATGATCGGGTCGCCGGGGATGGGATTGCAGCATCGGCCGATTTGCGTCAGCAAGTCGCCGACTCCCAAAACCTTGATACCCGAACTGGGGCTGGCGGGGGCCTGTTCGTTATGCTTTTGGGTTAGCGGTTCTTCGGTTTCGTGTCCAATCAGAGTCAGCCGATGGCTCAGCAAGCTGTCTGCGATGTTTCCTGAGCCCAAGTTGGCCAGCAGCTCGTCCATGGAGTCGACCTTGAAGAGGCCGATCAGGGTCTCGTCGTCTACCTTTTGGTTCAGACGACGCATCTCACGCCGCAGGAGTTCCTTGCCACGCTGGACGTTGGCGCTACGCTCCTGACGCCGGAACCACTGGCGCACACTCTGTCTTGCTCCGGCGGAGCGGACGTAACCCTTGTTTGGGTTCAACCAGTCTAGGCTAGGGCCGCGGTCGGACTTGGAGTTAAGTACTTCAACGGTGTCGCCGTTCTCCAAGGCAGTGTCCAACGAAGCCAGTTTGCCGTTGACCTTGGCCCCGATGCAGTGGTGACCTAGGTCCGTGTGAATCTTGTAGGCAAAGTCCACCGGTGTGGAACCAGAGGTAAGCTCAACAATTCGACCTTTGGGTGTGTAAACAAAGACCTGGTCGTGGAAGATGTCCTGTTTGACCGATTCTATAAACTCGGCGGTTCCGGAAACCTCACGCTGCCACTCCAAGAGTTGCCGCAGCCAGGTCATTTTTTCTTCAAACCGCTGGTCGCCCGAGGTGCCCTCTTTGTAAGCCCAGTGGGCGGCCACACCGTACTCGGCGATCTGGTGCAGTTCGTAGGTCTTAATCTGAACTTCCAGGGGCGTACCGCCGTCGCAGATCACAGTGGTGTGCAACGCCTGGTACATGTTCTCTTTAGGGTTGCCGATGTAGTCGTCAAACTGGCCGGGAATCGGATGCCACATCTGGTGGACGACTCCCAGCGACTGGTAGCACTCCGCAGGCTCATTAACCAGCACCCGTAGAGCAAAAAGGTCGTAGATGTCGCCAAAGTCCTTGCCTTGGGTTCGGTACTTCTCCATCTTCCGATAGGTGCTGTAGATGCCCTTGGGCCTTCCGGTCACGTCGGCCGTGATGCCGTAGCTGGCCAATTCCTCGCGCAAACTGGTGGAGACTTTCTCCACGTATTCCTCACGCTCTCCGCGCTTTGAGGCTAGCATCTTGGATATTTCGCGGTACTTTTCCTCGTTCAGGTAGCGGAAGGCCAGGTCGTCCAGCTGCCATTTAATCTCCCAGATACCAAGGCGATGGGCGAGAGGAGCGTAAATATCGAGTGTTTCCTGGGCAATGCGCTTCTGCTTATCCGGAGAAAGAGCGCCCAGGGTTTTCATGTTGTGCAGTCTGTCGGCCAGTTTAATCAGAACCACCCTGATGTCTTCGGCCATGGACACCAGCATCTTGCGCAGGCTTTCTGCGTAGAGATGTTCTGAGTCGTCTAAGAAACTGGCTCCATCTTCTGGTGGCTGGAGCTTGTCATCCATGCGGGTCAGCTTGGTGACACCATCCACCAGCTTGCTTACTTCAGGGCCAAAGCGCTCCGTAATCTCTTCCAATGTAACGCCACAGTCTTCAACCACGTCATGAAGTAGGGCAGCAACAATGGTGTGAGCATCCAGGTGGAGGTCAGCTAGGAAGAGGGCTGTTTCCAGGGGGTGGACGATGTAGGGGTCGCCAGTTTTACGCTCTTGGCCGGTGTGGCAAGCGTCGGCGAAAATGTAGGCCTGAGTAACGGTTTCGGTGCTATCTTCGGGCAGATAGATACCAACCCTTTCGATAAGAGTCTTAGCTGCCTCTGATACCACGTTATCCATAGCTACCACAGTGCATCGATAATAATACACTGTGGTTATCAAAGTCTAGACATGGAGACTGGGGAACCGAAATCCCCCCAACCCCCTTTACGAAAGGGGGGCTTTGTTTGGTTGGCTTTAGATTGGTAGCGGGAGTTCGGTTAGAGTGTCTGGTAGACCTACGTCAAAGGCGTTGATGTTGAAGGCCAGGGCGGAGTAGTAACCCATCAGGTTAGTTAACTCAACCAGTCCTAGTGTTCCAAACTGAGCCTGTGCAGCGTCAAATGTTGCCTGGCTCACTTTATGGGTGCGGAAGAACTCACGTCCGTAGTTGATGACCGCCGACTCCTTGTCGGAAAGCCCGGTCAGTTCTTTTTTGTCGCGGAGATCGTCAACCAGCTTGTCGCTGACACCGGCTTGGCGGGCGTAGCCGGAGTGAGCGTTCCAGATGAACTGGCAGTCCAGTTCACGGGCGGTCAGAATCATTGCCAGTTCTCGCACTGGCGCCTCCAGAGTGATTTCATCGCCTCGGAAGTAGGCTCGGTAGTTCTCGCCGCGGCTGGCCAGTTCCGGGCCATTAATCATGATGGCCACTGGGCCGATATCCGGCACACTGCCCCGTGACGCGACCAGTGCGTCAAAGGCGGCCAGTTGGTCTTGAGGCACGTTCTCTCTGTTGGCTGTGGGTATTCTAGACATTTAAGCCTCCCAAAATTCGTATTTATTCAAGTAATGGTCTGCACCAACCCACGGTAAAGCACCATGGGCACCACATGATACAACAGCCGTCTAAGTGGTGGCTTGGGATCCTGATCAAATGGTCGGCCAGACAATCGGCCAGGCAGTGAGACAGGGTACCAAAATTGCAGTAACCTTGTCCTTATGTCGTCTAATGAGCCCAACGCCATTTCGAGTGACGCCGCAGCGGATGGCGGGACCGCTCTAACACGTAGTCCCAATTATAAATATTGGGTCTTTGGCGCGTTGGCCATCGGCATTTTTGCCTCGGTAGTAGACCACGGCAGCGTCAATGTAGCGCTGCCGACCGTCGCCAGCCACTTTCAGACCGACCTGCCCACAATTCAGTGGGTGGTGATTATTTACGCCCTGACCATCGCCGCGCTGCTGCTGCCAATGGGCCGACTCTCCGACTTGGTCGGCCGCAAGAAGATTTACATCATTGGCATCATCATTCTAGGCACAGGGGCTGGTCTATCAGGGCTGTCTACTTCATTGGAGATGTTGTTTCCGTCCCGCATCCTCCAGGGGGTGGGAGCGGCCATGACCCAGGGCACCGGCATGGCCATTGTGACCTCTGTTTTTCCGGCCAACGAGAAAGGTCGAGCCATTGGTATGTTCATGACCATGGTGGGTGTAGGTGCCATTGCAGGGCCGGCCTTCGGAGGTCTGGCCGTAGACCTTTTTAACTGGCGAGTTGTGTTCTTCCTGACATTGCCTTTGAACATCATCGGTGCTGTGGCCACCATCTGGGTGATGCGCGGTTGGACCCCGGTCCAGGAGGCCAGACGGGACAAGTTTGACTGGTTGGGCGCAGCGTTATCAACGGGCGTGTTGGTGTCGTTGCTGCTGGCCATGACCACCGGCAATAAAGCAGGCTGGACGTCTTTGCCAATCATGGCCGCCTTTGCCGGGGCAATTGGCATGTTGGGGACGTTCATCTGGTGGGAACTGCGGGCCGATGCTCCCATGTTGGATTTGAGACTATTCAAGGGCCGCACTTTTTCTCTAGGTGTCTCCGCGGCCTTTTTGACATTTTTGGGCTCGTCCGCGGTCCTGTTCATGATGCCCTTCTACCTGCAAAACGTGCTTGGGTACAGCGCTAAAGCTGCGGGGTTCGTGGTGGTGCCTGGCGCTATTTGCATGGCCATAATGGGCACCGTAAGCGGGGTGCTCTCAGACCGGTTCGGTTGGCGTCCGTTCACCGTCGGCGGGCTGGCGTCGTCAGCCACTGGGCTACTAATCCTCTCCTTTGTAAAAGAAGATTCTTCGCTGTGGATGGTGGTCCCGGCGTTAATGCTGATGAACACGGGCATGGGAATTTTCTATTCGCCAAATTCCAGCTCGGTTATGAACGCAGTGGGAATTGCCAAGTATGGTGTGGTTTCCGGGTTCTTGAACCTGGTGCGTAACGCCGCCAACGTCACCAGCATCGCCTTTGCCACGATCATTGTGACCGCCTCCATGGCATCAATGGGACACGAGCCCAACCTGGAAGCGGTGCGGGGCGGGGCTGAGGGAGTTGGCCACGCGTTCACAGTGGGCCTGCATTACGCGTTCTTGACGATGATGGGCATCGTGCTGTTGGCCATGACTCTGTCAGCGTTACAGCCAAACCGCATTGTTAGACCGGACACCGAGGCTGACCAGGCTCCTGACGAGTCTATTAAGCCCACCGAACAGCAGGCGAAGTCCTAAATCGGACTCTCACCCATTTTCCCGGCAAACCGCAGACCCCACAGGGTAAGCGCCAAGACTGTTGAAGCCATTAGTGTGTAGTTGGCGCGGTTCTTCCAGGCAGACCCTCGCCAACTACCGTGGGACGGTGCCAGCCACCAACCCCGGGCCAGCATTGCCATCGTAAACACCAAAAACGGCCAAGTTAACACCTGCAACGCAGGTGCGATGGCCAACCCGGCAGACGTTCCACCAAATACGCCGAGCAGGCCAGGGACCACTCATCACCAGGGCAGTGGCAACAACCCGCTGAGCAGGCTCACAAATGGCTTTTCTACGTGTAGTAGGTTCATCTAGTAGTCGGTCCTGCAATGATTTCTCTAGCTGATTTTTCCGGGGCTAAACCGTGTCGCCAGAGCCTGAGCTAATCGTCCACCAGCGTGCGCGTCACGTCCACGGTTGCGTAAGACCAGGCAATCTTGAACGGCACGTTTCCGGTATTGATCAGCCGGTGGTGGGTGCCCGGAGTAATAAATGCGGCGTCGTACTGGCGGATATGATTTTCCTGTCCGTTAATCATCAATATACCCTCGCCCTCAATGACGATTACTGACTCCTCAGCGTTATGGAAGTGGGTGGTGTTGGAGGTCCTTTCTTGGAAAGTAGTGATGCCGCTGGAAATCTCCGTTGCGCCCACTTCTTTGTTGATGCTGCTGGCCACGGAAACCCCAGGAGCCCGCATTAATTGTTCCACTTCTTCTTTTCTAACAACTCGTGGCTCTGACATTCTTGCTCCCTCTAAAAGCCTGTTAAGACTTAGTAATCATTAACGGATTTTACCCGTGAATTATGTCCGATTGCCCGCAGGATGTTACCACGGCAACCAGTCATCAGCCGATGCGTTGCCTCGGCCGCGCAAAGGCGTTACCATTCGCCTGCCTACAGGCGGCAGCCAGACTTGATTTGCCGCAATTAGTTTTTGGAGATTTTTATGTACGTAGTAATCGTTCCCATTCAGATTGAGCAGGGACACCGGGAAGAGTTCCTAGAAGCGCTGATGGTCGACGCCAAGGGTGCCAATGAAGACGAGCCCGGTTGCCTGCGGTTCGACGCCGTTGAGGATGCCGACGATGATCACCGCATCTGGTTGTACGAAGTTTACAAGGATGAGGACGCATTCAACGCCCACTTGGCCGCGCCCCATTTCCAGGTTTTCAAGGCTGCCGCCGAGAAATGGCGAGTAGATGGCATCAAGGGTTCCGCTCGAGGCAGCAAGAACATTTACCCCACCGACGCCGCGTGGCGTTAAGGCTTAGCTCCTAGATTCGTTTCACTCGTTTAAATAAAAAAGGTCATTTAGGAGACTAATCATGACTAAGACCATTCTTCTGAGCGACAAGGTCTCTTTCCCAGCGGGAATAATGACCCAGGGAGTGGAGACGCCGGCCGGCACGATGGTGTTCATCTCTGGCCAGGTAGCCCGAGCCTTGGACGGCAGCATTGTCGGCGTTGGCGATATCCACGCCCAGACTCGCAAAGTGTTGCAGAACATGGAGGCAGTCCTGGCCGAGTCCAGCGCCACCTTTGATGACGTCGTCAAAGTGACCGTCTACGTCACCAACCTGGAGGAGCACCTCGCCGCCATCCACGAGGTGCGCGGCGAGTTCTTCAAGAGCGATTACCCCGCCAGTACCCTGG
>JAPKDE010000315.1 GCA_028822675.1 Dehalococcoidia bacterium | reverse complement strand
CGAACCATCAGATAGGCTACGTAGATCAGCCAGAGGATTAGGGTGGTCGTGAGACGAGGTTCCCAGGTCCACCAGGTGTTCCAGACAGGTCTGGCCCAAATAATACCCGAAATCAAAGCCAGAGTGACGAATACGACGCCTACTTCAGCCGATGCGTGGGCAAAAGCGTCCCACTTTGGAGAACGCTTGAACAGGTACATCAGGCTGGCAATGAAAACCACAAAGAACGCCAGAAATGACATGATGGCGATGGGCACGTGGAAGTAGAAAACCCGCTGCACGTGTCCAATGACCGCATCTGTGGGAGCGACCATAAAGATGAAATAGAGATCTACCAGCATCATCACGCCGGTAATCACGGCCAACATTGTCTTGAGACTGGGGAACTGGAGACCCCCGGTACGCTCCATGCTTTGGGAACTAGCCAACCTGAATCACTCTTTTATTACAAATAACTGAATTGAGCACTTGATTTACTCTTCCACTTTTTACAAATTATGAATTCGTTCGACCTGATTTATTCTTCCACTACAAACGAGAAAACCCACGGACATATTACCAAAAATATGGCGTCAAACACCCCGATTAAAGGCAGCCATCGCCCCAACCCAATGAAAGTTTCGCCGCCAATAGCGCGCGTGGAAGCCTCCACTGATGCGATTATCACCGGCAGCAGCACCGGGAAGAACAACACCGGCAGCATAATCTCCCGCGACCGGGTCTGCACTGCCATCGCCGAGAATAACGTCCCAACCACGGCAAAGCCCAGCGTGCCCAGGAAGATGGTGAGCATCAGATACCAGGACAGAGCCGAGAAATCCAGCATTACCGCGTAGACGGGCAGCAGCACCGCCTCTACCAATAGCATAAAGATGAGGCTGGTGAGCGCCTTGCCCAGGAAGATGGCATCTCTGCTCACGGGCGATATTAGCAGCCCTTCCAGCCCTCCCTGCTCTTGGTCTCTGACAAAAGCGCGGTTCATTGCCAAGATTGCGGAGAACGCGAACGCCGCCCATAGGATGCCCGGAGCAAGCTCCTCAGACCTTCCAGGGGTGTTATTCAGCGCAAAGTTGAATACCACTACCACCAGCAAACCAAAGACCACAATGGAGACCACAAGGTCCTTGGACCGCAGTTCTAATAATAAGTCCTTCCAGACAATGACCATCATGGGGCCCAACAAGCCGTTCACTGTCCTGCCTCCAGGGCGCTGATAATCGCCTGTCGGATGTCAGGTTCATTTGCCGGATTTCCGGTTTCTGCGAACTCGGCGTCCGGGAAATTGACCTTTCCTCCCCGGAGGACTCCGGCCCGGTGTCCCCAGGACATCCCCAAGTCCAGATCGTGGGTGGTCATGACCACGGAGCGACCCGAGCCCGTCCACTCTGCCAAAAGCGTGCCCAGTATCGAGACCGACTCCCGGTCCAGGCCCGTTTCAGGCTCGTCAAGTAGCAGCACGTCTGGTTGGTGCAGGATGGCCCGGGCTATGGAGGCCCGTTTTTGCATGCCATTGGACAGCGTGCGGACACGGTGATCGGCCCGATCGCCCAGTCTGACCTTGGCCAATACCTCATCAACCCTGGGTTTGTGGTCTTTCAAGCCAAATAACCTGCTGTAGTAAATCAGGTTCTCCCGACAAGTGAGGTCGTCGTAGAGGAGACTGCGGTGGCCAACAACGCCGATGCGACGTCGGGCATTTTCAGGTTTGGAACGCAGGTTTTGCCCAGCCACGGCCACTGAACCGTGGTCTGCTTTGACGTGGGTGGCCAAAATTCGCAGCAGCGTGGTCTTGCCGGCACCGTTGGCGCCGAACAGAACTAGGGCCTGACCCCACGGTACGGATAGGTCCAAATTCCACAGCACCGGCCACTCGCCAAAACTCTTTTCCAACGAACGGACCAGCACGGCTTCGGTAGGTTGTGTGGTCATCGGAGTGCCACAGAGCGGGACGCATAGAGCAACTGCAAAATGGAACATCGCGTAAATGTTCGTTTGAATAAGGTGATTGGATTCAAATCGTCTATGAAATGGCCAAAATAGGGGTCTGAGAGAAGTAATTTGACGGAGGCGATTTCCATTGGAGTTGAACGCCGGTTGTTCAAGACGGTTTAGCTAGCGAAAATCCGTATATTAACTACCGGAATTTTACTTAACAGGTCTTTGAATAGCAAGATAGACCAGCGGCGTTGAGCCAGCTATAAAAAGGCCATTTCTTACTGGTAGTGAGACTAGGGCCATGATATGATGGGCTCAACCAGCAAGTCTGCGGCACTTGTTGGTTGCTATCCTATATTGTCGCCAGCGGGGGAAAGGAAGTCTGGTTTTGAACGACAGAGGAATTGAGCCCTGGGACGCTTTTGAAGATGAGACCCCGGCCCGCTCCAATAAGACCCGATTCTTAGTCCTGAGCGCGGTGATTGTTTTAGCGCTGGGGTACATGATATATGCCGCTTTCCCAGGAAACGCACTGTATTTCCTGACGGTCAGCGAATTCAACGATAATTCTGATGTCCAAGATGGGCGTCTGCTACGGGTTTCTGGAAAATTGGTTGAAGGTACCTTTGGC
>JAPKDE010000063.1 GCA_028822675.1 Dehalococcoidia bacterium | reverse complement strand
TCGCATCAAGACATCATCACTGCCATCAATGAAACCAAGGATATTTCCGACGAATTGTCTGCGAACCTGACCAAAGCAATCAACGATTTCAAGCCGACATTCACCGGCTAGGCACCGACTAACCTGATTTCATAACCAGAATTTCCAGCATTGGATAAAAGATAAATAGATGCCCAGCGTTAGAGACATACGACGACGAATCCGCAGCGTGGATAACACGGCCAAAGTGACCAATGCAATGTCACTGGTTGCCGCGTCCAAGATGCGGCGGGCCCAGAACGCAGTGCTTGAAGGCAGACCTTACTCGGTCAAGATTCAATCACTCATCGCCAACCTGGCCGCCCAACCAATGAATGACGAAGCAGGAGCCCAACCACTGCTGGCCGTCCGCACAGTGCAAAACGCCACTGTGTTGATGATCAGCCCTGACCGGGGTCTATGTGGTGGTCTGAACGCCAACCTGAATCGCGCAGTTGGCAACTTCATATTGGAACGTGAGGTACCAGTCCAGGCGGTCACGGTAGGCCGAAAAGGTCGCGATTTCATGGCCCGTACCAACCAAGACCTCAAGGCAACCTTCACCGACCTCGGTGAATCGCCCCTTCTGGTCGATACTCACGCCATTTCGCACATGATCATTGATTCGTATTGTGAGGGCCAAACCGATGAAGTTTACCTGGCTTACACCAAATACGTCTCGACTATGTCGCAAGAACCAATTATTGAGAAACTACTACCCATCGAACCTGCGGAACTAACCTCCGCTGAGAGTGTGGGTTACATCTACGAGCCCGGTAATCTGGCCGTGCTGCAATCCCTGCTCCCTCGCTACATAGAGATGCAGGTCTATCACGCCATCGTAGAGTCCATAGCCAGCGAGCAATCAGCCAGGATGGTGGCCATGCGCGCCGCCACGGAAAACGCGTCGGAACTGTCTGGCGACCTCACCCTGGTTATGAACAAACTACGCCAAGAAAGCATTACAAACGAACTATTAGATCTGATTGGTGGAGCAATGGCCTTGGAGGGTTAGTGCTTACAAAAGCATCTACCCATCTATTTAAAGGTTAACAGCCCCAACACCGCAGACAGTAACAGTTATCAGGAGAAGCCAATGGCCACCGGAAAAGTCGTCCAAGTAATCGGAACAGTTGTAGACATTGAATTTCCCGCGGACGAATTACCCAATCTGTTCGACGCTCTAGAGTTGGACAACGTTGGGGAGAAGTTGGTGCTTGAGGTGCAGCAGCACATCGGCAACAACTGGGTTCGCTGTTTGGCCTTGGGCGCGACCGACGGCCTGGCCCGCGGCATTGAAGTGAACGACACTGGAGCCAAGGTTAGCGTACCAGTGGGACCTGAGACTCTAGGTCGCCTGTTCGACGTTACTGGTACTCCCCTTGATAACTTAGGCCCAGTGGAATCGGCCGTTGTTTGGCCCATTCACCGCGATCCGCCTCCCTTTGACGAACAGAACCAGACCGTTGACCTCCTCGAGACAGGGATTAAGGTTTTTGATCTAATCACACCTTTCATGAAGGGTGGAAAGATCGGCGCTTACGGCGGTGCCGGAGTGGGCAAAACAGTAATTATTCAAGAACTCATCCGCAACATTGGTGCGGTTCACCAAGGCGTGTCAGTGTTCGCTGGCGTCGGTGAGCGATCACGTGAGGGCAATGACCTTTGGCATGAGATGCAAGACTCAGGCGTGCTTGCCAGCACGGTGCTGGTGTTTGGCCAGATGAATGAGTCTCCCGGCGTGCGCGCTCGGATTGGTCTTACAGGCCTGACCATGGCCGAGTTCTTCCGAGACGAGCAGAACCAAGACGTGCTGCTCTTTGTAGACAACATTTACCGGTACATTCTGGCGGGCATGGAAGTGTCAGCACTGCTGGGACGGATGCCCTCCGCCGTGGGTTACCAGCCCACCCTAAGCACCGAGATGGGTGCGCTCCAAGAGCGAATCACCTCCACCAAGGCCGGATCAATTACGTCATTCCAGGCTATTTATGTGCCTGCTGATGACTACACCGACCCTGGTATCGTAACCACATTTGGTCACCTAGACGGCGTTGTGTCCTTGGAGCGGTCTTTGGCTGCCCAGGGTCTCTACCCGGCTGTTGACCCGCTGGCCTCCTACTCCAGGATTCTGGAGCCGGGCCTCGTTGGTGAAGAGCACTACAGACTGGCCCGTGGCGTACAAGAAGTACTCCAGCGCTACAAGGACCTGCAAGACATCATCGCCATTCTAGGAATCGAAGAACTATCTGAGGAAGACAAGCTGACTGTTTTCCGCGCCCGGAAGATTCAGCGCTTCCTCACTCAGCCGTTCTTCGTCGCTGAGACATTTACAGGCCAATCCGGCAAGTACGTTCCGCTGCGCGAGACTCTAAGAGGATTCTCTGAGATTCTCTCCGGCCAACATGATGATTTGCCGGAGCAGGCGTTCTACATGACAGGAACCATTGACGAAGTGCTTGAGAAAGCCGCCGAGATGCAGGCCCAAGGGTAAGTAACAACCATGCCAATGAATCTGGAAATAATCACTGCCGAACGCTCCGTCTTTGAAGGCGAAGTCGATATGGTGATTGCTCCCGGTCTGAACGGCCAACTGGGCATTCTACCCAAACATGCCCCGCTAATGACCGTCCTCAAACCCGGAGAGCTGACCGTTAAAAAGAACGGTGAAGAAGATATGTACGTGGCCGTGTCCGGTGGCTTCATGGAAGTCATTGGTAACCGGGTCAGCGTACTGGCCGACGCCTGTGAGCGCTCCGATGAAATCGACGAAGCTCGGGCTGAACAAGCCATGCAACGGGCCCAAGAACGTCTAGCCCAACGTGGTTCAGATATGGAACTGGAACGGGCGATGTCTTCACTCCAAAGGGCTCAAATCAGGGTCAACCTGGTACGACGCCACAGGCCTCGCACCGGCGGCCAACCGCCGATCGGCAGTTAATAAACAACCCAGCAACTAAAGGAAGAGGCCCAGACGATGTCTGGGCCTCTTCCTTTTTCGTAAACGGACAACGGGTTCGGCAGCTCAATAACCCGCTTACCCTCGGCTGCCACTCATCATTCCAGGGTTAGCTGCCTAGCTGCTGCCACCCAGTCATTCCTGCGAAGGCAGGAATCCCAAAATGCCCCTAGTTATGAACTTGTCTTTGGCAGAATACATGGATTCCAATTACCGCTGGAATGACGGTGTGCAGGAGGTTTATGGCCAGGGGGTAGAAGCAACAGACAGCGTATAGGGCTAGTCGTCGTTAATGTAGTAGGTCATGGACTGAAGGGATAGAACTGGGTCGATGTTGCGAATCCTGATGCCCTCACGTACCTGCGGGGTGATGGGGGCGTAGTTCAAGATTGCCTTGACTCCACAGGCCACTAATTGGTCAACCACGTTCTGGGTAAATTCCACAGGAACCGCGATAATGGCAATGCTGATTGCCTCACGTGCCACAATCTGGTCCAGCTCGTCCATCTTGCGCACTTCCAAGCCGCCGATAGACTCGCCAACGACCTTGTCGTTGAGGTCGAACGCAGCCACCAGGTGAAATCCGTCTGGATTGAACCCGGGGTAGCTCAAAATGGCGCGGCCGAGACGACCAACGCCAACCACAGCGACATTCCACGGGGAGTTGATGCCCAATATTTGCCGCAGTCGATCCAACAGGTCGTGCACGCTATAGCCGCGACCTTGTTTCCCGAAGCGCCCAAAATAGCTGAGGTCTTTGCGAATTTGGGCCGGGGTTACCTGAAGTTTTTCTCCCAATTGCTGGGAGCTAACCACTTGAATCCCGTCTTCCAACAGCCGGTTAAGTATCCGCACGTACTGCGGAAGTCGACTGATGACGACTTCAGGTACTTCTGAGCGGCTCTGTCGAGATTCGAAATTAGGAGGCATGGCGTTTTTATTCCTTCACCGACAGCTATCTGTTGGCAAAATCACCAATTCAAACCGCCAGAGGGTGAACCAGGCTTCGAATTAAGTGTTCCACGGCGTTAATTCGGACTGCCGTTGCCTATAATCTATAATGTACGTTCAATGCACGTCAAGAACTCGATCAATAATTCAAAATCCATCCCAGGCATAAACGGGAGATTTCAGTGCATATAGGCGTCTGCCGAATAATGCTCCACCTGCCTGAATCGGCCAGCCTGAAGGACAAACGCCAGGTTTTCCGGTCCCTTTCCGCTCGGACTTGGAATACCTTTAATGTCGCCGTGGCCGAGGTGGAAGACCATGAACTGTGGCAACGGCTGACCCTGGCCGTTTGCTGTGTCAGCACCGATTCTGCCCACGCCAACGAAATGGTTTCCAAAGTGGTCGAGTTTATCGAAGAATCCAGCCGAGACTTAGAACTTCTGGATTACGCGACCGAGATTATATCCGGGGCCTAAGTAAGGCCTACTGGTCTTTTGACTGAAGCTCGCCAAGAAATTCTTCTATCGCTCCCCAGTACTGCTCCCCGCCGACTTCGTAAGTATCGTTGTGCGCCGCTCCCTCAAGTACCTGAAAGCGCTTTGGCTGGTTGGCCGCATCATATAGTTTGCGCCCCTGGGACAATGGGACAGTCTCGTCCTGGTCGCCGTGAAGCACCAACAAGGGCACGTTCAATTGGCGGATGCGGGTTAGGCTGTCGTAATGGTTCCGCACCAGCCAAGCGACCGGAGGGAATGGCAGCGTAACGCTGGCCATGTCACGAACCGACGCAAATGGAGAGACCAGCACCATGGCCATTGGCGGGCGGGTCAAAGCCAGCTCTATAGCAACTGCCGCGCCCAAAGAATGCCCCAGGTAAATTATCTTTTCTGACGCCACGTCATCTCGGGCAGATAGATACTCAATGACCGCTCTGGAGTCCAAATACGTGCCCTGCTCGGAGGGGCTACCCTCACTCTCACCGTAGCCCCGATAGTCAAATATAAAGAGGTTGGCCCCGGTGCGGTGATGCGCTAATGCCAGTTCGTCAATCCGGTAACCATTATTCCCGCCGTTGCCGTGGAACCAAAGCCACGTGGTGTTAGACGCCGTATCGGGGACTATATTCGGGTCACCAGCTATGAACCAGCCGTGTAGCGTTAGGCCATCTGAAGTTTGGATTCGGACGTCTTCGTATTCAAGACCGGCGTTACTGGGTGTGTACAACAACTCAGTCGAGGGAAAGAAGACAAACCGTTTTTCCAACTGGGACCAGAGCACGAAGAAGGTGACTCCATAGGCCAGGGAAATGCCGACGAGGACGCGAACCAAGAGCCAACGAGCCCGTCCAATCATCAGCTTGGTTAGCATTGCAACCTAAGTACAGAGGCGAGATTTGTAGCGGCTTTAGGCCCGGTGTCAGCTAATAGCCGAAGATCCGCGGCTGGCCAATAAATCTTGCAGGCCCTCTGAGAAATCACGTTTGATCATCACAGCGTCGCTGCCCAAATCCCGGGCTTTTCGCAAGACGCCCGGCTCGCCGTGGGGGCCGTAGGCAACGACTCTAGTGTTGGGGTCTTTGGACGCCGCCAGGCTCTCCAGAGCTTCGGTCCAGACCGATTCATCCATTTCCAGGTCAACCAGCACCAGCGGCACAGTGTGGGACTCTGCGGCTTTCATAAGAGCTTCGGCAGTGGACGCGCTGACGGTTTCCAGTCCGCCGGCTTCAGCTGCAGCTTCAATGCGGGGCATGAAGAATAGGTTGCTGGTCAAGACCAGTACAGTTTCTTTATCGGCCATCAGATTGGCCAGGAAATGGTACAGCCGCCACCGCCTTGGGGTAGCTCTGCTGTTCTGCCTCGATAGTAGACAGTCGGCCCGCCACGTCACGCACTTGAGGCCGATCTGTTTGGCATTTGGAACACCACGCCTGCTCTTTGGTAAAGAGCATCATGTTGTCTTTTTTAACCGTCACAGTCTCGATTTCGGTGCCGCACTCACCACAGGAACTAACTATTTCTACTTCTGTAATTGGCATTTAAACATCACTTTAGCCGGGCTATAAATCTAGACTGTCCGCGAGTAACTCAATTACGTCTTTGGCTTGTTTCTCAGAGGCCAGTCCCTTTGCTTGGATGCCTTCATCCAACATCTGGACGCAGAATGGGCAGGAAACCCCCACCATGTCCGCATCGGTATCTATGAACTGGTCTGTCCGGGCGTGGTTGACACGGTCTCCTTGGCTTTCTTCAATCCACATGTGACCACCGCCGGCGCCGCAGCAGAAGCCACGCTCGCGACAGCGGGAACCCATCTCAACCAGCTTTAGGCCTGGGATGGCCTTGGCTACGTCGCGGGGCTCGTCATAGACGCCGTTGTGTCGACCCAAGAAGCAGGAGTCGTGATAGGCCATGGTCACATCCAACATCTTCACTGGCTTTATATCGCCATTCTTGATGAGCCGGTCCACAAACTGGCTGTAGTGTAGAACCTCAAAGTTGCCGCCCAACTGGGGGTATTCATTCTTCATGGTGTTGAAGCAGTGGGGGCAGGTGGTCACCACCTTCTTCACGTTGTAACCGTTCATGGTATCGATGTTCTGTTGGGCCAGTATTTGGAACAGGTACTCGTTACCCATACGACGCGCTGGGTCTCCGGTGCAGGTCTCCTCGTCACCCAGGATGGCAAAGTCCACCTTGGCGGCCTTCAGCACCTTGGCCATGGAGCGGGCGATGGCCTGGCTCCGTTGCTCCAAAGCCGGGGTACACCCAACCCAGAACAGGACTTCAGCGTCGGGTTTCTCGGCCAGAGTTGGCACTTCAAGACCTTCTGCCCAGTCTGTGCGAGAGTATTGGGTGCCGCGCCAGGGGTGGCCACGCTGTTCCAAGCTTAGTAGAGCGTTCATGGCCGACTCAGGCGCTTTGGACTCTTCCAAGACCAGGTGGCGGCGCATGTCCATGATGGTGGGTACATGCTCCACCGTCACTGGGCATTCTTCCATGCAGGCACCGCAGTTCAGACAATCCCAGATTGACGACTCAGAGATAATCGATGGCACCAGCGGAGAGGGCTCCACGAGATCGACGTTCCGTTCACCCTGATGACCAATGGCCACCATGTGGTCTTTGATCCCCTCAACGATGTGCATCGGCGAGAGTTGTTTGCCCGTTAGGTTGGCGGGGCAGACATCCGTGCAGCGACCGCACACGGCACAGGCGTACCCATCAAGTAACTGCTTCCAGGAGAAGTCTTGAACGCGCCCTGCTCCGAATTTCTCGGTGTTTTCCAGGTCCATCAATGGTAGAGCACCCTTGGGCTCCAAGGACCGGAAATAGGCGTTCACAGGGGCCGCAAACATGTGCATGTGCTTGGTGAACGGGATATAGACGGTAAAGATCAGGATGATGGACAGATGAGACCACCAGAAAAAGCCTTGCCAGAAGTTGGCAGCACTGGCACCCACCCCCCAGTCTATGAACAACTCGCCCAGCCATTTGCCGATGTAAACGTCAGCCTCTGGGCCAGTCCCGCCTTGGGCCACCCAGAAGGCGTGGGTCAGCAGCGTGGATGCCATCAACCCGGTAATCAGAACCACGATTATCAGAGCATCAGAATGGCGGGTGAGGTCAAACCGGAGGCGGCTGGGCTTAACAACCCAGCGGCGGACAAACGCCCAAATCAGCACCACCAGCATGACGGCCGACAATATGTCCAAGTAGGCGCTGTAGACTCTGACGCCAGTCTCGGTCAGCAGCCACTCGGGGAATCCCGCATTTACTGAAGCAGCAAAGATAAAGATGCCGTAGCTGAGCATGAAGGTCAAAAAGCCCCAGAAGATGATGGCGTGGCCGATACCGGCGTAGTCGCCATACTTCACTCGCTGTAGCACTTTCTGTTGGCCCAGGGAGATGAGTAACGCACCTTTGAGCCGCACCAGCGGTTGGTCAAACCGGGCAGTTTCTTTGCCCTGCAAGACCAGCTTCACCACTCTGACGTAAAAAGCGTAATGGAATACTGCCAGGGCGATGCCCAACAGACCTAATACACCTATCCAAAGGGGCAACGCCCCTATATCTCCAGGAGGAACCACACTCTACACCCGCTTTACCAGACGGCGAACCGTCCGGACAATTTTTGCTTTTCGATTATCGACAGCCTGAGATACGCAGATTGCCAATGCGCCATTTTAGCATGATTCAGGCGCGGCTCCACCTAGGTGAATCGCACCTGAATCTAGGTCTCCGATTAAACCGCCTGAAACGCCCCAAAAGAACGCAGCTTAGAATTCTTTGATCCGAGGAATAACCTCTCGTCCCAGCAATTCTATCTGCTTCAACACCTGTTCCTGAGGCATGCCGGGCCACTGCATACGGCAGATCATATGGTTCACGCCCAGTTCGTCGTGGTAGCGGCGGAACTCATCGACTATGTCGTCCGGAGAACCCAACAGGAACCGGTCCTTTGCCAGGTCCTGATAGGGCACGCTGAAGCTCTCATCGCCGGGCAGGGCTTTGTCCTGGCCCCAATCGGCATAGGCTTTGTATTTGGCCTCAAGGAAAGGCTGGCTTTCTATGTAGGCAGTCTCTCGGTCTTCGGCCACGTACATCTCACGCATCATCGGCAGTTCATCCGGCACGGGGTTTCCAAACTCTTCCAAGGCTGCTTTGTAGCGAGTCCATTGGTCGGCGACCATCGGTACGGTGGCGTGAGGGTTGATTAGCCAGGGGTAACCCCAACGAGCGGCGCGGCGAATTGCCACATCGTTATTAGCCGCAACCCAAATGGGAGGATGGGGGTTCTGTACTGGCTTGGTGCTGAGCTTGGTCTTCGGCACCGTGTAATACTTGCCGTTAAACTCAATCTCGTCTTCAGACCACAATCGCTTGATTAGGTCCATCGCCTCGTTCATACGCCCAACACGCTCACCGCGCTGCACGCCAAAGGCCGTGTATTCTTCGTCCCGGTAACCAAGGCCAACGCCAAATACAAACTTGCCGTTGGTGATGGCGTCCAGTGTGGCGATGCTCTCCGCCAGTTCGACCGGGTTGTGCAGCGGCACCAGAATAACTGTGGCCGCCACCTGCATGTCGCCGGCATCGGCAGCCAGGCGAGCCAGCAGGGTCAGCGAAGTGCTCATCTGATAGGGCGCCGACAAATAGTGTTGGCCGGTGGCAATGAGGCTGAAGCCAGCGTCCCTTGCCGCCCTGACCTGCTCTGAGCTCTCCTCAATCTTTTCCGGCATGGATTCGCCGGGGAGATATTGGTTGGTGACAAAAAATCCTAGTTTCAAGAGGTCTCCTTCTCAGCCTTTCGGTGTCCTTTCTTATGTGAAATCAGCGCTTGCGAAGGACGCATATCAATCTCACACGTGAAACGGCATTTAAGCATGTAGTTTAGTCCGAGAGCAATTGTCGAACAACCCTAAAAACCCCTTGCCTCGCCTGGGTATAACAAGTAGAATCCGCGATTGACTCCGGTTGTCTAATCAAGCTTTTTGACTAAACAATCAACAAAACAAACACGGTAGGAGTAGCATGAAGATCGCACGCTTCCGCAGCAATGGACGGACCGCCTATGGGGTGGTCCAGGGTGATGAGGTGGTGGAGATAAGAGGCAGTATCTATACCAGATTCCGTCTGACCGACACGAAACACCCGCTGCAGGACGTGAAGTTGCTTCCGCCGACAGATCCGACTGAGATCTGGTGTCCCGGCCTGAACTTTGCCAATCATTTGGAATACGCCGCCGGCGTATTGGGCGATGACGCACCAGAGGTTCCCATCCACCCAAATCCCTGGATCAAAGCCAGGGGTTCACTCACCGGCACCGGTGAGCCCATTGTGCTACCCAGTGATTCAACTGATGTCCACTACGAGGGCGAGGCTGTTGCGGTGATTGGGAAGACTTGTCGCCGGGTAAGCCCCGAAGAAGCTCCCAAGTACATCCTGGGTTATACCTGCGGAAACGACGTTAGCGACCGCGCTTGGCAGGGGGATGACTGGACGTTCTGGCGGGCCAAAGGCTCAGATACGTTTGCTCCCGTTGGCCCTTGGATCGACACTGAAGTTGACCCGCAAAAGCTGGAAATGATTGTGCACCTGAACGGAAAAGAGGTACAGCACGGCTACACCGAAGAGATGCTGTTCTCATTTGCTGAGGTTGTGAGCTACATCAGCCAGCAGGTGACCCTGCATCCGGGAGACCTGCTATTCTCTGGCAGCACCGGCGTGACTGTGGCCCTAAAACCCGGAGATAGCGTGGACGTTGAGATTCCAAATATCGGAACACTCAGCAATTCGGTTGAGGCAGAGCCGACCAAGTAGCCCACATTTCCCAAGGACTTAACCAGAAATTTAAAAAGACCTCCCGTTAAAACGGGAGGTCTTTTTAATTACTCTATGTTAGCGTCTGGATTAGAAGTGGAGCATGTTTGCCAGAGTTTTGACGCCACCGCGGGGTCCGACCACTGCCAGACGCATCTGCTCGTCGTTCAAGACAGACTTAGCCACTCTGGCAATGTCAGAGGGTTGCACCGCATCCAACAGGTTCACAATCTCGTCTGGGGTCCGTACTTCATTTTGGAGTAGTTCCTGTCCCCCAAGCCAAGATGCCACCGCCCGAGTGTCTTCCATCCGCAGCAACAGGGTCCCTTTGGAGTATTCCTTGGCTTTGTTGAGTTCCTGCTCGCTGGGTTCTTCGTGCATGCCGTGGAACTCACTGACAATGGTCTTCACAGCGTCGTTGGTCTTCTGTGGTTCCACGCCGCAATAGACGACCAGTGCGCCCGTGTCACGGTAACTGCTGGTTGAGCTGCTTACGTCGTAGGCCAAACCCTGTTCCTCTCGAAGGTTCAAGAACAGCCGACTACTCATGCCGTCGCCCAAGATGGTGTTCATCAAGTTGAAGGCATACCGGTCCGGGTCGGCCATGGACAGGCCGGGCACACCAAGGCACAGATGAGTTTGGTCACTGCGTCGGCGTTCTATCTTGACCAAAGATCCTGAAGATGCGGTCACCGGCTCCCAGTCGAGAGAAGTAAGCGGTTCCCAGTTCTGAGTCGTCTCCACCAGCATGTCCACGATCTCTTCGTGGGTCACGTTACCCGCCACCGCGATTACTGTATTGGCCGGGTTATACTGCTGCTTCATGTAGTCGTGGATGTCTTTCTGCTGGATGTCGGCCACCGTCTCCAGAGTGCCGCCAACGTCACGGCCCATGGCCTGGTCCGGCCACATGGCTTCATCAATCAACAGGTCCACCCGGTACGACGGCGAGTCGTAGGTCATCCTGAGTTCTTCCTGGATGACCTCCCGCTCCTTCTCAACCTCTTCCGGATCGAGCCGGGAGTGCAGAACCATGTCCATCAGAACGGCGAATGCAGTCTTGAAGTGGAGTTTGGCTACTTTGACCCAGAAGACAGTCATCTCCCGGTCAGTGCTGGCGTTCATGATGCCGCCAACACCCTCGATGGCCTCACTGACGGCTCGAGCAGTTGGCCAACTTTC
>JAPKDE010000314.1 GCA_028822675.1 Dehalococcoidia bacterium | reverse complement strand
TTCTCAAAGAGAAACAATCCGACCGGTATCTACCCATTTGGATTGGACCGGCAGAGGCCGACGCCATTGCGGTCAAACTTCAGGATCTCAGCGTTCCTCGGCCGCTGACCCATGACTTGTTGGGTACCATCATTGACTCCTTGGGTGGCACCATAGACCATATCCTGGTGAGTGACCTCCAGAACGATACTTTCTTTGCCAAAATCACCATCCAAGCCAACGGCGAGTCTAAAGAGATTGACTGCCGTCCCAGTGATGCCGTGGCTCTAGCCGTAAGGGCCAAGGTGCCCATCTACGCCAATGAAGAGGTTATGGACAAGGCTGGGATTCATCTGGACAAAGAAACCGGAAAGCCGCTGGGGCACGAAACAATCGGTGACGGTTCCTCCGCAACAGAGCCTCCGGTAGAGGTTAAGCCTGAAGAACTAAAGAGCATGTCTGCCTTTACAGACTTCATAGATTCTCTAGATTTAGAGGATTTTGGCAAAGAGTCAGGCACCCGCTAACGCCGTTAAATCGGTAAATAAACAAAAAAGACCCTTCCATTTGCAAATGGAAGGGTCTTTTTTTGTATAATCAATTAGCGTTTTCCGTAAACTTAGTCTCAATTGACTTTCAAAATCCCTAGTGATATTATTCACAACGCTCTGTCGGAAACATGAATCGGAGACTCCTCGCCTTACGCCTAACCGGGCTCGGATGGTACGTTGCTACCTGCATCGTCGTTGGTGTGGTTGGCGGTGTCCTGATGGATGAATGGCTTGGCACCAAACTTCTGTTCACTCTGCTGGGCTTAGCGCTCGGGACAACATCAGCGTTCTACGGGTTGATTAAGATGATTCAACCGCTGATAAAACCTGAACCTTTGAATGGCGAAAATACACCGGGAAGCAATAGCCAACCGGACAAAAACTCGAAAGATATTGGAGGGAATCCATAGTGGGTTCCGGCACAGGCAAATTCGTCGCCTTTGGCATTTTGATTGTTGTGGCATTAGCCATTGCAGGACTTATTACCGGCGCTATTGGCGCCGGTCTTACCCAGTCAGAAGAGGACAAAGATTCTGGTCTGACTGCTGAAGGTCCCTTCATACCCAAACCCGCAGTCCATCTCCCGGCACAGGTTGCCTTCCCCACTGCGGACCGCATCCACTACCGTGACTTTCTCTTTGCTGAAGAAATCGAAGGGTATCTAGAAAAAGCAGACCACGGTCCCCTGAGTGAAGATGAAGAAGTTCGCCTCACCAGTCTCCTCCAACAGATAACCGGTGAGGATGTAGAACTGGGCCACGACGAGCACCTTCTAACTGAAGACCAGCACCACTTGATTGAAGAACTGGTTGATGAAGGCCCTTACCAAGGCAATAACGTCATAATCACCAACTCACTCCTCTCTTCTTGGATCGCTAGCATCGTTCTGGTTCTGCTGTTCGTCTTGGGAGCGCGCAAAGCCGCGATGATTCCAGGTCGATTCCAGAACTTTATAGAAATTGCAGTTGAAGGCTTATTGAGCTTTGTGGCCGGAACTGTAGGCAGAGAACACAGCCGGATGATCTTCCCGGTGATTGCCACCATTTTCTTGTTTGTACTCATCAATGCCTGGATTGCATTGTTGCCCATTTATCCGTCTTTGGGATTCAAGGACGGAGACATCGTACAGATACATCTGCTCAGGCCGGCTGGCACAGATATCAACATGCCTTTGGCCTTGGCTTTGGTTTCGTTCGTCTTTGTAGAATGGCTAGGATTCAGAATGCTCGGCCTGGGATATCTTTCGAAATTCATCAGAATCGGCAGCTTGAAGCTGGGTGTTGCAGCCCTCTTCAAATTCCAGATTCTAGACGCCTTCCAATACATGCTGGACTTCTTCTTCGTCGGCCCGTTGGAAGCCTTCAGCGAACTAGTGCGGCTAATCAGCTTCACCTTCAGGCTGTTCGGTAACATGACCGCCGGAGAGATTCTGGTACTAGTATCGGCATTCTTGGTGCCATTCATAGCCACGGTGGGCGTATATGGTCTGGAGCTCTTGGTTGGATTCATCCAAGCCTTGATTTTCTCCGGTCTAACGCTGGTGTTCGCAGCAATTGCAATCACCTCTCACCACGCAGAGGCAGAGGCCCACTAACCGCTCATCGTGGGTGAGTGTACGGGTTAGAAAAGTTTCCGAATAAATAAAACGATAGTTATAATCACCGGGGTATCAACGCCCCGGTTCGGTGCCCGAGCAGCCGCTAGAAACACGGAGCGCGGGCAAACATAAAGGACGTTAACTTAGAGGTGGCGCAATGGATGTATTGATCTTGTTAATGGTACTGTCCGTCGTTGGAATTGCGGCGGCCGCATTGGGTGGGATCTTCGCGATCTACGCCTCTAATCAAGACTAAGCACGAGTAATCAACGCAGAAACGCAAAATGCACGGAACTAAGGAGATAAGGAACGACGATGGACGCTCTACTTGCTTTGGCAAACATTCCCCTGGCCCAGATTGAAACTGAAGCCGCAAGGCTGCTGGGAGCCGGAATCGCCATCGGACTAGGTCTGATTGGCCCCGGCATCGGTATCGGTCTTC
>JAPKDE010000313.1 GCA_028822675.1 Dehalococcoidia bacterium | reverse complement strand
CAAATCGACTCCAATGCCAATCAGGAACGCCAATACCAGAAGGACCAACGGGACCACTGCAAAAGGACGTTCATCCTCCCCTTCTTCGGTGGTGAAGGTCTTCCAGGCGACCGTAACTGCCAGCGTCACAAATATTACCAGCAAGGCAATATTCCAGAACCCTGCGGCCGCGAAGAATACGGCTGCCAGCAAACCCGCAGGAATCATGACTCGCAGCCATTTGAATCCCGTCACAGGCTCGTCAAGTTCTTGGCGTCGGAGGCTGCGCAATAGGTCTCTGAATATGCCCCGTGCTTGATGCAACAAGAACGTTGCGATGACGAATAAGAAGAGCCCGTTAATGCCCAGGAAGCGGTCCACCGGAGTACGCCACTTCGAGACATCCAAGCCACTGTTGAAGGTCTCATAGGTTTGATTGAATGGCAGGAACGCCAGGATGCTCAGTCCCACAATTCCAATCACCAACGCCGCCAAAAGTGCTGATTTTTCGGTGAATGTCCCTCTGGAGAAGTACACTGCCAGGGTCAATAAGGCAACGGTGAGGATCAGGTACGAGGGGAAATCCCAGCTATTCACCACCCACAGCGAACCCAGACCCAAGGCTAATGCAGCAGCGGACACAATCGTCCACAGCCAACCTCCGTCTCGCAACCCTATGACTAAGTTCAGACCCAGACCGATCACCAACAAGGTGAACGGAATCACCATCATGTGGGCGTGCAGATCGGCAAACAAGAAGGTAAAGAACGGGAATTCTGTGATGTGGAACGAGATATCAGAGTATCCCGGTAATCGTTCCGGGACCCAGAAGGCCAACGGGTTGGGGTCGATATTCTCCAGGTTGGGCAGCATGCGGCTACTGCGCCAGAAATCGAACGCAGGGAAGGGTGTGCTGTCAAAGACTCTGTGCCAGGAATTTTGGACCAACTGAACCAGGCCGTCTAAGTTGCCAATCACGGCAGTGAACAATCCGGAGATCAGTCCTGCGCCCACCGGACTCCAAACCCACTGCCGCCATTGGGCCCGGCCAGCACCGTGAGCCAGTTCCGGTAGAGATCCGATGCCTGGCAGCGCGATCGGATGACCAACATTGGGACGGTTGGCCCGGCGCTGTCGTACACCCTCTGTCAGGTTGTAGACCAATGTGTAAGATCCGGTAATGGTCAAGGCAAAGAACAATGGTACTGCCAGGTTGAAAGCCGTTGTTGGCAGAATGCCCGTAACCCTGATCACACTGGAGATTACGAAATAACCCCAGTAGTAGTAATTCAGGTAACCACCAGCAAACCACGGGTCAAACGGCGGCAAAGTGGTGGATCGCACTACGGCAGAGAGGTAGGCCAACTCCATGGGCTTCTCGCCGCCGCGGAAGGGGTGCCACAGGTCTGGATTGGCGTGGCGCAATAGGACAAATGCCAAAAACGCCACCAAGAACAAAGCTTCGCCAAAGACCAACAGTCGCCAGTGTTCTTTCAGGAAGTCTGTTATCTCTCGCCAGCGAAAGGCCAGGGTGGTCAATGATAATCCGCCAACGACGGCGAGACCAAGGTAGACGGCGTAACGGGAGTAATCCATCCATCCCAGTGAGACTGCCAGCCAGGCCACGTAGCTGACCGTCAGAAGGCCAAAGATTCGGGCCAAGATGATGCCCCGATCCGGCAGGGGCCGGAAGATGAACATGGTAATTGGTAACGCCAATAAATAGATGATCTCCACCACCAGTATCCAGGCGAGCACCGGCAGTTTGTTAGTCCAGCCATCACGGTCCACGATGTCGGAGAAAGTTCCGCCTTCTTGCTGTGAAATTAGATCGTCGGGCGACAACATGAGCCCAACTTCTCGGTCACTGATCTGGGGAATCGACTTTAGCCGAATCCCAATGACGTCTTCGAGCAGATGCTTGGTGTTCTTGAACAGCAACACTGTGGGATGGTCGTAGCCAACCACATTGTCGTCGGCGTACCCCAGATTAAAATTAATGGCTGAGGTTTCCGGCGGGTTCAGCGGTTCGGGGTGCGGCAGACCGGCTCGGGAAATAGCGTCGTCACGGAACGATACTCCCAGCAGTTCCGGGTAATTGGTGAAAGACCGGTCCAGCTCGTATCCTAGACTGCCGTCGAATAGGTTCTGGTAATAGTTATTACTGAATGGGAACCGCTCTGGGTCCCGGGCGGCGCTGGCGTAGGGACGGCTACTGTAAAAGACAACATACTCGGAGGCCGCTAGTTTCTCAGAGAGGGTGTCCATCTTATCGATAGTGTCGTTTTCGTAAACCGGGAACTGCCACAGGTCATAGGTATATAGATTGGGCACAAACTCGTCCCAGTGGTTATCGCTGACAATGGCCGTGCCGTTGGGAACGTTGTCATTGATCCATTCGGACGCCGTGACGGCTGGATGGTCTTTGGCGTAGACCTGCTGAAAGGCCAGGGCGTAGAAAGCAGTGGCACCCACCACAAAGACCACCAGACCGACGGCGATGCGCGGCATGAACCGGGCAGGGTCGGCCACTCGCCAGACCAAGTTCATATCCAGTGGTCGGTAGGCAGTAACCATCCAGAGCAGCATCCGGGAGCCCATG
>JAPKDE010000062.1 GCA_028822675.1 Dehalococcoidia bacterium | reverse complement strand
AGGCGTACATCTCGCCGTCTACCAGCACGGCACAGGCGCCGCATACGCCCACACTACAACTTTCTTTGGTTCCGGTGAGACCAATGTCGTACCGGATGCAATCGACCAATAGACGCCGAGCCGGGATGTCTAATTCATGGTCGGTGCCGTTGACCTTAAGGCGAACCTTGTGGTTCATACCGTCCCCTTGCCAGTCTCAAATATAAATGGACTCAAGGCTAGTTTTTCAGCAGGAAAAACCACGCCCAATGTTATACTACCGTCCTCAACCCTCGCAAGCGGCCGGCACAGTCGGGTTTCCATGATTAGTAATCCCAGTGATTAGACTTAACCTCTGAAAAACCTGTGAGAAAAATGACTGATACAAACAACGAACATTCCTCAATCCACGTTGGCAATACTGTCTTGGTAGTCACAATGGAAGTGGACGAATCAGACGAAGCTGAATTCAACGAATGGTACAACGAGCAGCATCTGCCCGAGCGCATGGCCATCCCCGGGTACGTCTCCGCCCGCCGGTTCAAGCTGGAAGACGGGAATAACGCCCTCAAGTACCTGTGCATCTGGGAGATGATTGACGGCAGCCCGCTACAGAGTGAAATGTATAAGGATCAGAACGCCCACCCCACAGAACTTTCGCTGCGGGTCAACAAGACCATCAAGCTCAGAACCCGTGGTCTATACCAACAGGTCTACCCGGAATCCGGAACGTCGTTTGAAGACCGCTCCGGCTTCCACGGTGAGCGCCTACCCGCTCATCCCTAGACCAGGAATTCGGAACGAAGGTAAAATTTGACCATGCAATCACCAAAGGAAAAGTCGTAGGTGGCCAGGTTGTCGTTGAAGGTGACCCTATCAGTGAGGGTTCCACTGTCACGATTCTTGTCTCCGATGAAATCACTTTCACCCTGAATGCTGAAGACGAGGCCGACTTTCTTCAAGCCATCGCCGACGCAGAGCAAGACGACTTGGTCAGCGGCGAAAATGTGATCAAGAAAATCTCATAGCCGACCCAATGTTGCCAATCAAGGTTGTAGCAAGTGCAGCTCGCCAAATAGAAGAGGCTGCCTCTTGGTGGTCGGCTAACAGAACGGCAGCTCCGGCTGCGTTTCGTGACGACTTGGAGCAAGCCTTCAGCTTGTTTTCCGAACAGCCCAACATCGGCGCAGTAGCCACAAACCCGTCTCTACCCGGAGTACGGCGGGTATTCCTGAGCCGGATTCGCTATTTCCTCTACTAACGCGTCCAGACCGACCAAGTCGACATACTAGCTTTGTGGCATTCCAACCGTGGTCAGGAACCAAGGGTCTAGACGAAGCTAGGTTCAACGCCTACTTAAACGCGGGCATCACTTCTTTGGCGAACAGCCGCATGGACTTGAGCACTTTCTCCTGCGGCATTCCGCCAAAGGAGAAGTTGCAACCAAAGAACTCAATCCCCTCGTCCCGCAGCGCCTTTATCTTGGCGATAATCTGGTCCGGAGTGCCGATGAATGCCCTGTTCTCATAGAGGTATTCGAAGCTGGGAGGAAGTTCTGTTCGGGTATTTCTGAAGTCTTCCATCTTTTCCCAAACTTCGCTTCCGGTGTCGAATGTCCGACGCCACTGAATCATGTCTATGTTCCAGTCCAACGCCGGTTTGGCATCGGCTCTGGCCTGATCTTCTGTTTCGGCAACATAGAAGTATCGGAAGAAGGGAATCTGCCCCATGGACATGTTGTTGCCCTTGGCTTTTGCCAGGTCAATCATGGTGTGGCACAAACTCATGGCATCTTCGGTGTCTAGCACCACGCCGATGATCAACGGGTGGCCCGAGCCTGCTACGAAATCCTGGGTGGCCTTGGTCCGAGTGGCCGCAATGTACATGGGAGGATGAGGGTTCTGCACTGGCTGTGGCACCAAGTTTGCGTTGGTGATCTTGTAATGCTGCCCTTCAAACGAGTAGTTCTTGGTGGTCCAGAGACCCTCAATCATGGTGATTGATTCTTGAAACCGCTGCTGGCTCTCATCCAAAGGTACGTCGGCGACCTTGTATTCAGAAGAGGCCGCGCCCCGGCCAAATCCCACGTCGATCCGCCCACCGCTGAGCACATCCAGCGTTGCGATCTCTTCAGCCAGTCTGGCTGGTAGATGCAAAGGGGATACAAACACAGCCGATCCGATTCTGAGGGTGCTGGTGTGAGCCACAATGTGGCTGGCTAAGACATTGGGAGCAGCACCCAGCCCATAGCGAGTGAAGTGGTGTTCGGCCATCCAAGCGCTTTTGAACCCCAGTTCTTCACCAAGGACGAACTCTTCCGTAATGTCATCATAAACCTGCTTAGGGTCGACACCTTCTGGCCAGGGCACATGGGAGAATAGGGCAAAATCCATTTCTAAATACTCTCCATATTGAGTTTCGTGATGCTTCTTATCAAATCCCGCATATTAAACCACACAACGGTTGCCACTGCCACTAGAAATATTGCTAGCGCGCTAAGGTAACATCACCTAGCGCGCTGAGATAAAATCAACGAAAAGATCAAAAGCGCTGACAACTCAAGGTTTATCGGCTAGGCGTGAACCAACATGAACCAGTGCTATAATCCAGCCTGCCAGCCTCCATTAATTTGGGGCCAATATTTGGGGAGTCCAATTTGCCGGTTCATCTACTACATGGTGATAGTTTCTTGGTGCCCAAGCGTTTGGAAGAGCTCATCAACGAGTCTGGAGCATCTGACGTCTTGGAAGCCAACCGGCACCGCTTGATCGGCTCCCAAGCCAAGCCAGGCGAATTGCTGAGCATGTGCAATGCCCTGCCGTTCATGGACGACTATCGCTTGATAATCGTTGAAGGGTTATTGGGCACAGCCGAGTCCAAGGGCCGTGGCCGCAAGCGGGCGTCTTCCGACGACTCAGGGGTGGCTGGCCAGTGGAAATCCCTGGGTGAAGCCATTCCCCAGATGCCAGACACCACAGTGCTGGTGTTCACCGACGGTTCATTGGGTGCCAGCAACCCGCTGCTGCGCATGCTAAAGTCCGTGGTTCAAGTAGAAGAACTATCCGCTCCCAACGGCGAGGGGCTGGCCCGCTGGGTAAAGGGCTCCATCGAAGCCAAGGGCGGTTCCATCAGCCCCGCAGCCAACCGATCGATCACCGACCTGGTTGGCAACGACCTGTGGACTCTGAACCAAGAGCTGGAGAAGTTGGCCCTCTTCTGCGCAGGCCGGGAGATTCAGGAATCAGACGTGGGCGAAATGGTCTCCCAAGTGCGCGAGGCCAGTATCTTCACTGCCGTTGACGCCATGATTGAAGGCCGCCCCGGCGTGGCCCTGCGGTTGCTCCACCAACTGAAACAAGACGGCAAGGAAGCCCTTTACGTGATTAGCATGGTGGAACGCCAGCTACGCCTGCTGGCCTTGGCCCGTGACGCCATGGACCGGGAAGTTCCGCAGAGTGAATTGAAAGGCCGGCTGGGAACATCTTCAGACTTTGTAGTTCGGAAGACCGCTGAGCAAGCACGCCGTCATCCCATGCCGGAGATCATCAGGCGGTACAACCAGCTTTTAGAGGCCGATCTGGCCATCAAGCGCGGAAAGCTAGAACCCGAGTTGGCTTTGGAGCTGCTGGTGGGAGACGGAGTGGCCAACCGCTAGACCTAATCCGCGTTCAATTCACCTACTGGTATTACCGGGTTATAGCAGGCCACAAAGTGGTTCCGCTCGGTCTCAACCAACTTGGGTTTTACCTCGGCGCGGCATTGACTCTGCGCTTTAAAACACCGAGGCAAAAACGGGCACTCCATGGGCAGGTTGATCATGTCTGGCGGGCTACCAGGCAGCGGCTTGATCCTTTTCCCTGGGTCATCCATCCGCGGCAATGCCTGTAGCAAGGACCAGGTATAAGGGTGCTGGGAGCGCCGGAACAACGGCACCACCTCGGCATTCTCCACCACGTTGCCAGCGTAGATCACGCCCACTTTCTTGGCCATGGCCGCAACCACGCCCATGTCATGGGTAATCAACAGAACTGAAGAGTTGAAATCCTTAACCAGTTCCCTTATCCGGTGGAGTAATTCAGCCTGAAGAGTCACGTCCAAACCGGAGGTTGGTTCGTCGGCGATGAGTAGTTTTGGTCGAAGGATCAATGCCATTGCCATCATGATCCGTTGACACATGCCGCCGCTCAGGGCGAATGGATACTGGCCCATAATCCGCTTTGGGTCTGGCAGGCCCATCTCGTGGAGCATGTCTTGGGCCATTTTGTTGGCGTTCCGAAGCGACACATCACTGTGCTCCAGAATCACTTCTTCTAATTGGGGGCCGATGCACTCAAGGGGGTTCAGCGCCGACTTAGCGTCCTGGAAGACTAGAGCGATCTCGCGACCGCGAAGATCCCGCATCTGGTCAGGACCAGACCGTAGGAGGTCAATGTCCTTGTACATGATCCGACCGTCGGCAACCTCAGCGTTATGGGGCAGCAGACCCATAACCGTCAAAGCCAAAGTGCTCTTGCCGGAGCCGCTCTCGCCAACTACGCAATAGACCTCACCCTCTTCAAGGGTAATATTCACATTGTTCAGCGCCCTGACCCGACCGGCGGAGGTGCCAAAACTCACAGTTAGGTCTTCTATTCTCAGCAGTGGACTCATGTGCCGAAGCACTCCATATTAGTAATCTTCTGCTACTACTACGTATCGGGGGCGGTTTTGTGTCTAAGGTCCACCGGATGGAATCGGCCTGCCTGCAGTTCTTTTATGAGGTCTGCCAAACAGGATACAGGCCGCTCAAATTCGGTTGCCACGGTGCCTATCTGTTCCACTTTATGGGCATCGCTACCGGCGGTCATGCTCACACTCAGCATCCCACCTAAGTCCAGCGAGAACTGGTTTTGTATTGAAAGGCCGCGCCCATTCAGCGCTTCCAGGCCCTGACACATCTGGAAGAACTCATCACCGCCCGCCCGTTCCAACATCTCTTCCCGGACGCCGGGTTTTTCCGCCGGTTCCTCTATAAAGCGCCGACGATAGGGGTGGGCAGCTATCATTGCCCCGCCTGCTTTGTCTACGCAAGCCTGGAGGAATTCGGGTTTATGCATTCCAAATTCGTATTTGCTTAGTCCAAATACTAATACGTGTCCGGCCTCAGTATTGATCTCACATCCTGGAATAATCAGAAAATTGTGACTGTTGGAGAGGTCGTCTATCTGCTCGGTGGTCCAGAATGCATCGTGGTCGGTGAGGCATATGGCGTCCAGTCCCAGAGACTTGGAGCCCTCAATCAATTCGTCAACACTCATGAAACTGTCGTCAGAGTGGGGATAGCTATGGGTGTGAAGGTCTATCAGCAAGAACTATTTATTCAACCTAGTCATCAGCCTTCTTGGTTTTCAACGGGTCAAGCCCATGATAGCAAACCAAAGCCAGCTTGAAAAACCGTTAGTGGATTTACCTCCCAGAACAAACTCGGTTTGGTAAGATTGCCTCTACTCGAACTGGAAAAGAGAACTGAACATTTCCCATGCAGCATACTTTCAGGTACTTCAGACCGATCACCAAGTTTCTGGCTGGCCTTGCCCTTCTCATTAGTCTAATTGCCTGTAGCGCGGCAGCCACACCCGCACCATCGACAACTACTGAGCCTGTTGCCACCGCTGCGCCCACAGCAATAACAGAACCAACACAGGTTAGGGATGGCACATCAACCCCGGAACCTTCAGCGCCCCCTACCCCAACTACCAAGCCCACCAGCGTCGCCGCAAATACGCCATCTCCCGCTCCAAGTCCCACGCCCCGGCCTCAGCCGACACCCATCCTCACGCCGGAACAAAATCTATTAGCAGGCCTGTCCTGGACAAAAGGGAATCTAGATCGATTTGAACAACGGGCGGTATCTGCCCTCAGGTCCATCGCAGGTCAGAACATCAACCCGGCCCGGTTTTTGACCGGCTCAAGCTGGGTGTCCGACGGCGTCAATAGCGCCTAGACGGCCGCGATAGAGACGTTTGCCAGTATTTCATCAGCGGACGTTGAGCTTGGTGGCGCCATGACAGACCTTGAATGGCTAAAGGGCGCCCCTGTCTCAGTCCAGACAAAGGAATTCTGGTTGCAAAGTTTCTTGGACTTGGCGCCGTTCCCGGACGTTTCGATAATGGTGGCATCGTTGCCGTGGGTGGTGCAAGGCCACACCGGAGACCTAAGAGTAGTCCAGCGAAACCTAGCTTTAATCGCCCAGAACGATACTGCGTTCTTAGCTGGTTTACTTGAACTGCCATGGCTTCGAGACGATATCTCTCCAGACGAGGCAGTTGCCATTCAAGAGATCGTCGACCTCCAACCTGCCACCAGGCAATCGCTGCTGGAGAATGGCTGGTTCTTGGACGACCTGACCCTGGCCTAATTTACTTTGATATCGCGCCTGGCCACGATTTCAGGCGTAGACCCCGACCTGCCACCAGTCTTACTCGGCCTTGAATGGATCAACGATGGGATATCTGAAAATGACAAACTGGCACTTGGCCTCTTGGCTTTGCTGGATCAACCAACCGCCGAAATCGTAGCGGCCGTTCCGTGGTTCATCACCGCACCGGCAGAAGACCAAGAGATCAACCTGCTGAAGGCGACCGCCAGACTATTTAACAGTTCACCAGCATTGAGCGTGCAGGTAGCCAATATGGATTTCTTCAGAGACTCGGTTGAGAGGCACGATGTCAGCGCTGTGGACGCCATTAAAACCCTGAACCAAGACCCAGAGGACTGGGCGCTGCTCACCAAACAAAGCTGGTACAAAGACGGCATCACCGACGACGAAGCCGTGGTGCTCACAGTCCTTCCTGGCCAAGCAAAGAGCGTACCCACTGATTACCAATCACTGGTGGACAACCGGTTCTATATGGAGAAAACCACGGAGCCACTGCCACTCTCAGGATCAGTGGATCTTTACCTGGTCAGATTCCTGGAACACCAAACGGAATCAGCCACCATGACCCATCTGCGCTCCGCAGTCTTGGCCATAGAAAACTACATGGGTTTTCCGCTGCCGGTGAAAGAAATCATCATGCTGTTTAGCACCAACATCGACGCTGGAGGAATCAACTACGGAACTCACTTCACCCTGGACCTTTCGGAGGACGCGAGCCTACCGCAGCTGATTGAGGGCGGAATCGTGCATGAGATTACCCATTTTTATCGGGTGATGGACTCGTCCTGGTTCTGGGAGGGCACGGCCAATTTCCTGGCTACTCAGGTGGGCTTTGATCTGTACAACCAGGAAGTAGCACCCCGCAGCAAACGGTCAAGTTGCCCTAATGACGTGACCAACATAACGGAGATTGCAGCGGCCTATCCTGGTTACTATCCAGAACCAATAGCCCACCGGTTTTGCTATAACAACTACGGTGAGAAAATCATCAGAGGGCTAAAAGCCGCCATGGACGATGGGCCATTCCACGCGGCCTGGCGGGAGATATTCCAGACCAGTATTGAAGAAGACCGAAAGTTTACCGACGCTGAAATCTACCAGCTATTCCTAAAACATACCCCGACTGACCGGATAAGCAGGGTCAATAAGGTGTTCGTTCAGTTACATGGCGAAGATTTTGTGGCATCGCCCTAAGTTTTTGAACCAGAAACTTAGAATAGAAACTAGCGGGCGTCTAAGAAGCCCTCTTCTTCCAACAGCTCGATCACTTCTTCAGCCTTGCCTCGGCCAATCTTAAGTCGACGCTCCAGATACGAGCTGGTCAACTGCGGGTTTCTGGCAGCCAACTCCCTGGCTTCCTCCATCATGTGAGCGTCAACGCTATCTTCGCTTTCTTCAATCTCGGGTTCAGACACATTGATCTCTGGCACCGCAGGGCCTTCCTGGCTCAGCCAGTACTCCACGATCTGGTCAATCTCTTGGTCATAGACCAGCGTCCCTTGCACCCTACTGGGCTTGGGAGACTCATTGTGCAGCAAGAGCATGTCGCCTTTGCCCAACAGCTTCTCTGCGCCAATGGCATCAAGAATGACCCTGGAGTCGACTTGAGAGGCCACAGCAAAGGCGGCCCGGGCCGGCACGTTGGCCTTGAGCAATCCGGTAACCACGTTGACTGACGGCCTCTGGGTAGCCAGCACCAGGTGGATGCCAGTTGCCCGGCCTAGTTGGGCCAGCCGCACCAGGTTTTGTTCCACTGCAAACCCACCAACCATCATGAGATCGGCCAGTTCATCCACAATCAGCACCAAGAATGGCATCTTCTCTTTGGCGCGTTTGTTGTAGCCCTCAATGTTCCTGGCACCAATTTCTTCCATCAACTTGTAGCGGGCGAGCATCTCCCGGATCAGGCCACGCAGCGCGGTGTTTACCTCTTCTGCGTCCACAATCACCGGGCCAATCAGATGGGGTATGCCGTTGAACGGAGTTAGCTCAACACGCTTGGGGTCAACCATGAGGATCCGCAACTGGTCCGGGGTCTTGGTGAGCAGGAACGAGGCCACAATGGAGTTGATACAAACGCTCTTGCCGCTGCCCGTTGCTCCAGCGATCAACATGTGGGGCAGTGCCGCCAAGTCCAAGACCACAGGACTACCGCCAGTGTCCTGACCCAAGGCAATCGGCAGACCACCCTTGGCCACCAACCGACTGAATGCGGGCGTTTCTATAACTTCTCTCAGGTGCACTTTGCTGGGCGAAGGACTGGGCACTTCCAAACCCACTAAGGCCTCACCCGGAACGGGCGCCTCAATCCTCAAATACGGGGTCTTCAGCGCCAGGGCCATGTCCTTCTCGCGGGTCAATATGCTCTGGACTTTAACTCGACTCCGCTCCACGGATGACGGGTCGTCGTTTTCCGTGTCTAGACCGATGGCACCACGCCTGGAATCCCCTCGTTTGGGAACCCATCCGGGAACCAAGCCAAAGCGCACGATCCTGGGCCCGGCTTTAACGTCGGTTACTTCAACGCGGACGCCGTGATCGCCAAGGGTACTTTCAACCAGCCGGGCCATATCTTGGAGGGCCGCTTCCGGTGCATGGTGCGTGTCTGGCGGAGTCAGTCCGTCCACCGGAGGTGTCTGCCAGCCTCCCGCGGTACTTTTCCCGGTCCCGCCGCTGCTGCCATTAGAAGCAACGGTCTTGGTCGCCTTGGAGCTCTTGAGCGGCGGGGGTTCTTTGTTATCAAAGGTGGGGATTAGACCAGATTCTGGCATCTCCCACTCTTCATAGTCGTCGTTGTTGTCCTTGTCGTGGTCGTTGTTTTTGCTGGAGTTGTTGCCGGAGTTTGAGCTGCCTCGGCCGCCTGGCTCGTACTCGTCCAAGTCAGTTTCCGGGCGGTCCTTTAATGCAATACCGCCTTCCGTATCGCCCTGGTAGGCCAGAGTGCGCACCGGGGTTTTGGACGTCCCCATGACCAGCATCTTCAAAAGGTCTTTGCGTGACGCCTTCCGGTGCATCCCGAAACGCAGGATGCGGAATCTTCGGTCTAGGAATCTGGCTGACTCTTGAATGGCGATGTAGAAATAAAGCACCGCTACCTGGATGCCCAACAGTAAAAACCGGCCGTAGCGTAGATACACAGAACCGGCCCGCTTTAGCTGAACAACAAGGGGAACGAGCAGCACAATGGCAGCCATTTTGGCGGCGGCTAAAATCAGGGGAGTGCCACCAAGGTATGCGCCCCATTTGCCGCCCAGGCTGACATCTTCCAACGCGCCATCTTCAGGGAAAATGGTGGAGAGTATGCCAATCGAAATGGCGACCAATGCCGCAGCAATAATCCAGCGACGCCAATGGACGGAGATTACGTGGCGGTTGTAGCGGAGCGTTAGCAGAGATACGGCAATCCAGAATCCAAACGGAATCCAGCCATAGCCTAGGGCTTCAACAGCCCAAACGCGTGCGTCTGTAGAGAAGCCAAAATACAGACCAACAGAAAGACCAATGGCCAATACGACCAGAGCGTCTAGCAGTGACCCGGGGGCTCCATGGATGAGGTCCTTTATCGATGGCGAAGCAGTATCATCCCGCTTACGCCCAATGGAACTGGCCACTATATCCCTCCAGTGGCAGTTGCTATGGCCGTTATCCGGCGAGTGGCTGGATTAAACCTCCAAGACCACTGGAACTATCATAGGGGAACGGCGAACTGAGCTAGCTATGAAGCCGCGGGCAGTTTCTTTGACTTTTGCCTTAAACTCACCATTTTCACCGTTTTTCTTGTGGCGAGTGCCGCTGTTGGACAACTCTTTGGCCACAGCAACACTTAGTTCTTCAAACAGATTGCCGGTTTCACTTTCATCCAAGAACCCACTGGAAACGGCCTCCGGATGGCCCACAACCTCGCCGGTGTCTTTGCTCGTAGTTACTACGACAACCAAGACCCCGTCTTTGGCAAGGCTACGTCGCTCGGAAAACACCGCGCTCTTGTCGTCACGGGCGGTCAGGCCGTCGATGTAAATGGGGCCGGCGGAGACGCGCTCGTCCATGCGAGATCCGTCTTCGGTCAGTTCTAGAACATCGCCGTCCACCATCACAAAAATCCCGTCTTTGGCCACGTCTAGATCCCAGGCCAATTGGGCGTGGGCGGTTAGGTGTCGGAACTCGCCGTGCACGGGCAGGAAGTACTTGGGTCGCACCAAACGCAGAACCAACTTGAGTTCTTCTTGGCTGGCGTGTCCGTGGACGTGGACCGTAGCAATCCGGTCGTAGAGGACCTTGGCTCCCTGCCGGAGCAGATTGTCGATGGTGTGGCTAACGGGCAGCTCATTGCCCGGAATTGGGGTGGCCGAGATAATCACCGTGTCTCCAGCCATGATGTTGACGTCGCGGTGTTCCTGCTTGGCGATCCGCACCAGGGCCGAAGTTGGTTCTCCCTGGCTGCCGGTGGTCATCAAGACCACTTCTTCTGCGGGTAGTTTTCTGGTCACTGCCAGCGGAACCAAAATCCCTTCCGGTATTTTCAGGTAACCCAACTCAGTGGCGACCTTGATGGTGTCAACCATGCTGCGGCCGACGACGCTAACCTTGCGGCCATGTTTCACAGCAGCGTCAACCACCTGTTGGACTCTGGACACTAATGAAGCGAAGGTTGCCACCAGCACCCGGCCATCGGCCTCGCCAATGGCTCGATCAAGCGCTTCCCCCACAACCTTCTCTGACGTTGTGTAACCCGGCACTTCCGCGTAGGTGGAGTCAGAACAAAGCAGCAGCACGCCGTCGTCTCCGTAGTGAGACAAAGTCGGCAGGTCAAAGATACGACCATCCACTGGAGTATGGTCAATCTTGAAGTCTCCAGTGTGAATCACTGTTCCCAGCGGCGTCCCAATGGCGATACCCATCGCATCTGGGATACTGTGACACACCCGGAACCATGACACCTCAAAACTCTCTCCAATCTGATGGACTATACCGGGGTCAATGGGGGTCACAACCAAGTCTCTGGCCACCCGCCGTTCTTTCAGCTTGGCGGTGATCAGGCCGTGGGCCAAACGCGGCGCATAGACCGGGCACTTCAGTTGCGGCA
>JAPKDE010000312.1 GCA_028822675.1 Dehalococcoidia bacterium | reverse complement strand
TCACTCAGGAAATTAGGTAGCTATCGATGCCACGAAACACCACGTTAATTTTCGACATGTATGGGACCCTCGTTCAGAATCCCAACGACTCCAATATCCAAATCTTTGGCAATGTCGTCAGCCAACAAGGGCTGGCTACGACCGCCCAAGAACTATGGGACAACTGGCAGCCGGCAGAAGAGGAATTTCAGAACAATCGGTTGGATCCAAGCCTACCCTTCCAGAGCTATTTCAGCGCCTGGAAAGGCGGTTTTGAACGGTCATTCGCCGCTCTGAATCTGGAAGGAGACCCCCACGCAGCCACCCAGCAATTCTTCCGGGACATTTCCAAACGCGACCCGTATCCGGAGACGAATGAAGCTTTGGCAGAGGTCCACGAGCGCTACACCGTGGCCCTCTTGTCCAATGCCGATGACGGGTTCTTGCTGCCCAACTTGGAGTTGTTGGAAGTCGGCTTTGACACGGTGCTAACCTCCGAGCAGGCCCAGATCTACAAGCCCCGGCCGGAGTTGTTCCAGATGATGCTGGATCAATTGGGTGTAGCTGCCGGAGAGACCGCCTACGTTGGAGACCGCCAGCTTGAGGACGTGTTCGGGCCAAGCGAAGTCGGTATGCACCCGGTTTGGATCAATCGGGACGACCGCCCTGTAGACCCAAATCTGCCCAAGCCAACCCACCAGATATCCAGCCTGTCGGAGCTACCACTTCTCCTAAAAAAAGGCATGCCACTCTAAGTCTGGTTATTTAAGCCGTCGCTCAGAATTTTCCGCACAAATCCCTCAGAAATTCCTGCGAATTTAATCAAGGCCAATTATGAACATTAAATTGAACGAACAGGGCCTGTTGCCCGCCATCGCCCAGGACGCCAACACCGGCCAGGTGCTGATGATGGGCTATATGAACCCGGGCTCATTGAAAAGAACCGTGGAGGGTGTGCAGGTCTGGTTCTACAGTCGCAGCCGGGAAGACCTTTGGCACAAAGGGGAGATGTCCGGAAACTACCTGAACCTGAAAGAAGCCTGGCTGGACTGCGACGCCGACACGATTCTCTTAAAGGTCGACCCCGACGGCCCAGCCTGCCATACCGGTGACGTGTCCTGCTTCACCAACAAATTGGAAGCCGTCCCCGAAGACGACGAGTACGAAAAGACCGAGTCTGGCCCCAGCGTCCTTGGCGAGTTATTCGCCATAATCAAGGACCGTCAGGAAGAGATGCCCGAAGGCAGCTACACCACTACTCTGTTCAATGAGGGAGTGCCGCGCATCGCCCAAAAGGTGGTGGAAGAGGCTGGCGAAACTGCCATTGCCGCAGCCATCGGCGACACCGAGAACCTACCTGGCGAAGTGGCTGACATGCTCTACCACACCCTGGTGCTCCTGGCCGTCAGCGGTGTCCAACCCGAAGAGGTCTACGCAAAACTACGCGAGCGTCGCAAGTAACTAGCTAGTCTGCCGCAGCGTCCATCTCGCAGGAGTAACTGACGAATTCCACGGGCCGCACAATTTGAACGGTCCACCTAACCAGGGATTCTAGGTGCTTCTCCAAAAGCCCTCTAGTGGTCTCACCAATCAAGTTGCCGTCACCGTCAAACTGTTGGTCGGAGAATGCCATGACCTGCAGGCCAGGTTTCACCATCACCAACGCCCCAGTCTCGCCCAGTGTCTCGTGTAGTTGCATCTGAGCTCGGGCGGTTCCGGCCCTTCCTTCGGCTCCGATTATCGTGGCCGGTTTTCCCATCAATGAACCTTCCGTGCGGTCACGCGACGCCCAGTCAATGGCATTCTTCAGGACTCCAGATGTACCCCAGTTGTACTCCGGCGTCGCAAAGACCACGGCCTCGGAGTTTTGGATTGCAGCCTTGAGAGCCTCCACGGACTGCGGGTCGCCTTCTGGCTCAAGGTCACCGTCGTAGAACGGAATATCCCTGATGTCAAAGATTTGAAAATCCACCCACTTCGGCGCTAACTCCTGCGCTGCCCGCAGCAGTCCACTATTGAACGACGCCTTGCGTAAACTCCCAGAGATGCCGAGGATTCGAATAGGCTCGCAATTGACGTCTATCTGAGATTCGTTTGAATTGGTAGTGATTTCTATCTCCTTATCTGGTCGCGGCAACCGGGTCGGTCGCCAATATTTCCACACATTCCGGATGCCAGGGCACCGAGCAGTTCGGCGTCCATTTCATAACCGTTAGAGTCTCCACCGTTGGTTGATCATTTGATACCTCGGGTTTAACTATCGAAGGTAACACCAAGGACAATCCAAGGGCCATCAGCCAGCCTATTTGGGCGGTCTCTGCGGATAGATCCCTTGCAATCTCCGGCAGGACAACCCCAACGGCAGAGGCGTTCAAGACCCCAAAGAACATGGCGATGCAGACCACCACCAAGACACCGCGACCTGACCCGGTGGCGGCTAGGTTATCAGCTTGTTCGGTCCCAGTTATTGAGTTCTTCATTGGGTTTTCCTCACTCAGCAACAGGGCCAGCGCTCTGCATCATCTTCTGAATGGTGTTGATGAATGCCGCCTGGTCCGCTGCGGGAATACCACTGAAGAACCTGTCATTGTTGGCCCTCACGATCGGG
>JAPKDE010000061.1 GCA_028822675.1 Dehalococcoidia bacterium | reverse complement strand
CGTGGGCGATGACATGTGGACGGCGATTTCCGTTAGTTCTGAAGATGAATGGTTGGGGCTTTGCGAGGCCATCGGACAGCCCGACCTGGCGTTTGATCCCCGGTTTGAGTAACGAGACACACGCCATTAAAACCAGGACGAGCTGGACGGGATTATCACTGCCTGGACATTGGAACGCGACCATTATCAGGTGATGCACCTACTCCAGGCCCACGGTGTGACTGCCGGCGCAGTGCTGAACGGCAGCGAGATTGACGACTTAGTGGAACAAGGAGTTACAGGAGTAATCCCTTCACCAGACGCTTAGCCAGACATTTAATTAACAACTCAGGCAACCGCAGGGCAACCCAGTACTTGCTGAAGCTGCCCAGTAGTTGATGAGTTGAAGTCTCTGACTATAGTCCCAGGGCTTCCAGGCCCAGTTTGCCCAATTCTTCGTCGGCGTTATGGCCGCGTAAACCACCAACTCCAATGCCACCCAGAATCGCGCCGTTTTTGATGATGACGACGCCACCCTGTTCGTAGGTGACCTGGGGATCGCCATTCTCACTTACGCTTTGGCCAATGTTTTTCATGCGCGCACCCCAGTCGCCGCTGTTGATGCCAAGGATGGCGGCAGAGTAGGCCTTCCGCACGGCATGCCTGCGGGTAAACACACGGGCGTGGTCCATCTTGGCAAAGGCCTCCATATTCCCTGAGGCATCTACTATGGCGATGCACACTGGTGTTTCAGACGTGGCGCGGGCTTTGTCCATCATTACTTTCATGGCCGCCTGCACTTGATCGTAGCTCAGATGTTGCTCTGCGATCGCCATGCAGGGGCTAGGGTCGTTATGCGTTGCCATGTAGTCAAACTCCTTAATTTAGTGGTCTCGGCGCTTTACCCAGCGTTATTCATGCAGAATTGTAACAACACGTCATGGGTGGATGGGCGTATGGGAGTATCTGCGTGTAGAATACCGGAAGCCAACTCACTATGACCTAAAGCTCCATTGGCGTAGGCCCGTGGAGTAATCCCGTGGAGCAAACACGGAATAATCACGGAGTAATTACCATGAAAGTGGGACTGATATCTGACACCCATAACCCCAGTGTGGGAGATGAGCCACCGCCAGAGGTTGTGGCCGCGTTCCAAGGAGTTGACGTGATTATTCACGCCGGTGATATTTACCAGCCAGATTGCCTAGACTGGTTGGAAAAGATTGCCCCTGTATATGCTGTTGAGTTGGGTGCAGAGGCCCATTTCAAAGAAGACGACCGCGTTGTGGACATGGCCCGTGTGATTGAGCTTGAGGGCCACCGCATTGGGATAATCCACGATCTGCTGGTGCCCGGCATGGCCCAGGAGTTGACCGAGTTCACCCCTTTATCCAAACACTTCCCCAAAGACTCCAATCTTTCTTCTGCCCTTGAGAAGGTGTTTAATGCGCCGGTGGACATTGTGATATTCGGCCACACCCACTACCCGGTAGTTGAAGAATATCAGGGAATTTTGATGGTGAATCCGGGCAGCCCCAGTCTGCCCAAGCAGATACGGCGTCTTGGTCAAGTTGCCATTATGGAATTGGGCACCGACCAGAAGAGCGCCGAGATTCTGAACCTTTCTAACTTCAGCTAACGGGTAATTAAAGGGCTGACCTTCTCGGCACAAACATAATTCGTCGTTTGACTGGCCGCCTGGAAGTCTTACCCGTTGTTGTTCTTCGAAATCCCATAGAATCCCTCCAGATATCCTCTATAATCGACATAGTCGCCGCATTTAAGTCTTGTTCGTCTTCTCCAAACTTAGGTCTCGTTTACCGCGCCTTTAAGGCCAATAGACTCCCTTTAACTGTTGCGAACGGCACTGTGACACCCGGTACCTATCTTTCAGAATGTTTAATAAGCTGCATCTGTGTGCCGGAGGAACTGGAATGGAAGACCTTGGGGAACTACTTAAGCAATCAGCGGCTAATCACGGGCACCTATGCCCAGGTCAAGTGTTGGGTGTTCGCCTTGCCATGCTGGGATGCCGCAAAGTTGGCATTTATGACCCCAAGTCATCCAGGGACCTGATCGTGTACGTGGAGATTGACCGCTGCGCCACCGACGCGATTCAGTCTGTTACCGGCTGCAAATTGGGCAAACGCACTTTGAAGTTCATGGACTACGGCAAGATGGCCGCCACCTTCTACAATTTGCGGGAAAACAAAGCCGTCCGCGTGTTGGCCAGGGACGATTCCAGAGAACGGGCCAAGGAATACGGTTCGGCAACAGCTTCGACCAAGGAATCGCAGACCCAGGCATACATGGAAATGGACGACGCTGATCTGTTTGTTGTCACGCTGGTGCGGTCCAAATTACGACAGGAGGACCTCCCAAGTCATTCACTGAGTCGAGTTGACTGCGACCAGTGTGGTGAGGGAATTAACGACAAGAGGGAAGTGGTTGTTGATGGCCGCACTCTCTGTAAGGCCTGCGCCAATGGGGCCTATTACATGACCGCCGAACTTTGTGCTCCACCCGATGTCGTTCTCTCAACCAACCCGACAACCGACACGAATATTTCCCAAGACCAGTCGGTTGTTACGCCGACACCGGTTGTTGCAGTGATTGGTTTTCCAACAGCGGCAAGACCTGAGTGGCCGCGGCCTTGGTGGAAAATCTCACGGCGCGGGGCCATAAGATAACGGCGATTAAGCACTGCCCCCACGGCCATGAGCCGGCTCGATCAAATAGCGACAGTGACCGACTCTATGGGGCGGGAGCAGTGGTAGCAATAGCCAGTTCGCCAGACCGGCGGACCATGGTAGAACGGGTCAACCAAGACAGTTCTTTAGCGTCGTTGGCTGCCTTGGTTCAGACCCAGGCAAAAGCCCAGCCGGACCTGATTATTGCCGAAGGGTTCAAGACCAGTCCCGTGCCAAAAATCCTAGTTATTGACGACGGCGAAATGACCGAGTCAGTGACCAATATCATTGCCACTGTTGGCGGGGATGGAACAGACCAACGAGTGCTGAATTACAGTTTTAATGACCTTGATAACTCGGTGGAATGGCTTTCTAAAGTTTTTATTAAAAAGGCGCCAATTGCCATAATATAGGCACAAAAAGGTAAAAAAGTACAGTTTTATCCGTATAGTTCCCGGCGCGTTTCGTCCAACAAAGCCCGTTCTTCTGGGCTGAGTTCCGGGAAGCCTGGTGCCTTGGGCCTGATGCCGCCGGTGAAGTCTGCTGGTCGCTTTTCCAAGAAGGCTTTACGGCCTTCATCTCCGTCAGTGGTGAGCTGGGTCAGCAGGGTGTTAAACAGGGTCTGCACTCGCCACGCTTCCGACACTGGGACGTCCCTAAACCGGATGGCAAATTCCTTCATCATGCGGACTGCCACCGGTGGCATTCCCGCGATTCTATCTGCAATTTCTTCCGCCCGAACCATCAACTGATCATGGGCGACAACCTCGTTTATCAGGTTGATTCGCAGAGCTTCTTTGGCGTCGAAAGCTTCGTCCGTCAGCAGTATCTTCATAGCGTCGGCGTGGGATATCTGCCGTGTCAGATAACTAGCTCCGGGGCCATTGCCAACCCACCCTTGGCTCAGCAAGGCAAACTTAAACCTGGCGTGTTCGTCGCAGGCCACCCGGATGTCGGTTGAAGTGAGCAGGATGTAAAACCCAGCCCCGGCGGCCCAGCCGTTGATGGCACCAATCACCGGCTTCCATATTTGGGGGTAGTGATCGCCCAGCCGACCGTCAGCGCCCATCTTGGCACCGTTAACCGTTCCGGAAAGTGGCCAGAAGATGTTTTCCGTCCGTATCCGCTCCAGGTCTTCAGGGGAAACGTCGGGCGGCGGGGCCAGGTTATGACCGGCACAGAAATGCCGATCGCCGCTGCCGGTCAGTATTGTTGCGCGGACGTCACGGTCGTCCCAGATGTCTTTCCATATCTGGCTAATCTCATCAGATGTGTCATGGTCTAGGATGTTCCCTTTGTCGGGATTATCGATGGTGACGTACGCGATATGGCCTTTTTTCTCGTAGAGAATACCCATTTTGAATCTCCAGTGCAGGTAAAGTTCTATTAATGACGCTAGGATAAGCCGCCCGGTAAAGACGGTCAGTAAAGACGTGCTGTAATGCCGTTTAGTAGATTATTTGCTCTTCCACCATCTGGGTCACCTCGGTCGGCGATAACCCCAGTAAATCCTGGTAGACGTAGTTGTTATGTTCACCTAGGACTGGTGCTTCTGTCAGTGTTGGTGCCTCTGCACCCTCAAACCGCCAGGGCAGACCAGGTAGGTCTCTTTCTTCGCCGTCCCTAGTTTGAACCCGATTGAAGTAACTCGTCTCACTCAACTGCGGTTCCTGAAAAACCCTGAGTATGTCCTGCGACGGCCCGGCTGGCACACCCGCCTGCTGGAGTAACTGCATGGCTTTAACGTCTTCGTGCTGCACGGTCCATTCAGTGATTGCGACACCGATTTCGTCCTGGAATTTCCTGCGTCCTTCGGCGGTCGCGTACTTCGAGTTTGACGCAAGGTCTGGTCGCCTGATCAGCCCACAAAGGGCGGCCCATTCTGAATCGTTGGTGACGGCGATGGCTACCCAGCGGTCGGAACCGGAGCAGTGATACACGCCGTGGGGGGCGTACCAATCGTCCTGGTTACCCATTGGCTCTTTCACTCGGTCATTCATCTGGTAATCCAAGACCGCTTCTGGCAGGCAGCCACTGAGGGCCTCCGCCATGGAGAAGTCCACGTATTGGCCCTCTCCGGTCAGCGCGCGGTTGTTCAGACAAGCGACAGCAACCATGGCCAACTCCATGCCAACCCACGGGTCGGCCCATAGCCCGCCGGTGACTGGCTCTCGGCCGGGATGGCCGGAAATCGAGTTCCACCCAGTGTAATGCTGCAAGAGGCTTCCATAGGCCACGTAGTCTGTATGGGGCCCAAAATGCCCGGTCCCCGAGGACGCGACCATGATGATATCCGGCCTCGCCGCGCGAGCAACGTCATAACCCAGACCCAGTCGCTCAATGACACCCGCGGCAAAGTTCTCGATCACCACGTCTGAGATGGCGAGCAGTTGTTTGACCAGCTCCAGCCCTTCTGGTTTTGAGATATTCAGTGAGGCGTAGCGTTTGGACTGGTTATACGCCTGGAACGCTGGTCCTCGGGTGGATGGGTCCGGTCGGCGCGCGCTGCCCACTTTGATGACTTCAGCGCCCATGGATGCCAAGAAACGCGTTGTGGTGGGGCCGGCGATGATCCAGCTAAGATCCAGGACCCTGATTCCTTGCAGGGGGAGTTGGTTCATCGGTTCAAGCCTTCAAATATCTCTTGGTTATGTTGACCCAGGAGTGGCGCTGGCCTGGCCGCCAGTGGCAGTTTGGAGTTGGAGAGCTTGTAGGCGGCTCCGGGGTATTTCAGCGTTCCTGCTTCTGGATGTTCTATATCAACGAAGAACTCACGGTGGGCCAGATGTTCGTCCCCCATCAGGTCTAAGACCGTATTAACCGGGAAACACGGAACGCGTTGTTCCTGTCCAAGCCGGGCAATCTCATGCTTCGAGTAGCTGATGCTCCAGTCGCTCAGCAGCTTCCAAAGCGACGGCGAGTTCTTCTGTCGGGCATCTCGGGTCGAATAACAGTCGTCGGTGGACCAGGTTGGATTTCCCATTACTCCCAACCACCGCTCCCATTGCGCGTCTTCCCTAGGCGATATGGCTACGTAGCCGTCGTTGCAGGGTAGGATGCCACCAATCGCGCCCACCATGCCGCCAATGGCCGCTTCCTCAACCTTGGCCAGGTCTCTGGGCGGGGCCGGTCTGCCCCAGGCTGAGTTCGCCAGCCCGCTGATCAGTTGGGTGACCATTGCTTCAAATGACGAGACGTTGATTTGGCTGCCTTGTCCGGTCATTTGCTTGCCGTAGATCGCCATCATCGTGGCAGTGGCGGCGGCCAGCCCGCCGACGAACTCCGCTTGATGCCCGCCCGCTCTGATGGGCGGGTCGTTGTCCGGGTCTTTCACCGCCCCCAACAGGCCGTGGGCGTGGCCGCTCATGTGGTAAAGCGTCAAATCTGTGGCCTTAAAGTCTTTGTACGGCCCCCGTCGGCCAAACGGCGTGATCGAGGTCAAAATTAGTCCCGGGTTTAACTCTTGCAACATCTCGTAGCCCAAGCCCAGGTCATCCAGGGAAATTGGGGGCGGGTTTTCTATTACTACATCGGCGGTGGCGGCCAGTTTGCGGAAGGACTCTGCGCCATCGGTAGAAGTTAAATCTAGGGTGACGCCGTATTTGTTGGCGTTCAGCGCTAGGAACAGGCCGCTTTTTTCCGAGTGAGCGACGTCACCGGGAAATGGCCCCATGCGGCGGGCCGAATCTCCATCTAACGGTTCTACCTTGATGACCTCAGCGCCCATCTGAGCCAGTATCTTGGCGCAATACGGACCGGAGATGCCCTGAGTGACATCTAGGACTCTAACGCCCGGCAATAGGCCTCGTGGTGTCATGAACTGGTTTGGCTATTAAATTGAAGGTTGGTAATCACTAGGCGATATTAGCGATGGCCCATTAGATTGTCCACTGAGACCGGAGGCCAGACGCAACAACGCCCCAAACTCGGTGTGAGTTTGGGGCATCTAAATAACATTGTTATTGGACCGGCCAGAGCTTAGTTAGCTAGTTACTAGAAGGACAACTTCTCAAGTACCAAATCGTTGCCCAGGCTCGCCTGCAACATGTCCAGAGTCTCGATGTCCCACTCGGAGACAAAGGTTATGGCGGTACCGTGGCGGCCCATGCGCGCGGTCCGGCCAATGCGGTGAACGTACTCTTCCAGGTTTTGAGGCATGTCGTAGTTCACCACGTGAGATATCTCCGGGATGTCCAGGCCACGGGCGGCTACGTTGGTCGCCACTAGCACTTTGACATCACCAGCGTGAAATGACTTCATGGCAGCGTTTCGTTCGCCTTGAACCAGGCCACCATGGATTCCCATCACTGAAATTCCTTGGCGTTGCAGGGCTTGGGTCAGGTTATCAACCCCAGCTTTTGTCCTTCTGAATAAGAGGACTTTCCCGTCACCGGCTTGGGATTTCAGAAACGCCACACAGGCGCGAATCCGGTCTTGTTCCAGGACTTCGTAGTACACCTGGCGGACGTCCGGGGCGGTCTCAACTTCGTTGCCGATACGGATCCACGTCGGTGATTTCATGTGCCGACCAACTATCCCGCGGATGGCAGGAGGCAAGGTGGCGGAAAAGAGTGCGGTCTGCCGGTCTCTTGGCGTGTTACCTAGGATTCTCTCTATATCGGGCAAGAAACCGATGTCCAACATCTCGTCAGCCTCGTCCAACACAAGCGTGCGCACTTCTCCCAGTTTTAGCGTGCCTCTGCCGATGTGATCAAGTACCCGTCCGGGGGTGCCAACGACTATCTGGGCATTGCGGGTCAGTGCAGTGATCTGTCGCGCGATTGGCTGACCACCGTAGCAGGCGACGACTCCCAGTTTGCGAAACTGGCCCAAGCGGGCTACTTCATCACGCACCTGCATGGCAAGTTCACGGGTGGGGACCAAGACCAGCCCCTGAACGATGTTCTGGCTCGGGTCTACGCGCTCTACCATCGGAATGCCGAAGGCTGCGGTCTTTCCAGTGCCGGTATGGGCCTGGCCCACAACATCTGCACCGTCCAAAATCGGGCCAATGCAATCCACCTGGATGGGAGTGGGTTCTTCATAGCCAATGGTCTTCAAGGCCAGGGCCACGTCATGGCTAACTTCCTGGGCACCGAACCAATATGCGCCGGCCTTCTCAAGGGTTACCTTTGCGACGATTTCGGTCTCTTTGGGGGCGGGTCGGCTACGGCCGACATCCTCAGACTGAGGTTTCTTGTTTCGTTCAATAACCTCAGTAATTCTGTCCGTATTGCTGTCAGTCTTTTCAGCCGGGACGTTCTTCTTCGGGCCTGCGTTTTCCGAACGATTATTGCGGTCGTTCGTGCTGCGGCCCGCGTTCCCCGTGTTTCCTGCGTTTGCCGTGTTCCCTGCGTTTTCAGGTCCCCTGGTGTTATCCCGATTTTGGTTTTCAGACCGGCCATCAGGGTTGCGGCTGGCATCGCCCTTGGCAGCGTTGCCACGGCGTCCTGAGTTACCTGAGCTGCTGTTGTCTCGGCGGGTATTCTCGGCGCGCTTGTCGTCTGAGCGGGTATTGTCGGTGCGCCTGATGTCTGGGCTCTTGGTGTCTGAGTTCTTGTTATCTGGGCTTTTATTATCTGGCCGGCCATTGGCGTTGCGGCCACCGTTGTTGGGTGCACCAGAATCTCTGCGGTCGGATCTACCAGGGCGCGTATCGGCGTTTCTGGCTGGCTCGGCGTGGCGGGAAACCGTCTCAGCGCTTTCATCAATCTGAGTACTTTCTTTGAAAGGAGCACGGGTGGCAGAATTCGCTTTCGGGGAAGTTGAACTGGAGTTTTGACCTTTACTCCAGGGAAGGCGTTGCCACCACCGCTGCTGGCGGTCAGAATCTGGGGCTTCTTGCGATGTTGGAGGGGCGGGGTTTCGTTTTTTAAAAATTATGCTTTTCCATTGCGCTGCCGGCTCTCAATCCCGAAACCGGCCTAATTTGGTTGCCACGCAACCATTCTTAAATACCTGCGGTCATTGTGGTCATCCGGAAAGAATTTTCTATTAAAGATTTCCAATTTCAGGAAATCTATGCCAACTGACCGCAACTAATTTTCGTTTATTGCGTATCCTATATAGGAATCTTACTGGTATGCCACTCAGTGAGCAAGTTAAACGCCCAACGAACCTTGATGAAACCTTGACGATAACCGGGACATTACCCGCCGTTATGCTCAAATCAGTCGTTTAGTCTAACGATTGGCTATTTTGTACGAAGACCCTCATGTTCCAGCCGCGGCAGTACCTCATTGCGAAAGTACGGAAGCTGCTCCAGGTAGTTCTGCAGTCCAATAGCGAGGGCGGACACTCCAGATTCTGACAACCGCTTCATGATGGACACTACATAATCTGGGTCACCGATTATGGGCAATGCGCCGTGTCCTCCCGCCGCACGGATGCGCATCGCCTGAAGTCGCTCCTCGGTGGTATCAGGTTTTACTAGACCCCGGCCTACGATCATGTTTTCCACGGCATCATGATCAGCATGCTCCACGGCGTAATAATGAAAGTAATCTTCCGCCTCCTGCTGGGTAGGGCGGCAGACTATCGAGACGTTGGAGAACACACCGATTTTGCGCCCGTAATCGGCAGCCATTTTTCTGAGCGTAGACGTATTTTCCGGCACATCATCCAGGCTGTCCCGTAGGTTGGTGAACATCATGTCGGCGTTCTGAGCTGCGTACTCACGTCCACGATCAGAATTTCCGGCGCAAACGATCAATGGCCGTCCACCACCGTGGGGTTTGGGATAGATGTTGGTCTTTTTAACTTTGTAGTATTTGCCGTCATAGTCAAAAGGCTCTTGGCAGCTCCATGCCTGGTTGACGATATCGATCCATTCCTGCCCTTGGTCGTACCGGTCGTCATGCAGGGCCAGGTCCACGCCCATCATGTCGAATTCATCGATGTTCCAGCCACAGATTATGTTAAGACCAAAGCGGCCCCCGCCAATAATATCTGCGGTCACAATCTGCTTGGCAGCGACCACCGGATTAAACAGTGAGACGTGCACAGTGCCGAATGCCATGATGTTCTGCGTGCTGGCGAGTATGCCGGTAGCCCAAGTCAGAGTCTCAAAACTGGAGCCGTTGTGGTCGGTTAGGCCGCCGTAGCCCTTCCAGCGGCCAAGGGGCAGCATGAACTCCATCCCGGCGTCGTCGGCCATACGTGCTAGTTTTTGATTGTTCTCCCAGCTGGCTTCCCAGCGTTCTGGCACAGTTGTTACCGCCAAACCACCGGAGCAGTTGGAGCCAAACAATCCCAGATTTAATTTGTTACGTTCCAGTTGGTTCCTGGTTTGCGTAGAGCTTTCAGTCAATAGAAACACCCGATGGCTGGTCTCCCACTAAATATTCAGAGAAGGGGAATCCATTAAATTCGCAATCATTTCCACGCCATTTTATCCCTAAACCTACTGTTTCGGATTACTTCGCCAAAGCTCGTGGTAAAGTCTCTCCAGATTCAAATATTGAAATTAGGATTGGTCATGCAGTTTGGAATGTTCGGGAGCGCCCAGGCCCAACGAGGCGGCCCCAACGTGGATAGCGGCGCTGGGTTTAGAGAGTTTGTAGACCGCAACGTTGAGGCCGAGTCCCTTGGCTACCACAGCACTTTCTTAGTGGAGCACCACTTCACCGGCTTTGGGCAGGTGTCCGCAACACTCAACCTACTGACCTGGATTGGAGCTAGGACGACTACACTGCGCCTGGGGACGGCGGTCATCGTGTTGCCGTGGCATAACCCGGTCTTGCTGGCAGAACAGATCGCCACTTTGGACCTGTTGTCCGGTGGCCGAGTTGATGCCGGAATCGGCAAGGGGTATCGCCTCAAGGAATTTGAGGGGTTCGCGATGCCAACAGCCGAGGCCGACGCCCGTTTTGAAGAGTGTCTGGAGGTAATGCTGAAGGCTTGGACCTCAGACTCGCCCTGGTCACACAAAGGGCAGTACTGGCAATACGAGGGCGTGGTTGTGGAACCATCAAGCGTTCAAAAACCGCACCCGCAACTGTGGATGGGCGCCGGTAGCCCTCGGTCGATCAAGCAGGTGGCCAAACTTGGATTCAACATGCTCTTGGGGCAATTTGACTCATTTGAGACCATTGCCAAGGAAGTAGCCCTGTTTAAATCGGAGGTCGAATCTCTGGGCCGGACGTTTAACCCGATGAGCGTGGCGGTGGCCCGGTCCGTGAACATAGTGGACAACTCAAAGGAGTACGACCAAGCGATAGATAACCGAGTCTCAGCCAGACGGCGGACTCAGGAGCTAGCCCAGCAATCCAGCTTCCAAGACACTCGCGAGGCTGCCGAGGCTGGCGTCATTTACGGCAGATCCGAGTATGTGAGCGAGCAGATTCAAGCCCTACAGAGTATCGGAGTTGAGTACGTGCTGCTGAATTGTCCAGCGGGTATATCAACCCTGCGCCGTTTCGCCAAAGACGTCATGCCGGAATTTCAGGCAAATGCGCAGACGCTCGCATAGTTACTTCACCAATTGAATCTCGGTTCGCATGTGGCAAAAATAAAGGCCCCTCAAATGAGGGGCCTATTGTTATCTGTATTCGTTGGGCAAAAAAATAGCGCTTTCAACAATTTGTGAGAACGCTTTGCTATCCTAGCATGCGAAAAGCTGTCTTGTCAAATGTTTGTGCCTAAATTCGGCAAGTACCATTGTTTTGCAGGCTGGTCATTCTTCTTATTTTGATGCGATTGACCTCAATAATGCTATCCTTTCCCACCGATGCTCATATTTCATATAATGGGCCTTCACCAAACTACGGAGGGAATCCAACTTAACCATGAGAACAAATACCACCAAGGCCAAACTAGCGGAAGGCAAAGT